>JBEIFT010000274.1:0-3489 GCA_040382255.1 Phycisphaeraceae bacterium
CCGATGCGCGCGCCCGCTTCGAGCGCCACCGCCCGTCGGTGCGCCAGGCCGCCGCGCGCGAGCGCCTGCGAGCGCTCAGCCAGCGCCTCGAACGCGCCGCCCGCGTGATGGTCGGCGACCTCCGTGGCCAGCTCGGTTCCGCCGAGCGCCAGCTCCGCGCCCTGGGCCCGGGGCAGGTGCTGGCACGTGGGTACTCGCTGACGTTCGTCGCCGACGGCCGCCTGGTGCGGACGGTCGCTGATGCACCCGCGGGCACCCCGCTCGCCACGCGCGTGGCCGACGGCACCATCCACTCGACGGTCGGCGGCGCACCCGCGCCGACCCTCTTCGATTCCGCCCAGTAGCCTCCGGAACCCCACCCGCCATGAGCAAGTCCCCGCGCAAGCAGCCCGCCAAGCCCGCCGCCGAACCGGTCGACCCCGCGATCGCCGAGATGGGCTACGAGGAAGCCATCGACGAGCTCGAGTCCATCATCGAGCGCATGGAAAAGGGCGAGACCGGCCTGGAGGAGAGCCTGCGCGAGTACGCGCGCGGTGACTCGCTCATCCGCCGCTGCCGCGAGATCCTGGACGACGCCGAGCAGCGCATCGAGCGCATCACCGGCGAGGCGCTCGAGCAGGGCGGCGAGCCCTCGTCCTCGCCCGCGCCGTTCTGACCGCCCCGATGCCGGACACCTGGACCGACTTCGCGATCGCGTCGCCGACCCTGGTCGGCCTGCTGTTCGCGTTCGCGTTCGGCGCGTGCGCGGGAAGCTTCGTCCACGTGGTTGCGTGGCGCATGCCGGAGGGCATGAGCGTCGTCTCGCCGCCTTCGCGCTGCCCGGTCTGCGGCTACCGCCTGCCGTGGTACGACAACATCCCGGTCCTGGGCTGGCTGCGGCTGCGCGGGCGCTGCGCGGCCTGCCATGTCGCCATCCCGGCGCGCTACGTGCTGAGCGAGGTGGCCATGGGGCTGCTCTTTGCAGCCGTCTACGCCGTCCTTTATCTCCCGAGGCACGGCAACTTCTGGTGGCCGGTCGGGCAGGGGTGGTGGGCGTCGATCGGGCTGGTGGCCAGCCTGCCGGCGCTGGCGGCGGTCCTGTGGGCGGTCGGCTCGCTGATCGCGATGCTCCTCTGCGACGCGCGCACGTTCCTGATCCCCGTGGCGATCCCGACGTGGTCCAGCGTGGTGGCGTTCGTGCTCTGGCCCATCGCGGGGCTCGTCGCGGCCTTCACCTCCGCGGCCGATCACCCGGGGTTCCCGATGCCGATGCCCGGCTGGCAGGTCTCGCTGGCCGCGACCGGCGCGCTGGCGGGCCTGGCGATCGGACGCATCTCGCTGGCGGCCGGCGTGCTGCCACGCTCGTTCGCCGACTACGACGATTACCTGGCCAACGAGGGCGACACCTTCGCCGACTACCCGCACGCGCGCCGCGAGATGATCAAGGAGATCGCGTTCCTCGGCCCCGCGGTGCTGCTGGGCGGCATCGGGGCCCTCGTGGCGCGCGCGCTCCACGCGCCGGCCGACGTGCCGCTTGCGCTGCAGGCGTTCTTCGCCGCCGCGACGGGGTTCGTGGCGGCGGGCGCGCTGGTCTGGGTCGTCCGCATCGCCGCCACGCTCCTGCTTGGCACCGAGGCGCTCGGTCTGGGCGACGTCCATCTCATGGCTGCCGCGGGCGCGGCGTTCGGCTGGCGGGCCGCGGTGGTCGGGTTCTTCGTGGCGCCCTTCGTCGGGCTGGCGTGGTGGACGGTCAACCTGGTCCGGCATGCCCCCATGCGGATGCCGTTCGGTCCCGCGCTCGCGATCGGCTCGATCGTGGCTTGGATGGGGCGCCCGCTGCTGGACGGCGCCGTGACGGGCGCCCTCCACGCGATGTCCGGCATGGCATCGGCGGCGCGCCAGTCTCCTGGCGGAGCGCTCGCGATGGCCGGGCTGATGATCGCCGTGTCTCTGGTGGGTGCCGTGCTGGTCCGCCGGGGCATGGCCGCGGGCGCCGCCCTGGCGATTCTGGCGATGGTGGGCGCCGTGGTCGCCTGGATCTTCGGTGCGCCCGGCGAGCACCTCTGGGGTGTGCTGGTGGGCCTGGCGATCGTCGCCTGCTGCCTGCTGGCGGGGGTCATCGTGCAGCCGTCCCTGGAACCGGACTCCGGCCCCCGGACGGTGACGGCCCGCGTCCTGCGGCTCCTGGCCTTCCTGGTGGTCGTGCTGGGCGCCTTCATCTGGTCCTCGGGCGTGGGGCGGCAGCCCGCCGATTCGGATGGATTTCCCCCGGACGCCCCTTTACAGGGACCCTGAGGCCGGGTTCTAATAATGTCGCTTCGCATGGATGCGGGGCACCGTTGGCGGCCGCCATCGGTTCGGGCGCACACCCCGCTGTGGCGCTCCCAATGCGTGAAAGGACTCAGCAACATGGCATCCACCCGAATCCTCGCCCTGCCGGTCATCGCCCTCGCTGCGGCGGTGCTCGTCGGTTGCGACGAGAACAAGACCGCGTCGAACGACCTCCTGCAGCAGAACGACGCGCTCACCAAGCAGCTCGCCGAGAAGGACGACAAGCTCAACGCAATCGGCTCGCAGCTCTCCAGCAGCGAGGCGCGCGTGGCCGAGCTGCAGCAGCAGCTCTCGGCGTGCCAGCAGCAGACCGTCGCCGCGACGCCCGTGGGTGACGGCCAGGCCGTCGACACCAAGGCCTTCAAGGGAATCGACGGGGTCGAGGTCACCGTCGAGGGCAACGACATCCACCTGACGATCGCGAACAGCCTGCTGTTCGACTCGGGCAAGACCGG
The DNA here is from genome assembly GCA_040382255.1 of Phycisphaeraceae bacterium. Taxonomy (GTDB): domain Bacteria; phylum Planctomycetota; class Phycisphaerae; order Phycisphaerales; family SM1A02; genus UBA966. The sequence continues at coordinate 2,766 of JBEIFT010000274.1, forward strand.
CCTGAAGGACACTGCGCGCCACACGCTCGACACGATCGCGCAGAAGGTGAAGGAGCTCTATCCGAACCGCGAGATCGTCGTCATCGGCCACACCGACTCCGACCCGATCCGCAAGAGCGCGTTCCCGACGAACTACCACCTGGGCTTCGAGCGTGCGTTCGCCGTGCGCGAGTACCTGGGCAAGAAGGGCATCACCGAGAACCACGTCGCGCTGATGAGCTTCGGCCCGGACCAGCCCGAGCCGACCAAGGAGAAGAGCCGCCGCGTCGAGGTCGTCGTGACCGGCAACGAGGCAAAGGCCGTCGCCAAGGCCAAGACCGAGACCCCGAAGAACGCCCCGGCCGCTGCCGCGAAGGGCACGGCGAAGAAGGGCACCGCGACCACGAAGTCGGCCACCGGCTCGACGACGTCCAAGGCGACCCCGGCCAGCTCGAAGTGAGCTGACGCGCATCACCCCGAACCCCAGCGGGACCCGGCCTCGTGCCGGGTCCCGCGTGCGTTTTGGACCGGGGGACGCAAGGCGCCTGGTCGCCATGCGCAAGGCGCCTGGTCGCCGTGCGAAAGGCGCCTGGTCGCCATGCGCGCGGACCAGAGGGGGCCTCAGTCGCTCAGACACTTCCCCGGCGGCGCAATGGCGCCGCCGGGGACAACTCGCTTGATGAGGCCCCCTCCGGTCCGTGCTCGGCTCTGGGCGCCTGCGGACGTGTCATCGTGCCGCAATGGC
>JBEIFT010000275.1:0-3446 GCA_040382255.1 Phycisphaeraceae bacterium
CGTGCGCTGCTGCGCGCGGTGGGCGGCGGGTCGCGCGGCGGGCACGTCGCCGTCACGGGCACCGCAACGCCGGCGTCCGGCGACAACCTGCGCGAGAACGTCCGCGTGCGCGCGCCGCGCGAGTGATGCGGCTCAGCCGCCCGCGCCCGGCGCGGCCTCGCGGCACTCGCGGTCGATGCACTCCAGGAGCGCGGCGCGCAGCCGCGCGGTGACCGGGCCCGGCGCGCCGGTGCCGATCGTGCGCTGCTCGATGCGCACCACGGGCAGCACGTGCCAGCTGGAGTTCACCAGGAAGACCTCGTCGGCGCCCAGGAGCGCCTGCACCTCGATGCGCTCGCGGCTGACCTCGATGCCCGCGTCCCCGGCCAGCGCGATCACCGCGGCGCGCGTGATGCCGGGCAGCACCGGGCTGCGCAGGCCGGAGTCGGACGGTTCCTCGCCGCGCGCGAGCGGCGTGTGCAGCACGCCCCCCTTCACGACGAACACGTTGCTCACGCAGCCGCAGCCCAGGCCGCGCGTGACGTCGAACCACAGCGCCTCGTGCAGGCCCATGCCCGCCGCCTGCTGCAGCGCGGCCAGGCGCGGCCAGTACCAGAGCGTCTTGTGGCCCGCGAAGGGGTCCGCCACGTTCAGCTGCGCGTCGGCGACGCGCACGCCCACCCCCTGCTCGAAGATCGCGGGCGGGTACGGCGTGGGCGGCTGCACCTGGATGAGGATGGTCGGGTCGTGCGCGGCGTCCGCGGCCGCGCCGCCCGCCGCCGTGCCGCGCGCCAGCATGTTCATGTCGCCCGCGGTGAGCGTCAGGCGCACGCGCGCATCGCGCATGCCGTTGCGCTCGACGGCCAGCTCGGCGGCGTCGGCCAGCGCGTCGATGCGCAGGCGGTCGGCCAGGCCCAGCACGCGCGCGCTGTCGCGCAGGCGCGCCATGTGCTCCATCACGCGGAAGATGCGGCCGTGCCGCGCGGCCATCGTCTCGAAGAGCCCGACGCCGTGCTGGAAGCCCGCGTCGAACGCCGAGACCTTCGCCTGGTCCATCGGGACGAACGCGCCGTTGAGCCATGCCTGGAGCATCGCGGAAGGGTAGCGCACGGGCGCGCGCGGAACGGCGCGTTCGGCCCGGCGCGTACGGCGCACCGTCACGCGCGCCGCGCCGACCGCGAATGCGTCACGGCACCGCGGGCGCCGCGGGCACGAACTCCACCATCACGCCCTCGCCGTTCGGCTTGCCGGGCCCCTGCTGCCAGCGGATGCCGATGGTCGCGCGCGCCTTGCGCAGCGTCAGCACCGCCTGGTGCGTGATGCCGCGGTCGTCACCGCCGAAGAAGGACTGGCCCATCGGGGTGACCTCAATCACGGCATCGGTGGCGATGTTCGCCGGCACGGCGTCGCGCACCCAGCCCGCGAAGGCCTCGGCGGCCAGCGGTTCGGTGCCGCCAAGCAGGAACGGCCCGTCGCGGCGCTCCTCGGCGCGGCGCACGCCGTCCTGCAGCCACGCGGCCACGGCCGACTGGGCGGCCACCTTCTGCTCGCGTGCCTGCGCGAAGATCACGTAGCCGGCGCCGAAGATCAGCACCGAGAAGATCAGCGCACGGGGGCGCAGGAGGCGCTGCAGGAAACCGGGGCGGGCATTTTGCACATCGGCAGCGTAACGGGTGCGCGTACCATCCTGCGCCCCGATGCCCATCGTCACCCTCTCCAACGTCCGCCACGGCTTCGGCACGCACATCGTGCTGGACGGCGCCACCGTCTCGATCGAGCCCGGCGAGAAGGTCGGCCTGGTCGGCCGCAACGGCGGCGGCAAGAGCACGCTGATGAAGCTGGTCGCCGGCATCTGGCAGTCGGACGGCGGGTCGGTCGCGCTGCAGCGCGGCGCGCGCGTGGGGTATCTCTCGCAGGACCCGAAGCTGGACCCCGCGGACACGCTGCGCCACGCCACCGCGCGCGCGTTCGAGGCTCTGGACCAGCTGCACCGCGACATGGAGGCGCTCTACGACGAGATGGCGCAGCCCGGCGCCGACGTCGACGCACTGATGAAGCGCCAGGCGAAGCTCGAGGAGGCGATCGAGCGCGCCGGCGGCTACGCGATCGACCACAAGATCGACGAGACGCTGCACGGACTGGGCTTCACCGACGAGCAGTTCTCGACGCCCGTCGCGAAGATGTCGGGCGGCCAGCGCGCGCGCGTCGGGCTGGCGCGGCTGCTGCTCGAGCAGCCGGACATCCTGCTGCTGGACGAGCCGACGAACCACCTGGACATCGAGGGCCGCCGCTGGCTGGAGCACTTCCTGGCCGAGGAATACCCCGGCGCCGTGCTGGTGGTGAGCCACGACCGCCGCCTGCTGGACACGGTGGTGCACCGCATCATCGAGGTCGACCAGGGCCGCATCCGCGAGTACCCCGGCAACTACGCCGACTTCATCAACCTGCGCCGCGAGCGCATGCTGACCAGCCAGCGCAACCACGAGAAGCAGCTGGACAAGATCCGCGCGGAAGAGCAGTACATCATGCGCTACAAGGCCGGCCAGCGCGCCAAGCAGGCACGCGGCCGGGCCACGCGCCTGGAGCGCTACAAGCGCGACGAGCTGGTCGACCGCCCCGCCGAGCTCGAGGTGATGAACCTGGAGCTGCCGAAGGCGCCGCGCGTGGGAGACCACGTCACGCGCGCCGAGGGCCTCTCGAAGCGCTACGGCGACAAGGTGCTGTTCCACGACCTGGACCTGACGATCGTGCCGGGCGACCGGATCGGTATCGTGGGCCCGAACGGCGCGGGCAAGACCACGCTGGTGCGCTGCCTGCTGGGCGACCTGCAGCAGGACGCCGGCACGATCAAGGTGAGCCCGCAGCTGAAGGTCGGGTACTTCCGGCAGACGCAGGAGCACATCGACCCGATGCTCACGGTCTGGCAGTACCTGCAGCGCGTGATCGCCAGCAACGAGGGCGGCCTGCGTGCCAGCGAGCAGCAGGCGCGCAACCTGGCGGGCGCGTTCCTCTTCAGCGGCAACGAGCAGGAGAAGTGCGTCGGCAACCTCTCCGGCGGCGAGCGCGGCCGCATGGTGATCGCGGGCCTGGTGAGCGCGGCGAACAACCTGATCGTGCTGGACGAGCCGACGAACCACCTGGACATCCCCAGCGCCGAGCGCCTGGAGGCCGCGCTCTCGACGCCGCCCGAGGACGGCGGCTACGACGGCGCGCTGATCCTGATCAGCCACGACCGCGCGCTGCTGGACGCGTGCTGCGACCGCCTGGTGATCCTGGACGGCAACGGCGGCGCGCGCCTCTTCGACGGCGGCTGGAGCGAGTGGGAAGAGACGGAGGCCGAGGAGAAGTCGCGCAAGGACGCGGACGCGCGCGCTGTGGCCGAGCGCGAGAGCCACCGAGACGCGCGTGCGGACGAGATGGCAACGAAGCCCGCTGCGCCGAAGCCCGCGAAGGGCGGCGGCGGCGGC
>JBEIFT010000276.1:0-3390 GCA_040382255.1 Phycisphaeraceae bacterium
ACGGGCGCCGCGGCCGCGCCGACCGCGCCCGCCCGGCCCCCGCCGGCCGCGGATTCCTGCGCGAAGGCCGTTGCGCACGCACCCATAGAATGCCACGCTCCCAGCACCGCGATGGTCCCCGTCCTGAAGCACATCGTCGAGCACAAGCGCCGCGAGGTCGCCGAGGCCAAGCGCCGCGTGCCCGTCGAGGCGCTCAAGGAGCGCATCGCCGAGCTCGGCAGGCCGCGCAACTTCTTCCGCAACGTGGTCGACGACCGCCACCCCGGCGACATGCGGATCATCGCGGAGGTCAAGCGGAAGAGCCCCTCCGCGGGGATCATCCGGCAGGACTTCGATCCGGTGGCCATCGCACGAAGTTACTTCGAAGCAGGCGCGGCCGCGATCAGCTGCCTGACCGACCAGGAGTTCTTCGGCGGCGACCTGGCGTACATCCACGCCATCCGCGACGCGGTCCCCCTGCCGGTCCTGCGCAAGGACTTCCTGATCGACCCCTACCAGGTCTACGAGGCCCGGGCCGCGGGCGCCGACGCGATCCTGCTGATCGCGGAATGCCTGCACGAGAGCGAGATCATCGACTTCCAGATCCTTGCCACCGAGCTGCAGATGACCACGCTCCTGGAGGTCCACAGCCTGGACAACCTGTGGCGCGTGGTCAACCACGTGGGCTTCCCGCACCCGGGCTACGGCCTGCTTGGCGTCAACAACCGCGACCTGGAGACGATGAAGGTCGACCTGGGCCACGTGCTGCGGATCGCCGACATGGTCGAGGCGCCCACCCGCCGCGTGCTGGTGGCCGAGAGCGGGATCAGGACCCACGCCGACCTGATGCGCCTGCACCAGCACGGCATCCACGCCGCGCTCGTCGGCGAGAGCCTGATGCGCGAACCCGACCCGGGTGCGGCGCTGCGCGCGCTGCTGACGCCGGGGCGCTGACGGCGCCCCGTGGCCGCGACCCGTTTCCGCCGCGCGCACCGCTCGCCTACCATCCGGGCATGGCGACCGCGACCGGTCCACGCTCCCTCGGATCCGACACCGTCACGCACGGCGTGCGCGTGCAGGTGGCGCCGTCGTACCTGCCCGAGGGCAGCGACCCGTCCGCGGACCGCTACCACTTCGCGTACCACGTGGTGATCAGCAACGACGGCGACGGGCCCATCACGCTCCGCCGCCGCCATTGGTCGATCGTGGACGCCGACGGTGGCCAGCAGCTGGTGGACGGCGAGGGCGTCGTCGGCGAGCAGCCGAAGCTGGAGCCGGGCGGCCGGTTCGAGTACCAGAGCTACGCCGCGTTGACCACCGCATGGGGCACGATGGAAGGCGCGTTCACCTTCGAGCGGGACGACCGCTCGGAGTTCGACGCGAGCATCGGGCGCTTCTTCCTGGTGGCCGCGGAGCCCCGCAGAAGGAAATGACATGGCAAGCCTGAGGCACGACCCCGCGGTCGCCGTCGTCGGCGCGACCGGCGCGGTCGGCGAGGAACTCCTTTCGCTCCTGGCGCAGCGCGGCTTCCCCGCGCGGTCGATCCGCGTCTTCGCCAGCGCCCGCAGTGCGGGCAAGGTGCTGCGCGTGCTGGGCCGCGACGTCACGGTCGAGCCGCTCGCCCCCGGCTGCTTCGAAGGCACCGACATCGCGTTCTTCAGCGCCAGCGCCGGCGTCAGCCGCGAGTGGGCGCCGCAGGCGGTCGCGTCCGGCGCGTGGGCCGTCGACAAGAGCAGCGCGTTCCGCATGGACCCGCGCTTCCCGCTGGTGATCCCCGAGGTGAACGGCGACGAGCTGGACGCGCTGCATGCACCGACGATCGTGGCGGTGCCCAACTGCTCGACGATCATCGCGCTGGTGGCCGTGACGCCACTCCACCGCGAGGCCGGCGTGGCGCGCATGGTGGTCAGCACGTACCAGGCCGCCAGCGGCGCGGGCGCCGCCGCGATGGCCGAGCTGGAGCAGCAGGCGCACGAGTTCGCGGCCGGCAAGCCCTACACCACCGCGATCTTCGGCCGGCAGTGCCTGTTCAACGTCTTCAGCCACAACAGCGCCGTCGGCGCCGACGGCCAGAACGACGAGGAGCGCAAGCTGGTCGACGAGACCCGCCGCATCTGGCGGGACCCGTCGGTCATGGTCAGCGCCACCTGCGTGCGCGTGCCCGTGCTGCGCGCGCACAGCGAATCGATCAACCTGACGTTCCGCCGCCCGCTGGCCGAGGCCCGCGCCCGCGAGGTGCTGGCCGCCGCGCCGGGCCTGCAGCTGGTCGACGACCGCGCCGCCAACCGCTTCCCCGAGCCCATCGAGGCCGCCGGCCGCGACCCCGTGCTGGTGGGCCGCATCCGCGCCGACGGCAGCCAGCCGGAGGGCATGGGGCTCTCGATCTTCGTTTCAGGCGACCAGGTGCGCAAGGGCGCCGCGCTCAACGGCATCCAGATCGCGGAACGGCTGCTGGGCCGGCGCTGAGCGGGCGGCCGCGCCGCACGCCACCCGCGCGCGCGCCCGGCGCCGTCAGTCGCGCACCAGTTCCAGCTTCCGCGTGCTGCCGTCGTCCAGCGTGCGCCACACCGGCGCGCCGCGCCACTCGGCGTAGCCCTTCGCCTTCACGCTGATCAGGAACGGCTCCATGTCGGGCACGGGCATCTTCCCGGTGCGGCCCTTCTCATCCGCCACCTTCGTCCAACCGTTGGGGTTCGCGGGCAGGCCGTCGCGCGACTCGCCCAGGCGCACCTCGGCGCCGGGCACGGGCTGCTTGGACTTCTCGTCGACGACCAGGAAATCCACCTGCTTCACGCGCAGCGGGCGCAGCGGCATGGCGACCTCGCGCGGGCCGGCGATCGTGCGCCCGTCGAACGAGAGCACCCCGTCCTGGTAGCCCTTCATGCGCACCGTGACGCGGTTGCGGAAGCCCGAGACCTGGTCCAGCGCGGCGCGGCCCCCGTCGTCGGTCTTCGGCGACTGCAGCGGCGGGAAGCCCCAGTCGGCCTCGAGCCCGGGCTGCGGCAGGTACAGGAACGTGGCGCCGTAGACGTCGGCGCCGGCGATCGGCTTCTGCGTGTCGCGGTCGGTCACGGTCAGCCGCAGCGGCGTGCGCACGACGGGCCGGAACGCGACCTCGTAGCCGTTCTCCGGCGAAGGCTTGATCTCGCTGTACCACACGACGTGGTCGTAGCCGCCCTTGTCGGGCGCGATCGCCTGCGCGCGTTCCTCGAAGACGCCGAAGATCACGGGCTCGTACCCGGAGCGCAGCATCGTGAGGTTGGTGTTGGCCGACCCGACCATCACCTCGGCGCTGCCGTCGGGGCCGGTCTCGACGAACTTCTTGCCCGGGAACAGGCCGAAGATGAAGCTGAAGACGTGCCGGTAGACGCGCACGCCCTGCAACGGCGCGCGGTCGCCCTCGCCCACCGC
>JBEIFT010000277.1:0-3383 GCA_040382255.1 Phycisphaeraceae bacterium
CGACGCCGGTGCGGCGGCCGGCTTCGCGGCGTCCGTCGTGCGCGTTCCCACGGCCGGCGCGGTCGCCGTGTCGGTCTTCGAGCTCCCGCCGCGCGACGGCCGTGCGGCGACGGTCGTGTCCGGCGTGGCAGCGTCGTCCGCCGAGGTGCCGCCGTGCGCGGCCTCGTCGGCGCCCGCACCCTTGGCTTCGGCCGTCGCCTTCGCGGCACCGCCGGCGCCCGCGCCGCGCATCAGCTCCAGGTCCTGCGCGTCGATGCCCGATGCCGCCACGTCCACGTCCGCCGGCGGCGGGCCGTAGCGGCGCACGCGCATCGACTTCTTCGCGAAGTCCTGGTCCTCGGGGAACGCCACCGTGACGGTCGGCTTGATCGCCACCGCCGTGATCGAGAATTCCTGGTACCCGCGCGCATCGGGCAGCTCCGAGCTGCGCGTGATGCCCTCGAAGGCGCCGCTCTTGCGGAGCTGCTCCTCCATGGTCAGGATCACCTCGGAGCCCTGCATGCCGCCGGCCGGGCGGGCCTTGCCGCGCACCGTGATCGCCTGGCCCTTCGCGGCCTGCGTGACGTTGATCGTCTCGACCTCGATGCCGTCCGGCGCGCTGCACGCCAGGTCGGAGAGCGTCTTCGACATCGACGACGCGTGGCGCGACAGCACGCCGTACAGCGCGCGACGCTTGCGGTCCTCGTCCTCGGCCTTGCGGTAGGCCGCCAGGTCCGGCAGCTTCCACCGCAGCACCAGCAGGCGGGCGCCTTCCAGCGCCAGCGGCCCGAGCACCGCCACCAGGATTCCGGCCGCCAGCACGCGCGCCGCGGTGCGCGGCTCCGCGATGCGGTTGAGCACCGCGCCGATCCGGTCGGGCCGCGCGCCCAGGTCCATCGAGTGAAGCTGCGTCAGCGGCGCGGTCGGGCCCGTGGCGCCCAGCGCCAGGCCTGCCGCAAAGCCGTGCTCCTTCCACCACGCGCCGTCGCCTGCGCCGCGCACCGACGCGGACAGCCGCTGTGCGTCCTCCGGCGTGCATCCCAGACCGCCACCCAGCGCGTCGGCCGCCGCCGCGCGTGCGCGGGCGATCGCGACGGGGATCTCGCCTGCCGGCACGGCCGCGTGCATGCATGCCTCGCCGACCGCGCGGGCGATGTCCGATTCCTCGATGCCCACGCCCTCGCCGCCCGCTCGGATCACGCGCGCCAGCAGGCCCTTGCTCGTCGGCACCGTGATGGTGACCGAGCCGTTCCCGGCGTCCACCAGGACCAGCGGGTCGACCGCGCGCCCGGCCAGCGCGGCAAGCGCCGCGACCTCGGGCGCGAACGTCGTGTCGGCGGCCTCGGGCACGCCGGCGGGCAGGGCAGGGGCCAGGTCGGTGATCGGCCACTCGGCCACGATGCCGGTGCGGATGCCTTCGCCGCGTGCGTCGGGAAGCACCGCCGACGCCACGCGCCACATGGGCGTGCGGCCCAGCACGAAGGTCGTCGCGTTCAGTTCCAGCGCACTCTCCAGCCGCTCGCGTTCGGCGTCCGGAAGCTGCACCGAGCGCACGATCACCCCGGCGCCGGTCAGGCCCACCACGCGCCGCGCGGCGAGCCAGGTGTCCGCCCACTTCGCCGCGCGCGCGTCATCGGCGGCGAAGCGCTCGGTGCCGAGCACCTCGATCGTGCCGCCCGCGGCGCGGGCCGCCATCGCCCGGAAGCCGCCGGGGACGGGGCAGAACACGGCCACGACGTTCGGGTCGGCCTGGGGCTTCGGCTGGCGTGGCTGTCGCTTGCTCATGGGTTCACTGCTCGCGGTAGGAGAGGATGCGCGCCGGCACCTGGGATCGGTCGATGACGGCCTCGATCTCCACCTCGACTCCCGTCGAGGCGGCGCGACCACGGCTCGTCACGGTATACACGCTGCTCGTCACGTCGAATTGCGTCGCCAGCTGCGCAAGGGCCGACGGGTTCATGCCCGACATGCCCTGCAGGTCCACCAGGCTGGTGATGCCCTGCGGCTTCGCGCGCCGGCGCGCCACGATCGCCTCGGCGACGCGCGGCTCGATGTCCAGGACCTCCTTCAGGAGGTCGACCGGCGCGGTGTTGATGTTGATCCGGCCCGGGACGGGCTTCGAGAAGTCGTCGCCGGTGGTCTCGCGCAGCACGGCACGCAGCTGGGCCTCGGTCAGGTCGCGCGGGCCCGTCGTGGTGCCGGAGCCGCCGCTGCGGCCCGCGCTCGAGCGCCCGCTGGTTGCGCCGCCCGTGCCTCCGCCCGTGCCGCCCGCCGCGGACGAGCCGCCCGTGCCGCCGGTCGACCCCTTGCCGCTGCCGGACGTGCCGCCGGTCGAGCCGCCGGTACGGCCACCCGCGCCCATCGTGCCGCCGGACGCGCCGCCCGTCGTGCCGCCCGGCCCGCGCGTGTTCCCGTTCGCCCCCGTCGTGCCGCCCGTCTGCGAGAGCGGCGTCACCAGCAGCGTCTCCGGCCGCGCGCCCTGCTGCTTGCCGAAGGCGATCAGCGCCTGGGCCTGCGCCTCGTCGACACCGGTGCGCGCGACCAGGTCCTCGGTCTTCGCGCTCTTCAGCAGGATCTTGTCCTGGCCGCTGGGCGCGGCGCGGGACTGCTTGGAGTAGGCCGTCAGGTACTTCGCCCATCCCGCATCCAGCTTGCCGTCGGGCTTGTCGTTCGGGAACGTTCGCGGGCCGTCGTCCTCGTTCGGGTCCAGGCGGCCGTTCAGGTTCCAGTCCTCGCCGCGGACGTACTCGGGCCATGCGCCGGCCACCAGCTCCAGCTCGGCGATGCTGCGGAGCGGGCCGTTGCGGGGGCCGTAGCCCAGCGAGCGGTTCGCGTAGTAGTCGCGCTCGGCGCCCATCTGCTGGACGTCGTCGTCGGTGTCGCGCCAGTCCAGGATCGCGTCGACCACGTCGGGCGTCATGCGCGGCAGCTTCTCCAGCTGCAGCTTGCTGGCAAGGTTGATGTTGAGCTTCGATCCCTCGTCCAGCGGACCCGCCCACTCGGCTCCGTCGCGGTAGTGGCGGATGTCCCACGCACCGGTCGCCATTTCGCCGAGCGCCGTGTCCTCCATGTCGCGCACGACGGCCATCGGGTCGTCCGGGTCGGGATTCTGCGCGTGGTACTCCATCAGCGCGATCATCTGCTCCAGGCCCGCGCGCGCCGACCACCGTGCCTGCACGCGCGCCAACGACTCGCGGCCGACCACGGCCTGCCGGAACGTCACGATCTGCGTCGCCGCGACCAGCACGGCTGCGATCGCCACCGCCCAGACCACGACCACGACCACGCTGCCGCGGCGCCGGTTCATCGTCCACCTCCGCCGCCGCGGGGCCCCATGCCGGGACCGCCGTTGAACCCGCCGCGCCCGCCGCCGCCGCTGCCGCCGCGCCCGCCGCCGCCGTTGA
>JBEIFT010000278.1:0-3306 GCA_040382255.1 Phycisphaeraceae bacterium
CCGACGCGATGATCCGCCTCGACATGTCGGAGTACATGGAAAAGCACAACGTCAGCCGCCTGGTGGGCGCGCCCCCCGGCTACGTGGGCTACGAGGAGGGCGGCCAGCTCACCGAGCGCGTGCGCCGGCGGCCCTACTCCGTCGTCCTCTTCGACGAGGTCGAGAAGGCGCACCCGGACGTGTTCAACATGCTCCTGCAGGTGATGGACGACGGCCACCTGACCGACTCGTTCGGCCGGCGCGTGGACTTCCGCAACGCCATCATCATCATGACCTCGAACATCGGCTCCGACATCATCAAGGGCGGCGCCAACTTCGGGTTCGGCAAGCGCCAGGAGGTGCAGGACTACGAGAAGATCAAGAAGTCCCTGCACAGCGAGGCGGAGAAGTTCTTCCGTCCCGAGTTCATCAACCGGCTCGACGACATGATCGTGTTCCGGCCGCTCGTCAAGGCGGACCTGACGCACATCATCGACCTCGAGCTGGCCAAGGTGCGCGACCGCCTGAAGGCCCGCGGCATGACCCTCGAGGTCAGCGACGGCGCCAAGGACTTCCTCATCGAGAAGGGCTACAACCCCGACTTCGGTGCCCGTCCGCTGCGCCGCGCGCTGGCGCAGTTCATCGAGGACCCGCTGGCCGAGCGCCTGCTCAGCGGCGAGTTCGCCGACGGGACGTCCATCCGGGCGACCCGCGAGGAAGGCAAGGACTACCTGACGTTCGAAGGGACGCAGGAGCCCAAGGGCGAGGCCCCCAAGGCCGAGCCGCAGCCGGCCTGACCGCAGGCCATCCCATCACCAGCCCCCCGCCCGCCGGCCGTGCGAAGCACGCCGGCGGGCGTGCTTTCGGAGCCAGGCGGACCGAACGCCCTAGCATCCCGGCCATGACCGCTCCCGCCGACGGCCACGACGGGTCCGACGCATCACGCCCGCCCGAGCGCCTCATGCTCGCCGGCCCGCGCGGCCGCCTCGAGGAGCTGTTCCGGGTCATCCGCATCGCTGCGGAGTTCATCCGAGGCTTCCGCAAGCTGCACTTCGTGGGGCCGTGCGTCACCGTCTTCGGCAGCGCGCGCTTCAAGGACGACCACCGGTGGTACCGGATGGCGCGCGAGGTGGGCCGTGAGCTCGGCGCACGCGGATTCACCGTGATGACGGGCGGCGGACCGGGCGTCATGGAGGCCGCAAACCGCGGGGCGAAGGACGCGGGCGCACCCAGCCTCGGATGCAACATCATCCTGCCGCACGAGCAGTCGGCCAACCCGTGGTGCGACCGCTGCGTGGAGTTCCGCTACTTCTTCGTGCGGAAGGTGATGCTGCTGAAGTACTCGTACGGATTCGTGGTGCTGCCGGGCGGCTACGGCACCATGGACGAGCTCTTCGAGACCCTTACCCTGGTGCAGACGGGCAAGATCACCGACTTCCCCATCGTCATGATGGGCAAGGACTACTGGGACGAGCTCGACGACTTCGTGCTCAAGCGCATGATCCCCGATGCCACGATCAGTCCCGGCGACCGCGGACTGGTGAAGTTCACCGATGACCCGGCCGAGGCGGCTGCCTTCATCGCCGAGGCCGCGCAGCGGCGGTTCGGCCTGCGCAAGGGCGTACCCGCGCCGCGGAAGCGGTGGTGGCTCCTGGAGCGGTGACGGACACCCGGCGCGTAGCCGAGTGCGCTCAGGACGCGTCGACCTCGGCTTCGTCCTCGGCCCCCGCAGGCGTGACGAACTTGACCTTCCAAATCGGCCCGGCGTCCTCGGACTCGAGCTCGACCTCGGCGACCGTGGCACCGCCCGTGACCGCACTCGTGACCGCGTTGCGCGCCGGGACGGTGACCGACCCGAGCGCATCGATCTCGTCCTGGTAGTTGGCCAGCTGCATCGCCGAGGGGGTCCAGGTCCGCGAGCCGACGACGGCACCAGTCGCGGCATTGACGCGCACCTCGACGAGGCGGGAGGCCGGGGCGTTCCACTGGAGCACCGACACCAGGCTGGCGGAGCCCTGGCGCTCGACCTCGGCCTCGAGGATGGGCAGCGGCGAGGAAGCCAGCGCGGCGGTCAGCGACGCATTGAACTGAGCCACGGAAACCGACCGGGCCGCGTTGTCGTCGCCGTCGTCATCTCCGTCCGGGCTGTCGTCGTAGCCGTCCTTGTCATCGTCGTCGTCGGCGGAGTCGGCGTCGTCGGCGAGGGAATCGTTGGAGTCGTCGTACAGGTCGCCCCAGGCCTTGAAGTCATCGACGCGGCAGTCCATGGTGATTCCCGCGTGCGACCAGGCGAGGAACGCGACCGAGATGCCGGTCGCGGCACGGTCGGCGAACAATGCGTCGACGCCATCGATGGAGAGAACCGGCATCGCGCCGCCGTCTCGGTACAGGTCGATCGAGACGCCGAACCCGGTCGAGCAGACCATGCGGTAGTCGAACTCCCCGGACCCGATGAGGCAGGAGGCCGAATCCACCACCTGGCCGCCCTTTCGCACAGACATCACCAGCCGCCGGGAGCTGCTGTTGCGGATCACCTCGATGTTGATGCCGTCCTGGTAGCCGGTGGTGGCGGTGAACGCGCCCCAGCCCATGGCGATGCCGGCACGCCCGGACAGGGCGGCGTTGGCCACGGTGGAGATGATCGACATCTGCGTCCAGTCGACGACGAACCCGTCGTTCCAGTCGAAGCGCTTGGTCAGGCGGTACGAAGCGGAGCTGGCGACGCCGCGTCCCTCGAAACGGAGCTTGCCGGACGCCTCGCGGACCTTGCAGCCCATCGAGTTCGACGACTCCTGCTCAAGCCACAGGGTGGCGTTGCGGGTGGTGTCGTTGAAGGCGTCGGGAATCCTGTCCGCCTTGGCCATCGCGCCGAGGAGCGACGCGGCCGCCACGGCGGCCACGATCAACATGCGAGCAGGACGCGACACGGGCGATGTGGTGGACATTGGGACTCCTCGGGAGTGACCTTCGGACGGACGGCAGAGCAGGGCCAACGGGCGGCCGCTCTCTGGAGAGACGACCGGCACCGCAGGGATACATCGATCGCGACGCCCTGCAATGCGGGAAGCGCCAACCAGCGATCTCCTGGAGAAAGGAAAGGCATTATGGGACTGTTTGACTCTGCCACTCATCGGGACCGCGCCCCAAAGGCTTGGGGAGAGGGATGCCCCGTCAGTCGCATAGACCAGGCCCGCGCTCCCCAAACGAAAGGGCCCGCGGACGCATCCGCGGGCCCTGGGGTTGTTGTTGACGTCCGCGATAAAGAGGTGCGGGGCTACCCCGGACACCATTTAGTAGCGGTAGTGGTCCGGCTTGTACGGGCCGTCC
>JBEIFT010000279.1:0-3289 GCA_040382255.1 Phycisphaeraceae bacterium
CAGCTGCGCCTGCATCCGGCGACGCACGGCCTGCCACCGCTTGCGGACCGCGCGCTCGTCCACGCCCAGCTGCAGCGCCGCGACGGCCCACGGCTGGCCGCGCATCCGGCAGTCGACCACCAGCCGATCGTCCGGGGGCAGCTCGGCCACGATCGCCGCCAGGAATGCCTGCGCCTCGGCCGCATCGGCATCGTCCTGCGGGTCGCATACCGGCTCGGCGGCGCGCTCCAGTTCCACCACCACCGCATGGGCGCGCCGCTGCACGATCCGCCGCCGGATCCGGTCGATGACCACGTGGTCGGCGATCAGCCGCAGCAGGCCTGCCAGGCGCTTGCCCGTCGGCAGCGCACGGCTGTCGCCCGCGCTCGCCGCCAGGCGCACCAGGCTGGACGCCAGCAGCTCGCTGGTGCGCATCGACCAGTGACGGTCCGTCCCGCGCGTCGCGCGGATGCGGCGCCGCAGCAGGCGCAGGCATTCCTCGCTGAACGGCACCATGCAGGCCTCGGGGACCGGTGTGCAGGACGGGGGATCGGTCTCGGGCGTCACCACTGCGGCAGCCGGATCTTCGGCGCAAGCCACACGATAGCCACCGCCACCAAGATCCACACGATCACCTGCGTGCGCCACGCGCCGCTGCGCGCGCGCATCAGTTCGTCCGCGAAGCCGCCGGGGCCCGCCGGCGCCGCGCGCTGCCGCGCGGCCACCCGCAGCATGGCCCCGCGCATCCCCGTGGCGAACGGCATGCCGCCCGGCGGCACCCACCCCAGCACCATCCACTGCACCAGTTCCGCCAGCCGTACCCCGTCGGCGCGCGCCGATTCCGGCGTGATCGGCTTCGAGAGCCCGTAGTCCACCAGGCGCAGCCGCCCAGCGCGGTCGACCAGCACGTTGGTGGGGCCCAGATCGCCGTGCGCATAGCCCTCCGCGTGCAGTTCGTCGATCGCACGCGCCAGGTCCACCGCCTCGCGCGCCACGGCGTCCGGCGGCAGGCGCTCGCCGGCCGCAGCCATGGCCGCCAGCGACCGGCCCAGCACGCGCTCGAGCGCGATGTACCCCTCGCCCGTCCGCCCGGGCACGGCGCCCGCGTCCAGGACACGCACCCCGCAGCGGTGCTCGATCAGCGCCCCGCGCGCGGCCTCGGTGCGCCAGGGCTCGGCATCGGCATCGGTCGCCCGCACGAACTTCACCACCGCGTCGCCGCGGTCGTCGCCGTCCTCCGCCTCCGCCGCCCATCCGGGAAGCGTGCGGTCGCTCGCCAGCGCCACCACGCCGAACGCCCCGCGCGCGATGGTCGGCCCGATCTCGAACCGCCCCCGTCCATCGGCCGCCGCCGCACCCACCTCGGCCGGGACGGGCGCGTCGTCGGCGTCGCCCCCCAGCAGTTCGCGCGCCACCGCCGCACGTTCCAGCAGCACCGCCCACGCCGGGAAGCGTGCGCCCAGCGCGTCGGCCGCCGCACGGAACTCGGCGCCCGCGGCAGTCAGCGCGTGGTGGATCACCTCGTCCGCGGCCGCCCGCGAGACCGCCGGATCCACCAGCCCCGCGTAGCGCGCGACGGTGGGCACCAGCAGGAATCGCGCCCCGCACGCCAGGACGTCGGCGCGCACCATCGCTGCCAGGTCAAGATCCGGCCGGTCGCGCCGCAGCGCCACCACCACGTCCTCGAACGCCGGCGGCGCCGCCGCGCCCGACCACGGCGGACCTTCGAGCAATGCGTCGTCAGTCATTCACCCACCTCCGCAGCGATCGCTGCACGACGAGCAGGTTCCAGAGCCAGACGAGGCCGGCGGACCAGTAGATCGCGTCGACGATGAAGTTCCCGACGTGCCAGACCGTGCTGGACTGCTCGCCGCCCAAACGCCACCTCGTGCCCGCCATCAGCAATCCGGCAAGCACGGCCCAGCAGGCGAAGACCCGAAGGACGGTGCGTGGACCGTCCGGGCGCGCCTGCCGCCCGAAATCCTGCGCCGAAGGAGCGATCAGCGAAGCCCAACCATCCATCCGTCCCGCCGCGATCGCCAGCGAGGCCGCCGCCCCGACCGTCATCGCAGCCAGCAGACACACTCCGATCCAATGAACCACGTACCAGCCGGCGAATCGGTATGCGATGAGGCGCCCAAGCACGTGCCCCGACACGAACCACGCGATCGCGCCCGGCCACCAGCGGCCGAACCAACGATCCAAACGAGACCGATCGCCCTGCCCGGGGGTTGTCCACGTCGGCAAGTCGCGAAGCGCCAGATCCACGCGCCCGACCACGATGGCGCCCACCACAGCCACGATCGGCGAGGAGAACCGCAAGATGAGCGGGAAGATCCGGGTCCCCTCCTGAAAGGAGAGCGACGGCAGAATGATGAGTCCCGCCGCGGCAGGAGCCGTCCGCACCACGATGAACACCCAGACCTCCCACGTGTTCCATCGCAACTGCGCCGCCAGCCGGCGCCACGACGCAAGGTTGCGGCCACGCCACCGGCGCAGTTCATCGGCTGAGAATCCACACGCGTCGCAACGCCGCCGGGCCGTCGGCTGGCGCGCGCCGCAATCGCGGCACGGCACGACGTCCACGTCGATGGTTCCGATCGCCTCCGGCAGCTGGGGCAGGACGGATTCCATGGTCACTGTTCCGCCGAACCTGGATCGCATGCAGCCAGAAGCGCAGCGTAACGCTCCCACGCCTCTGCCTGGCACGGTCCGTTGCCACCGCAATCGCACAACTCCACGCACCGCGAATTCGCCGCCCGCGCCTGGCAACACGCAACGCTCTCCGTCGGCTCCGTCGCGCACCCCGGCGGGATCGGCGCCGACTGCGAGCACGCCGCGACGCATCCGGCCGACGCCGCGGCCGGCACAAGCGTCTCGAGCAGCGCCGCATCGGACGACGCCACGCGGTACAGCTGCCACGCCGGATCCATCTGCAGCGCGCGGAACCCGTGCACCGCGCCCGGCAGCAGCTTCCCGGCCGCGTCCACCGCGGTCCAGTCCGCCGCCGCCACGACCGCCCCGTCCCGCAGGACGCGCGCCGAGACCCCGGGCACGAACTCGGCCTGCAGCGCGGCACCGCTCATCGCGTGGCGCAACGTCACCGTGATCATGCCCCCGGCATGGGCCACCAGCATGCTGCCCGCGACCGCCGGGGCCCCCGCCACCTGGCAGAACCAGGTGCTGGCCTCGCCGGCGTCGTGCACGGCCGTCTCGTACGACCGGACACCCGCCGCCACGCCGACCGGCCCGGCCGGGACCGACCGCAACTGGTCGGCATGGGCCGCGGACGCGAGGGTGGCGACGGCCA
>JBEIFT010000280.1:0-3280 GCA_040382255.1 Phycisphaeraceae bacterium
CCCCGGCGCCGGCTTCGGCCGGCGGCGATGCAGCCGCCGGCACGTCAGCGGCCTCGGGCACCACCATCCGTCCCAGCCGCGGCAACCGCGGCCTGGCGACGCACGGCAACCCCGGCGGCTCCAACGAGCCCGAACCGCCGCCGCCGGCGCTGACGGCCAACGAGATCAACGCCATGAGCAAGGAAGAGGCCCGCGACGCGCTGGTGCGCGTCTCGAAGGCCCGGCAGCGCGCGGACCTGGACGACGCGACCAAGGCGCGGCTCAAGGTCGAGTTCGACAACCTGCTGGAGCGCTGCAAGCGCAACTGAGGCGAAAGCGATGACGAACCTGCAAGCCAATTCCGCGACCGTCCAGCGCGAGCCGACCGGCAAGCGCTCGCTGGCCGCACAGTGGGCGGACCTCAAGGCCCGTTACACCGCGCTGCCGCGCCGGCAGCAGTGGGTGGTGCTGGCGGCGATCGCGCTGCTCGGCTGGTTCCTGGCCGACACCGTCGCATGGCAGCGCGCGGCCGAGTGGGCGGCGGAGTCCGACCAGATCGAGTCGGCGCTCTCGCGCGGTGCCGGCCGGCAGGCCACGGTCACCACGGAGCTCAAGCGCGACGTCGCCACCTACGGCGCGGTCGAGGTGCCCGGCGACGGCGCGCAGGGGCGCGAGGAACTGGCGCGCGCGATCAACGACATCGCCAAGAAGCACAAGGTCGCGGGCTACAGCTACGAGGCACGCACCGGGCAGCGCATGAAGGATTCGGACGCCGCCGTGCTGGGCGGTGCGCTGGAGCGCCTGCAGGCCGAGGTGAAGTTCGACACCACGCCGGACGAGCTGCCGAAGATCATCGACGAGCTGGAGTCGCACCCGGGCATCGAGGCGATCAGCTCGCTGCGCCTCACCAAGAACGAGCAGGCACGCAAGATCACCGTGCAGGCCACGGTCGAGGGCTGGGTCGTGGGCGGATCGCGGGGTGCACGATGAAGCTTGACCTGCACCTGCCCTCGGGCGTCCGCTGGTCGGGCACGCTGGTCGCGGGCACGCTGGTCGCGTGCATCGCCGGCTACCAGGTGGCGGCGCACGGCCTGCCGCTGGTGGCGGCGATGTTCCGGCCGTCCGCCGACCCGAAGGACGTCGACACGATCACCCCGCTGCTGCCCCTGAACGAGCAGGCGCACACGACGTACCGCAAGCGCTTCGAGGGCCGGTCGCTCTTCTTCGCGCCGTCCGACTGGAAGCGCAAGGTGCCGCCCCCGCCGCCCCCGCCGCCGCCGTCTCCTGCGCCGCCACCCCCGCCGGCACCCGTGGAATACACGGGCCCGAAGCCGGTCGGCATGCTCGGGTCGATCGTCTACTTCGAGGGCGGCCGCACGATCGAGCTGGGCAAGGAAGGCGACGGCGTCACGGTCGTCGAGATCGTGACCCCGTGGCAGCTGAAGCTCAAGCACAAGGACCGGGTCTACGAGGTGCCGGTCGGCTCGAAGCCGAACGAGTCGCTGTTCAAGCCGCTGGAGTCGGCATCCACGCCGAGCGGGATCACCGCCGGCACGACCACGAGCCCCAAGGCGGGCGCCGGGTCGGCCGCGCCGGCGACGACCGGGAAGGGAGGCCCGGGACCAGCTGGTCCGGGTGCCGGAGCAGGAGCGCCGGCCGAGGCTCCGCGTGACGCCGCCCCGGGCGGCCCGTCGCTGAAGGCCCAGACGACGATCCCGGCGCCCCCGCCGCCCCTGGCCGCGGGCGACGTGGCCAAGATGGATGCCGCCGCCGTGGAGGCCGCCATCGGCCGGATCGACGGTGCGCTGCAGGTCCCGGGGCTGGATGCCGCCGTCCGGACGCGCCTGGAGGGCGAGCGCCGGGTCCTGGCGATCCGGGCCGCCGAACTGACCAAGGGCGACACCGCCCCCCCGGAGCAGCGCCCGGGCGGCAATCCCTGACGACCGCCTGAACGGCGCAATCCCCCGGCCCGTACGGCGTTCGCCCCCGGCGGCCGTTGTTGCTGCCGCCCCCCGCCGAATTGCCGATAGATACTCGGACCCCCCCACGTCCCCCCCAGGGGGCCGGCCGGAGATACCCGTGAAGAACCGCCTCACCCCGTCGATCGCCTTCCTGCTCGCGACGCTTGCCGCCCCGGGCGCCGTCCTGGCGCTCCCCAGCGCGCAGGACGCGCAGCCTTCCTCCCCGCCCGCCGAGGGCAACGGCGGCCTGAACCGCCCGGCCAGCGCCGACGAGCCCACTGACCCGGCCGCCGCGCCCGCGGGCAACACGGCCCCGCCGACCGGTGCCGCGGCCGAGCGCATGGACGCCGGCCCCGCCAAGGGCCGCAAGGAGGACATGAACACCGAGATGGTCGGCGTGCAGTTCCGCGACCAGGAGATCAAGCAGCTGATCGACACGATCGCCCTGTGGACGGGCAAGTCGGTGATCCCGAAGCAGACGGCGCTCGCGCCGATCAAGATCACGGTCGTCAGCGACAAGAAGATGCCGAAGGGCGACGCGCTGAACCTGATCTTCCAGGCCTTCCGCCTGAACGGCCTGGGCGTCGTCGAGACCGACGACATGATCCTGATCGACAACCTGACCGAGCTGAACCAGCTGCAGCCGGCCAAGGTCCTGGGGCCGGACGTCGACATCTCGGCGCTGCCCGAGAACGGCAACATCGTCATCAAGATCTTCCGGATCAAGAACACCAAGGCCTCGCAGGTCTACGAGCGCCTGGGCGATTCGCTGCCCAGCTACGCGTCGCTGCAGGTCGACAACAACTCGAACCAGATCATCCTGGAGGGCGACATCGCGCTGGCGAAGCGCATCCAGCGCCTGATCGACATCCTGGACGTGATGGCCTACGTGGACGTCCGCACCAAGACGATCAAGCTGCAGTACCAGGATGCGCAGGCGATCTCGGGGATCATCACCGACCTGTTCTCGGCGCGTGCGCCCTCGGGCGGCGCGTCGACGCCGCGTGCGGGCGGCGCACCGCAGGGCGGCCAGAACCGGCAGCAGCAGCGCCCGGGCGGCGGTGGCGGCGGTGGCGGCGGCTCGGGCGAGCTGGTGGGAACGAGCGAGCAGCTGGTGGTGACGGTGCTGCCGTCGACCAACAGCATGACGATCCGTGCCGAGCCGAACATCATGAAGGAGATCGAGCAGCTGATCGCGGTGCTCGACACGCCCTCGTCGAAGTCCAGCGAGCAGATCTTCCGGCTCTACGACCTGAAGTACACGGACCCGCTGAAGGTGAAGGAACTGCTGAGTTCGCTGCTGGAAGGCGGCAGCGGCGGCGGCAGCCGAACGTCGCGCC
>JBEIFT010000281.1:0-3275 GCA_040382255.1 Phycisphaeraceae bacterium
CCCAAGATCACGCTCGACAACATCTTCGAGCACATGGGCAAGGCCGGCGTCAAGGAGCTGCCGCTCGTCGTCAAGGGCGACGTGCAGGGCTCGGTGGAGACGCTCAAGGTGGTGCTCGGCAAGATCCGCACCGAGGAGGTGGCCGTCAGCGTCAAGCACTGCGCCGTGGGCGGCATCAACGAGAGCGACGTCGCCCTCGCCGAGGCCACCAAGGCGATCATCGTGGGCTTCAACGTCACCTCCAACGCGAAGGCGCGCGCCCTGGCCGAGGCCAAGGGCATCGAGCTCCGCCTGTACGAGGTGATCTACGACCTGACCGACGACGTGAAGAAGGCCGCCGCCGGCCTGCTGGAGCCCGAGCTCAAGCTCGAGGTCCTGGGCCACGCCGAGGTGCGCGAGGTCTTCAAGATCTCGAAGGTCGGTGCGATCGCGGGCTGCTACGTCACCGACGGCGTGGTGGAGCGCAACGCGCAGATCCGCGTCACCCGCGACGGCATCGTCATCGAGAAGGACCGCCGCCTGGAGCAGCTCAAGCGCTTCAAGGACGACGCGAAGGAAGTGCGCTCGGGCAACGAGTGCGGCATGAAGATCGACGGCTACGACGACATCAAGGTCGGCGACGTCCTCGAGTGCTACAAGACCATCAAGGTCCAGCGCGGGCTGGCCACCGCGGCCGGCGGCCGCAAGGAGTGATGCGGGCGATGCCCCGGCACGGCGCAGACCACGGCCTCCCAGGCCCGGGCCCCGAAGGGCGCGGGGCGGGGCGGTCGCACGGCGGCGTCCGTTCGGCGCAGCTCGCGAGCCTTGTCCAGCGCATCGTGCAGGGCGAGATCCAGTCCGGCCTGGCCGACCCGCGCATGCGGGGCATGGTCACCGTGCTGGGCGTCGAGCCCTCCGCGGACCTGGAGGAGGCCACCGTGCGCGTCTCGGTGCTGCCGGGCGAGTTCGGCCCGCTCAGCGTCCAGGCGCTCAACCATGCGGCCGCGCACATGCGCCGGGCCGTGCTCAAGCAGTCGCGCGTGCGCCACGCGCCGCGCCTGCGCTTCGTGCTCGACGAATCGCTGAAGCGTGCCGCCGCGGTCGACGCGGCGATCCGCGAGGCGACCGGGGATCACGGGGCCGACGAAGACCATCACGAAGAGATCGACCAGTGAAGACCGAAGCAACCAACCCGACCAAGCTCGCCTCGTTCCTGAAGAAGCACCACGCCGCCGGCCAGGCCGCGCAGGCCTCGTGCTCGGCCGCGACCACGGACCTCGTGGAGCTGTTCGTGCACTCGTACCTGCTCTGGCAGGCCCCGTCGAAGGACGCCACCGCCGCACTGGGCCGCCTGAAGGCATCGTTCATCGACTGGAACGACATGCGCGTGAGCCTGGTCAGCGACCTGGTCGACGTGGTCGGCGCCCGCTACTGGCGCGCCGCGGACCGCATGTCGCGCCTGCGCGACGCGCTGAACGACGTGTACCGCCGCGAGCACAAGGTTTCGCTGGATCGCCTGGGCACGTTGATGAAGAAGGATGCCGTCAGCTACATGGACACGCTGCGCGGCATGGTGCCGTTCGTGGCCAACCGCGTGCTGCTGGTGGGCGTCGACTTCCACGCCGTACCGCTCGAGGAGTTCGGGCTGCAGATGCTGCAGCAGGCCGGGGCGCTTCCGGCGGGCACGTCGCTGGCCGACGCCTCGGGCTGGGTGTCGCGTCACGTGAAGGCCGAGGAGGCGCTTGCCGCGCACTGGGCGCTGGTGGCCGCCGTCGACCACATGTGGGAGACGAACCCGCCGAAGCTCCCGAAGCCGTCCACCAAGCCGTCCGAGCTGGCGCCGCCGAAGTCCGTCGAGGAGGCCACCGCGGCCGCCAAGGCGCTGGTCGAGGCGCAGCTGGCCGCGGAGCGCGAGGCCCAGCAGGCCGAGCGCGCCGCGCGCCGCGAGGAGGCCCGCCGCGAGAAGGCCGCGCTGAAGGCGAAGGAGGCCCGGGAAGCCGCGCGCAGCGCCTCGAAGCCCGCCGCCGGTGCGAAGCTCCTGAAGAAGACCGCCAAGCCGTCGGTGCGCCCGGGCACGAAGGTCGCCAAGGTCGAGAAGAAGGCGAAGAAGTAACGCGGCGATGCCGATCGCGGGCACACTGGTCGCATGCTGGCTGCTCGCGCAGGCCGCGGCGGCTGCCCCTGCGTCCACGCCCCCATCCGCATCGTTTGCCGCCATGCGCGTGCCGCCGCCCCCGGGCATCGCGCCTTCGCGCGTCGCGGTGATCGATCGCCCGGCAGTGGACCTGGACGGCGCCGTGCGCCAGGTCGCGGGGCAGCCCCCGATCCGTCCGCAGGTCCAGCCGCCGCCCGCGCCGGGAAGCGCAAGCGAATCCGAGGCGCTGCGGCGCTACGTGCGGGGCCGCCTGCGCATGCAGGACATGCAGCCCGTGCGTGCGTCGGACGACTTCGACGCCGCGCTGCGGCTTGACCCCGGCGCTGCGCCGCTCCACGCCGCGCGCGCCGAGAGCGCCGCGCAGGCCGGCGACCTGCGTCGCGCCATGGCCGAGTGGGAAGCGACCCTCCAGCTGGCGCCCGACGACCTGCAGGCGCTGGTCGCGGTCGGCGTCGCCGCATCGGACGGCGACCAGGTCCAGCGCGCCGCGGCCCTGCTCGGGCGCGCGTGGCAGCGCTTCCGCGAGGGACGTTTCCAGGCGCTGAGCGACGCCGGCCGCGCGACGGTCGGTGCCGCGCTGGCGCGGGCGCTGCTGCGGCTCGGCTTCGACGAGGCCGCGATCGAGGTCGCCGAGGTGGCGCTGACCGCCGCGCCCGAGGCGATCGGTGCGCAGCGCGGCGACGGTGCCGACGCCGCGGCGCGGTCCCAGGCGGCGCTTGCGCGCGACGCCGGCGAGGCCGCCCTCCGTGCGGGCAGGCCTGCCGAGGCTGCTGCGCTGCTGGCGCAGTCGGCCGCACTGGTGCCCGATCCACGCAGCGAGGCGCTCCGTGCGTTCGCGGCGCTTCGTGCCGACGATCGCGCCGCCGCGCGCGAGTCCGTCGCGCGGGCGATCGCCGCGCATCCGTGGCAGGACCCGGTCGCCACCGCGCTGGCGTGCTGGCAGCTGCACGCGGCCGGCGCGGACGACGGAGCCATCGAGGACTTGCAGCGGGCCCGGGACGCGGCCCGCGAGTCGGGCACGCCGGCCGTCGAGGGGCGCCTGTGCCGCATGCTGGCCGCGGCCGAGCCGGCGCGTGCCACCGAGTGGCTGCGCGCGGCCGTCGATGCCGGGGCATCGGACGCCGCGACGCTCGAGGCCGCG
>JBEIFT010000282.1:0-3248 GCA_040382255.1 Phycisphaeraceae bacterium
GATCGGGGGCGGCGACCTGAGCCGGCTTCTGAACCAGTGGGGCGCGTGCCCGGCTCCCTGACGCGATGCCGTGCGCCGGGTAGCGTTCCCGGCATGGCAGGCGGATCGGTCAACCATGCGCGCGCGGCGCCCGGCATCGACATCGGTGCGGTCGCGCGCCGGCTCTACGTGGGCGGTTCCCCCGTGGCGCGGCTGATCCAGCACCACCGCCACCGGATCGCACCGGTCGCGGCGCTCGTGCAGGCGGTGCCGCCCGGTTCGCGCGTGCTCGACGTCGGGTGCGGCGGGGGACTGCTCCTCTGCTGCCTGGCCGCTGCCGGTCGCATGGGCAAAGGGCTGGGCATCGACTCCTCCGAGGTCGCGATCGCCGCCGCGCAGGGGGCCGCGCGCCGCCTGGCCGCTGAGCCCGGCGCGGTCGTGCCGCGCTTCGAGTGCCGCCCCGTCCAGGCCGGGCTGCCGGAAGGCGAGTTCGACGTGGTCTGCCTGGTGGACGTCCTGCACCACGTGCCGCCCGCCGCGCAGGAGCGCGCGTTCCGCGACGCGGCCTCGCGCGTGCGCCCGGGCGGCATGCTGCTCTACAAGGACATGTGCGACGCCCCCGCGTGGCGCGCCGGCATGAACCGCCTGCACGACCTGGTGATGGCGCGGCAGTGGATCAACTACGTGCCGATCGAGCGCGCGGACGGATGGGCCCGATCCTGCGGCCTGGCGACCGAGCGTGCCGAGGAACGTTCGATGCTCTGGTACGGACACGAACTGCGCGTCTACCGGCGGCCCGGGGGTGCCGCGGCGCCGTGACCCCGGCCGCCGCCGATCCGCGTCCCGCGCTCCGCGCCGCCGCCATCGCGTGGCTGCTTGCCGCGCTGCCGGCCGCCGCGCTGGTGCTGGCCGGCCACAACGCCGGGCGTGCCGCGTGGGACTCGACCGTCTACCACGAGGCGGTGATCCGTCGGTTCATCGCCGACTGGCCCGCACTGGACGTGACCAACCCGCTCACGGCGACGACGCCGGGGTACCACGTGCTGCTCGCGGCGATCGGCGTCGCGGTGTCGCCGTCCAGCGTCGCGCTCCGGCTTGCCAGCGTGGCGATCGGCGCGTCGTTCGTGGCGCTGGTCGCGGGCTGGTGCGCGCGCCGTGCCGGCACGCGCGACGGCGTGCTGCTGGCGCTGCCGCTGGTCGCGTCGATCTACGTGCTCGGGTCCTCGGCGTGGCTGCTGCCCGACAACCTCGGGTGGCTGCTGGTTGCGGCGATCCTGGCGCTGTGCCTGCGACCGCGCTGGCGCGCGAACGACGCGCTCGCGGCGGGCGCAATGCTCGGCATGCTGGTGCTCGTGCGGCAGTCGCACGCCTGGGCCGCCGCGGCGGTCGCGTGCGCCGCATGGTGCGGCGACGATCGTCCCGGCGACGCATGCGCGTGGAAGCGCCCGCCGGCCGGTGCGCCGGCGCGCGTCGCGGTCGCGGGACTCGCGATGCTCCCGGCCGCGCTCGCGCTCGCGTCGTTCGCATCGCTGTGGCATGGATTGGTTCCGCCGCGGTTCCAGACGGACATCGCGCAGGGGAATGCCGCCGTCCCGGCGTACGCCCTGTTCCAGTTCGCGCTGCTGGGCGTCGCGTTCCTGCCGTGGCTGTGGGTGCCCGTCGCCGACGCCTGGCGCACGCGCCGCGGATGGATGGTGCTGGCCGCGATCGGCGGACTTGCGCTCGCGCTGGTGCCGGCGACCGCCCCCGACGGCACCGCCGGCCGCTACTCCGGGTGGTGGTCGATCCTTGCCAAGGTGCCCGCGATCGGCGGCCGCACGAGCCCCGTGATCCTGGTGGCCGCGCCGCTCGGCGCGATGCTCCTGGCCGGTGCGCTGTGGTCGCTGACGGCGCGCGCCCGCGCGGTGCTGGCGGTGGCGGTCGTCGCGTTCATCGCGGCGCAGTCCGCCAACTTCTACGCGTGGCAGCGCTACCACGAGCCGTTCGTGCTGCTGGTGCTGGCGATGGTCTCGGCGCTGGCGTCGGCCCGCGTGCCGCCGATGCGCGTGGGCGTGCGCGTCGCCGGGATCGGCGCGCTGGTCGCCGTGCTCGCCGCGGTGACCTGGGTCTCGCTGAACGTTCCGCCGGTCGCCCCGGGCGAGCAGCCGATGCCGCAGCACCTCACGCCCGAGGAACGCGCCGCGCTGGGAACGGAACTGCCCCGCGGCGCGGGCGACCACCCGCCGCCGGCCCCCGTGCCTGCGCAGGGTGCCGTGCCGTCGAAGTGAAGCCGGCCCCCGGGCTCAGTCCAGCAGCAGCCGCTCGGGCTTCTCGATGCAGTCCTTGACGTGCACCAGGAAGCTCACGGCCTCGGCGCCGTCGATGATGCGGTGGTCGTAGCTGAGCGCCAGGTACATCATCGGGCGCAGCGCGATCTGGCCGGGGTTCCTCGGGTCCTCGATCGGGCGCTTCTTGATGGCGTGCATGCCCAGGATCGCGCTCTGCGGCGCGTTCAGGATGGGCGTCGACATCAGGCTTCCGTAGATGCCGCCGTTCGTGATCGTGAACGTGCCGCCGGTCATCTCGTCGACGCCCAGCTTGCCGTCGCGCGCGCGCAGGGCGAAGTCCTTGATCGTGCGCTCGATGCCCGCGAAGCTCATGCCCTCGGCGTTGCGCAGCACGGGCACGACCAGGCCGCGCTCGGTGCCGACCGCGACGCTCACGTCGGCGTAGTCGTGGTACTCGAACTCGTCGCCCACGATGTATGCGTTCACCTTCGGGAAGCGCTGCAGCGCGCTGCACGTGGCCTTCACGAAGAAGCTCATGAAGCCCAGGCCGACGCCGTGGCGCTTCTCGAAGCTCTCCTTGTGCTCGGTGCGCAGGCGCATGACCTCGGTCATGTCGCACTCGTTGAACGTGGTGAGCATCGCGGCGGTGTGCTGCGCGTCCACCAGGCGCTCGGCGATGCGCTGCCGGATCTTCGGCATCTTCTCGCGGCGCACGCCGCGGCTGCCGGCCGCGGGCTGGGCCAGCGCGGTGGCCGTCGCGGCGGCGGTCGGCTTCACGGGCATCGCGATCGCGGCCGCGCCGGTGGCGCGTTCCACGTCTGCCTTCATGATGCGGCCCGCGGTGCCGCTGCCGGGCACGGCGGCCAGGTCGATGCCCTTGTCGGCGGCGATCTTGCGGGCCAGCGAGGACGCCTTGGCCTCGACGGCGGGCGCGGGCGCGGGCTTCGCGGCCGGCGCCGCGGCGGCGGGCTTCGCCGGTTCGGCCTTCGCCGGGGCGGCGGC
>JBEIFT010000283.1:0-3244 GCA_040382255.1 Phycisphaeraceae bacterium
AGAACCGCAGGTTTGCCGCCGCGCGCGGGATGTCGACCGTCCGGGCGAGCGCGAGCGGCTTGCCGCTGTCGACGCTTTCCAGGCGCGCCAGTCGGTCGAGGTCGCGCTCCACCAGGCCCGCAAGTCGTTCCAGCAGTTCCGCTCGCTCCGTGGCGCGCCGCGTGCACCACGCCGGGAACGCGCGCCCTGCCGCGACATGCGCCTCCGCCACGTCCTCGGCACCCGACGCCGCGAGCATCGCCACGTGCTCCCCGGTGGCTGGGTCGATCACCGGCATCTCGCCCCCGCGCACCGCGGGCTGCGGTCGTCCGTCGATCCAGTTGGGCACGCGATTCGTCATGGTGGGCATTGCCGAAGGTCCGCGATAAAGAAGTGCGGGGTTACCCCGGACCCAATTTCGTGTGGTGCACGCCCACCGCCGACAGCAGCGGGCAGGCACGCGCGTCGAGGATCTCCACGCGCACCGTCGAGGCCCGCGTCACGGGCACGCGCACGATCCGCCTGTGCCCGACGGTCGTGCCCTCGGCCAGCACGCGCCAGTCGCGCCGGTTGTTGCCGGTGCCTGGCCCCGCCGGCACGCTGATGCGGAACTTCCGGATCCGCTGCCCGAGCTCGGTCGGCTCGGCAAGCACCACGCGGTCCCACGCGGCGGCCGGGTCGAGCTCGACCTCGATCGTCGCCGAGCGCACCCCGTCGTCCGTCGCCCAGTACGTGCGCGGGTCGCCGTCGACGGCCTTCGAACCGTCGAACGGGCTTGCCGCGAGCGGCTCGTTCGCCCCGCGCGGCGCATGCCCGCGGAATCCGTCCACCGCCGTCACGCGCCCGCGCGCGAGGTCGGTGCCCGCCCCGTAGGTCGCGTCGACGAGCCTGCGCAGGCCAAGCACCGCCTTCGCGTCGTTCTCGTGGATCAGCCCGCGGCGGTCGACCGGGAAGTTGAGGTGGAAGTTCGCGTTGTGCCCCACGCTTCGTTCCCACAGGTCGAAGAGCTGCTCCGGGGTCTTGACCTTGTCGTCCTCGTGCGCGTGGTAGAACCAGCCTGGCCGGATGCTGACGTCGCACTCGGCGGGCACCCACGCCTCGCCGTCCTCGTCGCCTTCGTTCAGGCTCTTGGTCGAAGGCGGGTTGTCTGCGCCGCGTCCGTGGCCCGCGACCTTGAGCATCGACCAGCACGTGTCGCCGGCCCATCCCTGCTCGTTGCCCACCCAGCGGACGTCGGGGCCCACGTCGCTGAAGATCACCGCGCCCGGCTGCAGCTCGCGCACGGTCCGCTCGTAGCTCGCGAAGTCGTACACCTGCTTCTTGCCGTTGGGGCCTTCCCCGCACGCGCCGTCGAACCACACCTCGAACACCGGGCCGTAGCCAGTCAGCACCTCGCGCAGCTGGTCGCGGAAGTACCGGTCGTACGCCTCGCCCGTGCCGTAGGCGGGATTGTTGCGGTCCCACGGCGACAGGTAGACGCCGAACTTCATGCCGGCCTCGCGGCACGCGTCGCTGAGTTCGCGGAGCACGTCGCCCTTGCCGGCCTTCCACGGGCTCGATGCCACCGAGTGGGCGCTCTTCGCCGTCGGCCAGTTGCAGAACCCGTCGTGGTGCTTGGCGGTGATGACCACGCCGCCGATGCCGGCCTCCTTCATCACGCGCACCCACTGGCGCGCGTCGAGCGCGGTCGGGTCGAAGAGCGCGGCAGGCTCGTCGCCGTGCCCCCATTCCTTGTCGGTGAAGGTGTTCGGGCCGAAGTGGATGAAGCCCGTGAATTCGATGTCCTTCCAGGCTCGCTGCGAGGCGGAGGGAAGGGGAGCGATCGGCGCGGGCGGCGGGACGGTCATGGTGGCAAGCAGCGCGAGCGTGGCGGCGTATGGCATCGCACCTCCGTGGCGTGCGAGGCTACGCAATGCCCAGCCGGCTCGCCGTCCGCTCAGCCCGCGGCATTCCAGGTGTCGAGCGCCTTCCTGCCGAACACGGTCGCCGGCCCGCCACCCATCAGCACGCACACGTCGAGCGTGTCCTGGACTTCCTCGAGCGTCGCGCCTGCCGCCTTCGCCGCCTTCGTGTGGTGCACGATGCAGCCTTCGCAGAGTCGGCTCACGCCGCAGGCGAGCGCGATGAGCTCCTTGGTCTTGAGGTCAAGCGCCGCGGGCGCGAGCGAGGCGGAATGGAGTCCCTTGAAGGCCGATGCAGTGGCGGGCGTCATGCACGCTGTGAGGCGGCGGCCGTGAAGTGGTTTCAGGATTCCGAAGTATTCCCGCGATGAAAGTGCTTTCAGGGAAGCCGAGCCAAAGTATTATTGGACATTTTGGATTTCCCAACGGAATTCTCACCCGCCCCGCGGAGGAAGTTTGCCTTCCCGCCGTTTCGCGGCACAGTCTCCCGCGGTTCATCTCGGCCTCCCTCCGAGAAGAACTGCCTGCCGTGGGGCAGGTGGATCACCCGACGCGGTCTCCCGCCGCCACGGTGCCTTCAGTTCCCAGTTTCCCTTTCAGATAGGAGTTTCCACAATGCGTCTTTCCCGTCTCGAGAAGCACATCGTTGCTGCCGCGGCTGTCGCCGCCGGCGTCGCCGCCTCCGCCAACGCGGGCATCGTCTACAGCGGCGTCATCAATTTCGCTTGCGCCGTCGACATCGATGGTTGCTACATCAACGTCCAGACCAACACGCTGAGCAACGGCCCAGGCTCTGGCGTTCCGGGATGGGACGTCAACCCCTACTCCTCCGCTGGCGGCATGAACTTCTTCAACTCCACCGGTGGCGGCCAGATGCGCTATCCGGGCGTGACGACCGGGCCTGCAGGCAACCTTGCCCTCGGCACCTCGATCGGCGCCACTGGCTCCTTCAACACCTCCACCACTGGCGTGGTGTTCGGTTCCGCCGCTGGCAACTGGCAGTACAGCGCACAGAACGTTATTGGTTTCCGCTTCGTCTCTTCGGCGGGCACCACCCACTACGGCTGGATGCGCTTCGCGATGGGCGCCGCTGGTAGCGCGGGCACCTCGATGACCCGCACCGTGGTTGACTACGGTTACGAATCGACCGCCGGAGTTTCGATCCTGGCTGGCGCAGGCGCGGTTCCCGCTCCGGGCGCGCTCGCGCTCCTCGGCGTCGCTGGCCTCGCCGGCAAGCGTCGTCGTCGCTGAACCGCTGACCGCGGAACGGCAACGAAGGCACCCTTGGTGCACCCACAGGGGCAGTCCGCGAGGACTGCCCCTGCTTCGTTGGGCCTTCAGGCTTTTGGTTCCTTAGGATGAGC
>JBEIFT010000284.1:0-3179 GCA_040382255.1 Phycisphaeraceae bacterium
CGGGCGCATGGCGCCGTCCCGACCAGCCGCGCGTGCTGGCGGCCGACCCGATGCCCGGCACGGGCGCGGCGGACCCGAAGGCGGCGGTGCCGTGAGCGCTGGAGCGGACGAGCATTCCCAGCCGGGCACCGCAGAAGCCGAGGCACTGCGACGCGACCTGCACACGAAGCTGCTGGCCACATTCGACTTCTCCGAGGCAGCGACGCTCGGCACCGCCGAACTGCAGGCCCGCGTGGAAGCCCGCGTGCGCGCCCTGCTGGAGCGCGAGCCCGGCGCCGCTTCGGTCGACCGCGAGGCCGTCGTGCGCGGCGTGCTGGACGACGTCTTCCGCCTGGGCCCGCTCGAGCCGCTGTTCGCCCACGACGACGTCACCGACGTCCTGGTGGTCGCGCACGACCGCGTGTTCATCGAGCGCAACGGCCGCCTGGAGGAGACCCAGGTCCGCTTCCGCGACAGCGACCACCTGATGCACGTGATCCAGCGGATCGTGCGCCGTGCCGGACGCCGCATCGACGAACGTTCTCCGATGGTCGACGCGCGCCTGCCCGACGGATCGCGCGTCAACGCGATCATCGCCCCGCTGGCCGTGGACGGCCCGCAGCTCAGCATCCGCCGCTTCCCGGCGCGCCCGCTGACGCTGGACCGGCTGGTCGATTCGGGTTCGGTGGCCCCCGCGATGGCGGACCTGCTGAGCGCGGCCGTCGCCGGACGGCTGAACATCATCTTCTCGGGCGGGGCCGGCGCCGGGAAGACCACGCTCCTGAACGCGGTGTCCGCATCGCTGGGGCCGCGCGAGCGCATCATCACCATCGAGGACGCCGCCGAGCTGCGCCTGCGCGGGACCCACGTGGTGCGCCTGGAGACCCGCGCGGCCAACGTCGAGGGCGTCGGCGCCGTCGAGCCGCGCGACCTGCTGCGCAACGCGCTGCGGATGCGCCCGGACCGCATCATCGTGGGCGAATGCCGCGGCGCCGAGGCCGCCGACATGATGCAGGCGATGAACACCGGCCACGACGGCTCGATGACCACCCTGCACGCCAACAGCGCGCGCGACGCGCTGTTCCGCCTGGAGTCGATGCTGGCCATGGGCAGCTCGGAGACCCCCGTGCGCGTGCTGCGCGACTACGTCGCCTCCGCGATCGACATGGTGGTCCACCTGAGCAGGCTGCCGGACGGCCGCCGCGTCGTCTCCGAGCTGGTCGAGGTCGGCGAGGTGCGCGAGGACGGCGTGGAGATCAAGTCGCTCCACCGCTACCGCGTGACCGGCATCCGCGAGGGCCACGTCGACGGGGCGTTCGAGGCGACGGGCACCGTGCCGGCGTTCCTGGACCACCTCCGTTCGCGGGGCCATGCGGTCGACGCCTCGGCGTTCGTCGCGGGACCGCTGGATGCGAGGCGCGCCCGATGACCGCGCCGGCGACCGTCACGCTTGCGTTCACCCAGTGGCTGCCGCTGGCGATTGGCGCGCTTGCGGCGGTCGTGTGGGTGGTCATCGCGATGCGCCGCGGCACGGAGCCGGTTCCGCCGGAAGACCCGCTGAGGCCCACCGAGGAGCGCGCGCGGGAGACGGCGAAGCGGGCGGCCGCGGTCCGGCGGCGCTCGACGCTGTTCGCGGGCCTGGGCGTCGCGGCAACGGTCTGGGCATTGGGCGGGCAGCCGACGCTGGCCGTGGCGACCTTCATCGCGTGGTACGCACTCACCTCGATCCTGCGCGCACGGCGCGAGAACCGCGCGCTCGCCGTCCAGGAGGCGCACGCGCTTGCGGCCATCAGCACCGCCAGCCGCGCGCTCCGCGCCGGCATCCCGATGGCCGGCGTCCTGGCGATCCTGGCCAAGGAGGCGCAGGGCGATGCGGGCGCCGCATTCCGCGAGATCATGCAGCGCGAGGAACTCGGCGAGGAACTGCCGTCCGCGGTGAAGCGGGTGCTGCTCGCGTCGCCGCTCGCGTCGCTGCGCGCGTTCGGGCTCGCGCTCCTGGTGCAGCTGACCGCGGGCGGGAACATCGCCGACGCATCCGAACGCCTGGCCCAGTCGCTGGTCGAGCGCAACCGCGTCCGCCGGCGCGCGCAGACGGTCGTGGCCTACGGCCGCGCCGCGGCGTTCATGCTGGCGCTGCTGCCCATCGCGGTGGTCGCGCTGATGTCGTCCAAGGTGGACGGCTACGCGCA
The DNA here is from genome assembly GCA_040382255.1 of Phycisphaeraceae bacterium. Taxonomy (GTDB): domain Bacteria; phylum Planctomycetota; class Phycisphaerae; order Phycisphaerales; family SM1A02; genus UBA966. The sequence continues at coordinate 2,169 of JBEIFT010000284.1, forward strand.
GTTCGTGTTCGACCGGCCGATCGGCAACGGCATGCTGGCACTCTCGACCGTCCTGGTCGTGAGCGGCCTGGTCGTGGTGCAGCGGATGTGCCGCATTGACCGGGCGCCGGCCTGGAGGGGTACGTGAACCAGGTGCCGGCCCCCATCCTCTGGCTGGCCATCGGCGCGGTGGCGGTCGCCGTGTTCCTGCTCTGGCTGCGGTCGGTGCGCCAGGAAGGCAACCGCGCCCCGGCGGACGGCGCGGCCGCCGCACCGGATACGGCGCACCCTGAACCGACGAACGCGCGCGCCCGCGCGCCGGGCCGCTACCGACGTGCGCTGGTGGACGCAGGCATCATCGAGCCGAGCGCGCAGGCCGGGTTCGCCGCGATCCAGGCGGCGGCACCCGTCGGCGGCGCGATCGGCGGCATGTGGCTCGCGGCCGGCAGCGAGGCGACGGGCATGGCGCTGGCGACTATGGCCGGGCTTGGCGGCTGGGTCGGCTGGTGGCTGCCGCGATCCTGGCTGCAGTCGCGGCAGACGCAGCGCCGCATCGAGATGGTCACCGAGTTCCCGATCGCGCTCGACCTGCTGCAGATCGCGCTGGAGGGCGGCATGGGCCTGCACGCCGCGTGGGCCGCGGCCGCGACCAACCTGTCCGGCTCGCGCAGCGGGCTGTCGCAGGAGATGCGCCGCATCGAGGTCGAGGTCGGCTTCGGCGCCGCGTGGTCCGATGCGCTTGCCGATGCATCCGCCCGCAGCGGCGTCCCCGAGTTCGGCGCGCTCGGATCGCTGCTGGAGCAGACCGAGCGGTTCGGCACCGAGATGGCCCAGATGATCCGCGTGATGTCCGATTCTCTCCGTCACGACGAGATCCAGTCGATCGAGGAGCGCGCGCACCGCGCGTCCGCGCTGCTGCTGGTCCCCCTTGCCGGGCTGCTGCTGCCCGGCAGCCTGATCCTGATGTTCGCCCCGACGTTCATGCTGCTGGTCGAGGGCATGAGCCGCGCCACCCCGTGATCCACCCTGCCC
>JBEIFT010000285.1:0-3158 GCA_040382255.1 Phycisphaeraceae bacterium
GACGCCCGTCTTCGCGATGCGCAGGTAGAGGTGCTCGCCCTCGCCGGTGGGGTCGTAGGCGGGGAGCTCCTCGACGAGGAAGTCCTCGGGGCGCTCCTTGATGCGGCCGCCGATCGGCGGGTCCGCAAGCATGCGCCGCCCGGGGAGCGGCGAGGGAAGCTGCAGGTCCGGCGCGGCGATCACCGCGGGTCCTCGTCGTCCTCGTCGTCGCGCTCGATCTCGGGTGCGGGGCCGGCGGCGGCGTCGGCCTCGGCGGACGCGCGGTCGAGCACGGCGTCGTCCACCAGGATGGGCACGCCGTCGGCAACGCCCAGCGCGATCGCGTCGGAGGGGCGCGAGTCGACCTCGATGTCCTCGCCGTCGCGCTCGATCACCAGCTTGGCGAAGAAGGTCCCCGCCTCCAGGTCGTGGATGCGGATCTCCTTCAGCCGCCCGCCCATCGCGCGGATCACGCCGGCGAGCAGGTCGTGCGTCTGGGGCCGGGGCACCTGCGCGCCCTTGATGCGGCGGTCGATCGCGAAGGCCTCGGGCAGCCCGATCACGATGGGGAACGTGCGCGTGCCCCCCGACTCCGACAGCTCGATGAGCTGCATGTCGGACATCTCCCGGATGAAGATGCGCGAGAGGTGCATGGGGATCAGCATCGGCCGGCTCCTGCGCCCCGGCGGGGGCGGACGGCGGAATGCTAGGCGCGGGCGCGGTGGCGCGGCGCGGGAGGGGCGGCGGCCCGGGGGCGCGGCGTCAGGCGCGCTCGGCTTCGCGGAAGAGCTCGCAGAGCTGCTTCGGGTCCTCGGCGCCGTACACGCGCTCGCGGAACGCGGGGTTGGTCATCAGGCGCGAGATGCGGCCCAGCGCCTGGATGTGCTCGCTGGTGCGCTCCGGCGGGGAGACCAGCAGGACCACCAGGCGGACCGGCTTGCGGTCGATCGAGTCGTACTCGATCGGCGTGGCCAGGCGGCCGACGGCGAGCGTGAGCCCACGCGCGGCGGACGTCTTGCCGTGCGGGATGGCAAGGCCCTCGCCGATGCCGGTCGAGCGCTGCTGCTCGCGTTCCCACACCGCCTTCTTCACCGCGGCGGCGTCGGTGACGCGGCCGCTGGTGGCCATCGCGTCGACGAGCGCATCGATCGCCTCGCGCTTGGTTCCGGCGTTGAGGGGGACCACCGCGCACTGCGGTTCGAGAAGCTCGCTGACGGTCATCGGAACGGGCATGTGGACTCCGTGGCCCCCAAGGGGCGAATCGGGGGATGGTACCAATGCCCCCTGCAGGAATGGTGCTGCGAACCGCGAGGGACGCCTGACGGGCTCAGCGGGCCGAGAGGAGCGCGGCGAAGCTGCCGTCGGAATAGGCCGTGGGCGGGTCCCCGGGCATGCCGCGGGGCTCCTGCGACTCGGACCGGGCGACCGGGATGCCCAGGCGCTTGGAGGCCCACTCGACCTGCCGCTCGTTCTCCATCGCCTCGAGGCTGCAGGTGCTGTAGAGCACCGCGGCGTCGGGGGCCATCAGCAGGCGGTGGTCCTCGACGATGGACTTCTGGAGGCGCACGACCGAGTCCAGGCGCTCGCGGTTGAAGCGGTACTTGGCCTCCGGGCGGCGCGGCAGCACGCCGGTGTTCGAGCACGGGACGTCGAGCGCCAGCAGGTCGACCTTGCCGACGACGCGACGGAGGCCCTCGGGGGTGGTGACCTTCACGCGCGGGTGGCCCTCGAAGGCGAGCGCGAGCGAGTGCAGGCGCCTGCCGTCGACGTCGGTGGCGACGACCTCGGCGTCGGGGAAGAGCTCGGCCCACTGGCGCGTCTTGGTGCCGCGTCCGGCGCAGGCGTCCAGGATGAGCTTCGGGCGGAGGCCCTGCGCGATGCGCACCGGGTGCGCGCTGCCGGGATCCTGCACGCGCGCGGCCGGGAATTCCGAGAGCAGCGCCAGGAGGCCGGCGTGGTCGCCCTGCCAGACGAAGAAGCCGGGCTGCTGGTGCGGCACCAGGTGCGGCGCCGCGGCGGATCCGGGGGCGAGCGCCGCCGGCGGGACGGTGACGATCGTGGGCGCGTCGACCAGGCCGTGCACGGCGCGCTGCAGGCAGCGGTCGCGGCCGGCGACGTTCATCCAGTGCAGCAGCAGGTCCTCGCCGTGGCTGGTCTGCTCGGCCAGGCGCGCGACCGGGTCGCCGGAGAAGACCTCGGCGGTCAGCTGCAGGACGCGGCCGTCGGCCAGCGGCAGCAGGTCGCGGCGGTTGGCCCATGCGCGCGGCGCGGCATCGGGGCCGGAGACGATCTCGCCGCGCAGCGCGGCGATCTTGCGCAGCACGGCGTTGACGAAGCCGGCGGCGCCGCGGTGGCCCTTGCGCTTGGTCCACTCGACGGTGTCGTCGACGACGGCATGGTCGGCCTGGTTGCCGAAGAGCAGGATCTGCGCGGCGCCCGTGAGCAACGCGGCCTGGACGCGTTCGTCGACGTTCTCCCAGCGGCGGTCGATGCATGCGCGGGCGCACGCGGCGAGCGTGCCCCAGCGGTGGACGACGGAGTGCTCGATGGCGCGCGCCAGCGCGACGTCGCGGCCCGAGAGCGCGGCGCCGTCCGCGGTCGGTGCCGCGCCGGAGTCGACGAATTCCAGGTCGGGAAAGCGCCTCGCCTGCCGCGCGAGGCGGTCAAGGGCCGCGACGCGGGCAGGCGAGGGAGCGTTCATCGGGTTGGCTGCGGGGTTCGCCACGCGGTGCTCAGACCGAGGCCATGGCGCGCTTGGCGCCCTTCTTCGGCTTCGCGGCGGACTTGGCGGGCTTCGGCTCGGAGGTGCTGCCGGTGCCCTTCAGCAGGCCGGCCTTCTCGGCGGCCTTGCGCAGCGCGGCCGCCTTGTCGGTGGCCTCCCACGTGAAGGTGCCGGGGCCGCACTCGCCGGGCTTGCGGCCGAAGTGGCCGTGCGTGGCGGTCGCCTTGTAGATGGGCTTGCGCAGGCCGAGCGACGCGATGATGCCGCGCGGCGTGAGCTCGAAGTGCTTCTGCACCTGCTCGGCCAGCCACTGGTCGGGCACCAGGCCCGTGCCCTGCGTGTCGACCAGGACGCTGGTGGGCTTCGCCACGCCGATCGCGTAGCTCAGCTGCACCTCGCAGACCTCGGCCAGGCCGGCGGCCACGATGTTCTTGGCGATGTAGCGGCACATGTACGC
>JBEIFT010000286.1:0-3122 GCA_040382255.1 Phycisphaeraceae bacterium
ATCTCGCCGGCGCCGGCCACGCACACCTTGCCCATCTGGCGGGCAACGAGCGCCGCGTGGCTGGAGACGCCGCCGCGGGTAGTCAGGATGCCGTCGGCGGCGATCATGCCGCGCAGGTCCTCGGGGCTGGTCTCGATGCGCACCAGCACCACGTTCTTGCCCTTGCGCGCCAGTTCCTCGGCCTTGCTCGCGCTGAAGGCGATCTCGCCGCAGGCCGCGCCGGGTCCGGCGGGCAGGCCCTTGGTGAGGATGCGACCTTCCTTGCGGGCCGCCTCGTACGCCTTGCGCTCGAAGACCGGCTGCAGGAGCTGGTTCATGGCCTCCGGGTCCGCGCTCTTCATGGCGTGCTCGGGCGTCATCAGCCCTTCCTTCACCATGTCGTGCGCGATGCGCACGTAGGCCAGCGCGGTGCGCTTGCCGTTGCGGGTCTGGAGCATCCAGAGCTTCTTGCGCTCGATGGTGAACTCGAAGTCCTGCACGTCGCCGAAGCGCTTCTCGAGGGTCTTGCGGACCTTGTCGAGCTGCTTGAAGCTCTTCGAGAGGATGCGGTCCTTCTCCATGTGCGCCACCGCGAGCGGGGTGCGGACGCCGGCCACGACGTCCTCGCCCTGGGCGTTCACGAGGTACTCGCCGTAGAACACGTTCTCGCCGTTCGCCGGGTCGCGCGTGAACGCGACGCCGGTGGCGCAGTCGTCGCCCATGTTGCCGTAGACCATCGCCTGCACGTTGACGGCGGTGCCCCACTCGTGCGGGATCTTGTACTTGTTGCGGTACACGATCGCGCGGTCGTTGTTCCAGCTGCCGAACACCGCGCCCACGGCGCCGTCCAGCTGCTTCATCGGGTCATCCGGGAAGACCTTGCCGGTCCAGCGCTTGACGAGGTCCTTGTAGCGCTTGACCAGCTCGCGCAGGTGCTCCTCGGTGAGCTGCGTGTCCTCGGTGACGCCCGCCTCGCGCTTCAGGCCGTCCATCACCTCCTCGAACGGCTCGTGGTCGTGCTCGTGCTTCTTCTGCACGCCCATCACGACGTCGCCGTACATCTGCACGAAGCGGCGGTAGCAGTCCCACGCGAAGCGGCCGTTCTTCGTGGACTTCTTGAGCGCCTCGACGGTGACGTCGTTCAGGCCCAGGTTCAGGATGGTGTCCATCATGCCCGGCATCGAGTCGCGCGCGCCGGAGCGCACCGAGACGAGCAGCGGGTTCTTGCGGTCGCCGAACTTGCGCTTGACCTGCTTCTCGATCTGGCGCAGGCCGTCCTTCACCTGCTTGGCCAGCTTGTCGGGGAACTTGCGGCCGTTGTCGTAGTACCAGGTGCAGACCTCGGTGCTGATGGTGAAGCCCGGTGGCACGGGCAGGCCCATGCGCGCCATCGCGGCCAGGTTGGCGCCCTTGCCGCCCAGCAGCGACTTCTGCGTGCCGTCGCCGTCGGTCCTGCGACCGAAGCCGTAGACCATCTGCTTCGGGGCCGCGCCCTTCTTGCCGGAGTGCGAACCCTTCTTCGACTTGCCGCTCTTGGCCATGTCTGGTGCCTGCGCCGTGGCGCTGGTTGGAGGCCCCGCCTGCGGGCGCCGACGTGGCGCCGCGGGGGCCATTGAATGCGTGGAACCGCGCCGAAACGCGGGCGCAGGATGCTACCGGAAAGGCCTAGGATCCGGGCCTCCGCGGACGCCCGCGGGATCCGGAAACATCGGCCCGCACGCATCGATGCACGCGCTTGACTGGAAATCCACGCCCGAACAGGTGCTGGCGCACTGGCCGCCGGACGCCCCGCTTGCCGCGGTGGTGACCGCGGCGCCGGACGCGCGCTGGGGGCGCACGACGGTGCTGGCCATGCCGGCGCGCCTGGTGCAGGCGCACGACGCCGCGGCGGCGCTGCGCGCGCTGGACGAGCTGGAGCGCGGCACGTGGATCGCGTGCCTGGCGTACGAGCTGGGCGGCGTGTTCGAGCCGCGCGCGCTGCCGCGTGCGCGCGGGACGCCGGACGGCTGGCCGCTGGTGACCATGGCGGCGTGCGAGGCGCGGCTGGAGCACGACCACGCGTCGGGGCGCTGGCAGGCGACCGATGCGGCGCTGCCGCTGGCAGGCGCGATCGCGGCGCGCATGGCTGCGGGCGAGCGCGATCCCGCACACGCAGCGGTCGACGGACTGGACATGGACCTGCCGCGCGCCGCGTACGAGCGCATGGTGGCGCGCACCGTGGAGTACGTGCACGCGGGCGACATCTTCCAGGCGAACGTCGCGCAGCGCTTCAGCGCGCGCTGGAGCGGCTCGCCGCGCGCGGTGTTCCGCGCCGCGCTGGCCGCGGGACGCCCGCGCTACGGCGCGTACCTGGAGACCCCGACGCACGCGCTGGCCAGCATGAGCCCCGAGCTCTTCCTGGACGTCGACCGCGCGGCCCGCACCGCGGTCACGCGCCCGATCAAGGGCACGCGCGCCTTCCACGAGGACCCCGCGGAACTGCTGGCCAGCGGCAAGGACGCGGCCGAACTGCACATGATCGTGGACCTGATGCGCAACGACCTGGGCCGCGTGGCGGCGATGGGCGGCGTGCGCGTGCGCGACGCGCGCGCGATCGAGAGCCACGAGACCGTCCACCACGCCGTGGCCGAGGTCGAGGCCGCGCTCCGCCCCGGCACCACGCTGGCCGCGCTGCTGCGCGCGACCTTCCCGCCCGGCAGCGTCACCGGCGCGCCCAAGGTGCGCGCGATGCAGGTGATCGACGAACTGGAACCCTGCGCGCGCGGCCCGTACTGCGGCGCGATCGGGCTGGTGACGCCGGAGCGCTGCGCGCTGAACGTGGCGATTCGAACGATCGCGATGGCGCGAGACGGGGCCGGCACGGACGGCGGCACGTTGCGCTACTCCGCCGGGTGCGGCATCGTGGCGGAGAGCGACCCGCGGCACGAGTACGAGGAGAGCCTGCACAAGGCGGCCGTGCTGCTGCGGACGGTGGGGAAATTGGGTTCGGGATAACCCTGTACCGATTTCCGGGGATGAAGGAGAGGCAATGCGTGGTCGCCGCGCCCTTTCGCTGCGCTTGGCCCCCTCCTCCGCGAACTTCCTCGCTCCACCAGGTTCCGCTCGTCATCGTGTTCGGCTGGCTCGGCACGTGGAACGACCCG
>JBEIFT010000287.1:0-3116 GCA_040382255.1 Phycisphaeraceae bacterium
GCGGTGGTGCCGTCGCCGGCCACGTCGGCCGTCTTCTTGGCCACCTGCTGGACCATGCGCGCGCCCATGTTCGCGAACGGGTCGGTGAGCTCGACCTCCTTCGCGACGGTCACGCCGTCCTTGGTGACGTGCGGGCTGCCGAAGCCCTTCTCGATGACGACGTTGCGCCCGGTCGGGCCCATCGTCACGGCGACCGCCTGCGCGATGGCGTCGACGCCCTTCTTGAGCTCGGCCTGCGCGTTCGGGGTGAACTTCATCTGCTTGGTGCTGCCCATGTGGATCCTTGCTGCTGGGCGCGCCGTCCGGCGCGCGGTGCGTCTGCGTGCGGCGCGATCAGCCCTCGACGATGCCGAGGAGCTCGCTCTCGCGGACGATGATGTGCTTGACGTTCTTGATCTCGACCTCGGTGCCGGCGTACTTGCCGAAGACGACCGTGTCGCCCTTCTTCACCAGCATCTGCTGGCGCTGGCCGTTGTCGAGCATCTTGCCGGGGCCGGCGGCCACGACCTTGCCCTGCATCGGGCGCTCCTTGGCGCTCTCGGGCAGGAACAGGCCGCTGGCGGTCTTGGTCTCGGCCTCCAAGGGCTTGACGATGACGCGGTCTTCGAGGGGACGAACCTGGGTGCTGGACATGTCTGGTCTCTCCGTGTGGTGTGAAGGTTGGTGTGCGTTGTTCGAAGTGATCCGGGTGCGCGGCGGGCTCACATGCCCATCATGCCGCCCATCCCGCCCATGCCGCCCATCCCGCCCATGCCACCCATGCCGTGGTCATGGCCGTGCCCGTGGCCCGCGGCCTCCTTGGGCTGGGGCTTCTCGGTGACGATGCAGTCGGTGGTCAGCAGCAGGCCCGCGACGCTCGCCGCGTTCTGCAGCGCGCAGCGGTCCACCTTGGCCGGCGTGATGACGCCGTCCTTGACCAGGTCGCCGTACTGGCGGGTGAGGGCGTTGAAGCCCTCGTGGCCCTTCAGGTCGCGCACGCGGGCCACGACGACCGTTCCCTTCTCGCCGGCGTTGTCGGCGATGGTGCGCAGCGGGACCTCGATCGCCTCGGCGACCAGGTCGACGCCGGCCCGCTCGTCGCCCTCGAGCTGCGCGCGCAGCTTCTTCAGGGCGGGAAGCGCGCGGATGAACGAGGTGCCGCCGCCGGCCACGACGCCCTCGGCGATCGCCGCGCGGGTGGCGTGCAGGGCGTCCTCGACGCGCGCCTTCTTCTCCTTCATCTCGCTCTCGCTGGCGGCGCCGATCTTGATCTGCGCCACGCCGCCGGCCAGCTTGGCCAGGCGCTCCTGGAGCTTCTCGCGGTCGTAGTCGCTCTCGGTGGCGTCGATCTCGCGGCGGATCTGCTCGCAGCGCGCCTTGATGGCGCCGGTGCTGCCGGCGCCCTCGATGATCGTCGTGTTCTCGTTGTCGACCTCGACGTGCTTCGCCTGGCCCAGGTCGGCCAGCGTGACCTTGTCGAGCTCGATGCCCAGGTCCTTCATGATCGCCTTGGCGCCAGTCAGCGTGGCGATGTCCTGCAGCATGGCCGTGCGGCGGTCGCCGTAGCCCGGCGCCTTGACGGCGCAGACCTGCAGCACGCCGCGCAGCTTGTTGATGACCAGCGTGCTCAGCGCCTCGCCGGTGACGTCCTCGGCGATGATGATGAGCGGCTTCTTCGCGTCGACGACCTTCTCGAGGAAGGGGACCAGCTTCTGCAGGCTGTCGATCTTGTCCTCGTGCACCAGCACGAGCGCGCGGTCGAACTCGACGCGCATCTTCTCGACGTCGGTGACGAAGTTCGGGCTCAGGTAGCCGCGGTCGAACTGCATGCCCTCGACGACGTCGACGATCGTCTCGAGGCTCTTGCCCTCCTCGACCGTGATCACGCCGTCCTTGCCGACCTTCTTGAACGCCTCGGCCATCATCTTGCCGACCTCGGCGTCGTTGTTCGCGCTGATGGTGGCCACCGCGGCGATGCCGCCCGAGACGTCGGCCACCGGCTTGGCGGCGGACGTGATCTCCTTGGTGACGGTCTCGACCGCGCGGCGCATGCCGCGCACCAGCGAGTTCGCGTCGGCGCCGGCGGCCAGCTGGCGCAGGCCTGCCTTGAAGAGCGCCTCGGCCAGGACGGTGGCGGTGGTGGTGCCGTCGCCGGCGTCGTCGCTGGTCTTGCTGGCGGCCTCCTTCACGAGCTTGGCGCCCATGTTCTCGACCTTGTTGCGCAGCTCGATCTCCTCGGCGACGCTGACGCCGTCCTTGGTGACGTTCGGGCCGCCCCAGCTGCGGTCGAGCACGGCATTGCGGCCGCGCGGGCCCAGCGTGCTCTTGACTGCGGAGGCGAGCTTCTCGACGCCGGCGAGCAGCTGCTTGCGGGCGTCGGTGTCGAATGCGAGTTCCTTCACTGCCATGGGTCGTGTCTCCTGTGGAGTCTGGTGGACGTTCTGGGCCGCGGGGGTCGTGGGGCGGACCCCCGCGGGATCTGTCAGGGTGCAAAGGGGATGCCAATCGAAGGCGCCCCGGGCGATGCACGGTGGGAGCGCCTGTCGCGCGTTGGGTCAATGCGACCGCAAATACCTGTCGTAAATAGGCTTGCGACGAAATCAGGCCGCGGATGAAGCGGCGTACGACTCCTTGTTCCGGCCCCCGCGCTGGCCTGTCAATTGCCACCCCGCCCCCTGTGCCTGCCCGTCGCTGCCAGTCTGGCAGGCCTACTGGAGCCGCCGCGGATCGATCCACGGCGCCCGCAGCGCCGCGGCGATGACCCACGCGTTGGCCACCAGGTAGGCCAGCCCCAGCACGGTCAGCGCCAGCAGGAAGATCCCGAAGGCCGCCGCGATGTCGCCCAGGTCCGGGTTCGCCACGGCCGCGATCCCCGGTGCCGCCACCCACAGCGTGATGCCGGCGGCGAGCGTGACGGTGACGAGTTCCGCGCTCTGGCGGCCGTGGCGCGCCTCGCGGTAGGCGCGGCTGAGCGCGCCGATGCGCCCCGCGAGCGGCCCGGCCACCGCCAGTGCCAGGCATGCGGGCAGGAGCTGCGCCGCCAGCACCAGCACCGGCAGCGCGTTCGATTGCATGGGCGCGGCCAGCGACGCCGCGAAGCCCGCGACGAGCACCGCGCCCCAGAGCGCCAGCCCGCC
>JBEIFT010000288.1:0-3088 GCA_040382255.1 Phycisphaeraceae bacterium
AGCGCCCGCAGCGAGCATTGGCCCCCTCCGCAGCGACGTACGAGGCCATGAGGCACGCGTACCCCGGTCCGCTTCGGCCCGGGTCGCTCCATGTGCCGAGCCAGCCGAACACGATGACGAGCGGAACCTGGTGGAGCGAGGAAGTTCGCGGAGGAGGGGGCCAAGCGCAGCGAAAGGGCGCGGCGACCACGCGCCGCCTTTCAAGTTCGGAAATCGGTACAGGGTTATCCCGAACCCAATTTCACTACGCTGTCCCCCATGCGCATCACCGTCCTCGGCGCCGCAGGCGAAGTCACGGGTTCGGGGTACCTGGTCGAGACCGCGCGCGCCCGCGTGCTGGTCGACTTCGGGATGTTCCAGGGCCGCGGGGCCACCGACGAGAAGAACATGGAGCTCGGCCCGTTCCATGCAAACAAGCTGGACGCGGTCGTGCTCACGCACGCGCACCTGGACCACGTCGGCCGGTTGCCGCTCCTGAAGGGGCTCGCGTGCCCCATCCACGCCACGCCGCCGACCTGCGACCTGGCGCAGCTGATCCTCGAGGATTCCGCGCACATCCAGGAAGGCGACGCCCGCCGCGAGAACACCTGGCGCGAGCGCGCCGGCGAGGAGCCCGACGTCAAGCCGCTCTACACGCAGGCGGACGTCGCGCCCGTGGTCGCGCTGTTCCGCGGCCTGCCGTACCACGAGGAACGCGAGATCGCGCCCGGCGTGCGCGTGCGGCTGCAGGACGCGGGCCACATCCTGGGCTCGGCCAGCGTGCGCATGACGGTCGAGGAGGACGGCGCCACGAAGACCGTCGTCTTCTCGGGCGACGTCGGGCAGAAGGAGATGCCGATCCTGCGTGACCCGGAGCCCTGCCCGCCGGCGGACCTCGTCTTCCTGGAGTCGACCTACGGCGACCGCGACCACCGCCCGGCCGAGGCGACCCTCGCCGAGCTGAAGGGCATCCTGCGCAAGGCCGCGTGGGAGAAGCGCAAGGTGCTCTGCCCGGCGTTCGCGATCGGGCGGGCCCAGCTGATCCTGCACGTGCTGGCCGAGATCCAGCGCGAGGGCAGCGCGCCCGTGGTGCCGATCTACCTGGACAGCCCGATGGCGATCCGCGCCACCGACATCTACGGCAAGTATCCCGGCTCAATGGAGGGCGAGACGCGCCGCCTGATGGAGAGCGGCGAGATGCGCCGCGACCTGCAGAACGTGCACCCGTGCATCACGCCGCAGCAGAGCCGCGAGCTGAACGACAGCTGGGATCCCGCCGTCGTGATCGCGGGCAGCGGCATGTGCGACGGCGGCCGGATCATGCACCACCTGCGCCACAACCTCTGGCGCCGCGGCGTGCAGGTGCTCCTGACCAGCTACATGGCGGAGGGCACGCTGGGCCGCAAGCTGGTCGATGGCGCGCCGAAGGTCCGGATCTTCCGCGAGGACATCGTGGTGCGGGCCGACGTGCACACGGTGAACGGCCTGAGCGCCCACGCGGGGCAGGGCGGCCTGCTGTCGTGGATCGAACGCTGCGCACGGGACGCCGCGCCGCGGATCGCGCTCACCCACGGCGAAGTCCGGCAACGCGAGGCGCTGGCCGCGTGCCTGAAGTCGCGGTTCGGGATCGTCCCGGCCCTGCCCGAGCGGTACGAGGTGATCGACCTCTGAAGCGGTGGCCGTGGCCGGGCACCGTTCGCAACCCCCCGGCTTGCATGGGCTTCCGGGTCGCCGCGCCGGGCCGGCGGGCTGCGTTTCCGCCTGCATCCCCCGGGCGCCCGGCCGCGTATGGGCAGGGGTGGCGGCCCGTGCCGCCGCCCCCGGCGTCACCCCTGCCGATTGCTATGATCCGCGTCCTCGATTCGAGGAACCACACCCATGAAGTCCGCCCTCCTGCTTGCCGCCACCCTCGTCGCCACCTCCGTCCTGACGGGCTGCTACAGCCCCCAGCCGACGGACGCCGAACTCCACGGCTACCAGGACCTCCCCAAGGAGGACTGGTACACGCTGAGCGACTCGAGCAGCGAGGTCAAGTCGCTGCCGGCGCCCCTGCGCACGGCCCTTGCCCGCCAGCGCCAGGAAGTCAGCACCGAGCTGGCCTCGGACAACGGCCTGAGCCAGGAGACGAAGAAGCGCATCAAGGACATGAACGAGAACTGCAATGCAGCGTTCCTGACCAGCGCCGACAACATCCTGTCGAACCCCACCCCGGACCTGAACGGCCAGTTCGAGAGCTGGGACAAGCGCCGCGTGAACGACTCGATGATCTACAGCCAGAACCTGCGCGCGCTGGCCGACGAGTGGAGCCGCTTCTGGCTGATGGAGCGCCCGGGTGGCACGCCGTACGACACGGTCAACACCTCCGGCCGCTTCTGATCGCCGGACGACCTGAACACGACCACGCGGGCCCGCCGATCCGGCGGGCCCGCTTCGTTCCACGGCCTCACGTCGGTTCGTCGGCGGCGTCGCCGGCCGCGGGTGGTCCGGGCTCCGGGTGGATGGTGGCGCCGTTCGTCCGCACCGCCAGGTAGCCCGCGGCCTTGGCCGCGTGGTGGACCATCCGGTCCAGTTGCCGCAGCGCCTCGAGTTCCGCCAGCGCGTCCTCGGGCGTGACGGCGCCGGTCGCGGTGCTGGCCAGCGTCTCGGCGCGGTCCAGCTTGCGCCGCGCGCCGATCGTGCAGCTGGCCGCGCGCAGCGCATCCGTGGGAGCGGGGCGTTCCGTGTCGGCCAGCCACGTCCCGAATGCCACCAGCGCGTCGCGCGCCTCGGCCGTGGTCTGGGTCACGCGCGGCCGCAGCGCGGCCTGGCCGGACAGCGCGGGGCGCAGATGCTCGATGTCCCCGACCAGCCGCGTCAGGTGGTCCAGCGCAGCCACCGAATCGCGCTGCATGACCACGGTGCCCGCGTCACCCTCGGGCACCTGGATCGCGCCCAGGAAGTCGCGCACCTCGGCCAGGTCCGCGACGGCGTCGTCCAGCAGCTCGGTCACGCGCGGGGCGGGGCTGCGCTCGATGGCCGCCACCGCGGCGGCCGCGACCGCCGCGCCCGCGTCGACGATCCCGCGGCGCGCGGTGGCCGCCGCGACGCTGGGCACCTCGAGCGCGCTTCG
>JBEIFT010000289.1:0-3076 GCA_040382255.1 Phycisphaeraceae bacterium
CCCGACATGCCGAATCCGCCGAACGGCTGCCGGCCGACCAGCGCGCCGGTGATGCCGCGGTTCACGTAGAGGTTGCCGACGCGGAACTCGCGCTTGGCGCGCTCCAGGCTGGACGGCTTGCGGCTGAAGATGCCGCCCGTCAGCTTGTACGCGGTGGCGTTGGCGATCGCCAGCGCCTCGTCCAGGTCGCGCGCCTTGATCACGGCGAGCACCGGGCCGAAGATCTCGTCGTTCGCCACGCGCGCGCCGGGCTTCACGCCGCTGACGATCGCCGGGCCGACGTACGGCTTGCCGACCTTGCCGGCCAAGCCCGCGGGGATCTCGAGCTGCAGTTCCAGCTTGCCCTCGGACGCGCCGATCTCCACGTAGCGGCGGACCTTGGACGCGGCTTCCTCGTCGATCACGGGGCCGACGTCGGTGCCGGGCTGCATCGGGTCGCCCACGACCAGCGCGCGCGTCGCCTCGACCAGGCGGTGCAGGAAGACGTCGTGCGCGCCCTCCAGGACGATCACGCGGCTGCATGCCGAGCACTTCTGGCCCTGGAACCCGAACGCGCTCTGGCGGACGGCCAGGACGGCCTCGTCCAGGTCGGCGCTCTCGTCGATGATGATGGCGTTCTTGCCGCCCATCTCGCAGACGACCTTCTTCACGAAGGGCTGCGAGTCGGGCGTCATGCCCGCCGCCTGGATGATGTCCAGGCCGACGGCCTTGCTGCCGGTGAACGCGATGAGCGCGGTCCGCGGGTCGCGCACGAGCGCGGCGCCGACGGTCTCGCCGGGGCCGGGCAGGAAGTGCAGCACCTCGCGCGGCGTGCCGGCCTGCCACAGGATGTCGCACAGGACCTTCGCGATGCCGGGCGTCTGCTCGGCGGGCTTCACGACCACGGTGTTGCCCGTGACGAGCGCCGCGGTGGCCATGCCGGCGCAGATCGCCAGCGGGAAGTTCCACGGGCTGATCACCGCCGCGACGCCGCGCGGCTGGTACCACTGCTCGTCCAGCTCGCCGACGAAGGTGCCCAGCCGCTCGCGCGACGCCAGGCGGCACGCCTCGCGGGCGTAGTACTCGCAGAAGTCGATCGCCTCGCAGACATCGGCGTCGGCCTCGCGCCAGGTCTTGCCGCTCTCCTTGATGACGATGCCGGCCAGCTCGTCGCGGCGGGCACGCATCAGCTCGGCCGCGCGCACGAGCACCGCGCTGCGCTCCTCCTGCGGCGTGTCGCGCCAGGCCGGGAAGGCCTCGTGCGCGCGCGCCACTGCCCGGGCGGCGTCGGCGGCGGTGCCGTCGTTCGGGATCGTGGGGACGCTGGCGGCCTCGACGGCGCCGCGGAACGCGTCGCGCACCGCTCGCACGGAGAAGTTCCGCATCGGCTCGGTGAAGAACGGCCGACCGTCGCCGATGCCCGCCACCGCGCAGCTGAGCGCGTGGCGCTCCGGGCCCTGCTGGATGCGCAGGACGCCGGGGTCCGAGTCGTGCTCGCGGAACGGGCTCGCGATCAGGTGCCCGACGTCCGCGTTGTCCAGGAAGCCGGCCTTCAGCCAGCTCTCGTTCGAGGTGTTCTCCAGCAGGCGGCGCACCAGGTACGCCATGCCGGGGATCATCTCGCCGACCGGCACGTATTCGCGCATGCGCAGGCCCATGCCCATGGCGGCGGCCTTCAGCTGGTCGCCCATGCCGTGCAGCATCTGCAGCTCGATGGCGTTCTTCGGCAGGCCGCACTTCTCCAGCGTGGCCAGCGCGGCCGCGATCGAGCGCGCGTTGTGCGAGCCCAGCGCGAGCTTCACGCCGCCCTGGCCCTTCTTGTGCGGGGTGTTCTCGATGAAGTACTGCGCCACGCGCTCGAAGCACGCGTCGGTGTCGCACTTGCGGCCCCAGACGGGGACCGGCCATCCCTGCTGCTCGGCGTGGATCGTCTCGTAGTCCCAGTACGCGCCCTTCACCAGGCGCACGGTGACCACGCGGCCGGTGCGCTTGGACCACTCGACGATGCGGCGCGCGTCGTCCGGCGCGCTGCGCAGGTACGCCTGCATGGCCAAGCCGGCCTCGAAGTCGACCTTCTCGCAGCAGCGCATGAAGAGCTCGAGCGTCAGGTCCTTGAGCGCGAACTGCTCCATGTCGAAGTTGACGAGCACGCCGTTGCGCTTCGCGGCCTCCAGGATCGGGACGATGCCCTCCATCAGGCCGCGGATCGAGCCCTCGGTGTCGATCGGGTCGACGCGCGCGCTGAGGGAGCTGATCTTGATGCTGACGTTCGTGCGGGGCACGGCGCCCAGGTGGTCGGTCTCGAGCACCGGCTGCGCGCCCCACTTGGCGACGTGCTTGGGCAGGTTCTCGATGAGGTCCAGGTACTTGCGCTGGTAGTGGCGAGACTCCTCGTCGCTCACGCACGCCTCGCCAAGCAGGTCGACGCTGAAGCACATGCCGTGCTTCCACATCTTCTCCAGCGCGGGAAGTGCGCTGGCGGCATCGGTGCCTGCGATGAACTTGCCGGCCATGCCCTCGATCTGGCCGGCCATCGTCTTCGCCATCAGGCCCTTCGCCAGGCCGCCGGCGGCCATGCCCAGCTCGAACCCCGGCGGGGGCTTCACGCCCGGCTGCGAGAGGTAGTCGGCCAGGTGGTCGTAGATGGCGTCGTTGGTGCGCAGCGTGGGGAAGCAGTCGACGAACCGGAACAGCTGGACCTTGAAGGCCTCGTCCTGCATGGCCCAGTCCATCAGCTTGTCCTTGAAGACGGACAGGCTGCCGCTGAACACGCCGGCCTTCTCCTCGCGCGCGCGGCGCAGGAAGTCGGCGCCGATCTCCTGGATGCGGCGCTCGAACGCCGGGTCATGCGGCGTGGCCGCTCGGCCGGACTGCTGCGGGACGTGCGTGCGGGCGGGGGCAGGCTTCTTGCGCGTGAAAAACGCCATTTGCGGAGTATAGGAGGGCGGGGATTCGTCCGGCCGCGGGGGCGAAATTGTGTTCGGGATATCCCTGTACTGATTTCTCGAGGCCGCTGAGGCGTTGCGTGGTTGCCGCGCCCTTGGCCCCTGAGGCAGTGCGTGGTCGCCGCGCCCTTTCGCTGCGCTTGGCCCCCTCC
>JBEIFT010000290.1:0-3071 GCA_040382255.1 Phycisphaeraceae bacterium
CGTCTTCAGCACCGGCAACAGCCCCGACGAGAGCGCCCAGCGCTTCGTCGACGCCCACGCCGACGTCTTCGGGATCAAGGCCGGCGACCTCGCCCCCATCGGCCCCTTCGAGAACGGCGAGCACCTCGTGCAGCTCATGCCAGAGGACGACGGCTCGATGCGGTTCACCGCCGTCTACTACACCCAGACCGTCAAGGGCATCCCCGTCTTCCGCGCCGGACTCTCGGTCCTCTGCCGCAACGAACCCGGCTTCCCCGCCGTCCTCGCGGGCAGCACCCTCTGGGACCTCGGGACCTTCGCCGACTCGATGGACGGCGTCGACACCTCGCGGCTGCCGTCCTACAAGACGCTCACCCGAAACACGTTCAACCGCTTCCGTGCGGCGCCCGAGACCACGCCCGCGCAGTACGTGATCTGGGCCGGCGTCGACCGCGCCAAGGCCGAGCAACCCGCGCTGGCGGTGCAGTTCGAGGCCTCGGGCACCGGGCTCGACGGCGAGCCGATGCGCTTCCAGTTCATCGTCGATGCGAAGTCGGGCGCGATCCTCTACGAGGAAAGCCGCATCTACCACGCGGTGGGCGGCACCGTGAAGGGCAACGCCACCGCGGGCTACAACGCGGACGCCTGCGCCGCCGAGAGCCCCGTCGGGATGCCGTATGCGAAGGTCTCGAACGGGTCGACCACCGTCTACGCCGATGCCGCCGGCGTCTACAGCATCCCGGTCGGCACCGGCACGATCACGGCCACGCTGGGCGGCAAGTTCTTCACGGTGCAGAACAACGGCGCCGCCACGGGCCTGGTGCTCTCCAGCGCGCAGGCGGACGGCACGACGTTCAGCCCCATCTACAGCTCGGCCAACACGTCCGCCACCGACCGCGCGCAGGTGAACGCCTACCTGCATGCCAACCTCATCCGCGACGTGGTTCTGGCGTCGGCGCCCACCTTCCCGACGGTGTCGACGCAGGCCTCCAGCTTCGTCGTCAACTGCAACCTCGCATCCACCTGCAACGCCTACTACTCGGCGAACACCATCAACTTCTACTCTGCAGGCGGCGGGTGCAACAACACCGCGTTCGGCACGGTCGTGCACCACGAGTACGGCCACAACATCGTCGAGAAGGCCGGTTCCGGCCAGGGCGCCTACGGCGAAGGCATGGGCGACGTGTGCGGCCTGCTGATTGCCGACGTGGCGGTCACCGGCGTCGGCTTCTCCAACTGCTCGGGTGGCATCCGCACCGCAGCCAACACCTGCCAGTACAGCGCGTCGTCCTGCTCCAGCTGCGGCAGCGAGATCCACGCCTGCGGGCAGCTGATCAGCGGCGTCGTATGGGACCTCCGGAACAAGCTCGTGCTGTCCGAGCCCAGCACCTACATGACCACGCTGCGCCGCCTCGCGATCAACTCGATCCCGCTGCACGGCCCGGTCAGCACGATTGCGTCGGACATCGCCATCGACTACCTGACGCTGGACGACAACAACGGCAACATCTACGACGGCACCCCCCGCTACTCGCAGATCGCCTACGCGTTCACGGTGCACGGCATCTCGGTCCCGGCGGTCCAGCCCTTCACGCTGTCGACCCCCAGCGGCATCCCGACGTTCGTGCAGCCGGACGGCACCACGGCCGTCCAGATGCTGGTCACGCCGGTGAGCGGTACCGCGAACACCGCGTCGGCACGCCTCTACACGAAGGCCGGCGCCGCCACGACGTACACCGCGACCCCGATGACGTACCTGGGCAACAACCTGTACCGGGCGAACGTCCCGGCGGGCACCTGCCTCGACCCGGTCGCGATGTACTTCGGCATCACGTCGACGACCAACACCACGCAGTACCTGCCGATGGACGCGCCGGGCGTGACGTACTCGTCCACCTACGTCGCGGCGACGCCGACCGTGCTGACCGACACCCTCGAGGGCACCAACCAGGGCTGGTCGGTCGGAGCTGCGGATGACACCGCGAGCAACGGCGTCTGGGCCCTGGGCATGCCGAACGGCACCGGCTGGTTCGCCGACGGCTCGCGCCCGGTCCAGCCCGCCGGCAACCACACCGCCGGCGGCGCGACCTGCTGGTTCACCGGTCAGGGCACCGGCGGCTACGGCCTGGCGGCGGTCACCGAGGCCGACGTCGACGGCGGCACGACGACCCTCGTCTCGCCGGTCCTGAACTGCGCCACCCTGGACATCGCCTACATCCGCTACTGGCGCTGGGTCGCGACCTGGCAGTCCAACTCCGGCGTCTACCCCCTCGCCGCCGACAAGGACGGCCTGGTGGTCGAGATCTCGGGCGACGGCGGCGGCACGTGGGCCAACGTCGAGACCGTCCAGCCCAGCAGCACCGCGCCGAACACCAACAGCTGGATCGAGAAGGTGATCCGCGTCAACGACTACTTCGCGCCCAGCGCCCAGGTCCGCCTGCGCTTCCGCGCCAACGACGGCGGCTACGACTCGCAGGTCGAGGTCGCCATCGACGACCTTTCGGTCGACGGCTGGCGCTGCTCGGCATACCTCCAGGGCGATCTGAACCAGGATGGCTCCGTGAACGGCGCGGACCTGGGCCTGCTGCTGGCGGCCTGGGGAACCGGCGGTTCCGCCGACCTGAACCAGGATGGCACCGTGAACGGCGCGGACCTCGGAATCCTCCTCGCGAACTGGGGCTGACCCGCCCGGCCCACCTCGCCCCGTTCCAACCCGCCTCGCTGATCGGAATGGGGCCAAATTTCGAGGAATCGCCGTCACGACCGCCCTTTGGCGGCGAATAATGCACGACAGGCTTCCGCGTCGGCCACCCCTCAGCGGCCGACGCCACGCTTCACGATCCCCCACACCAGAGACACCTCCCATGCACGCCATCCGCGTCATCCGCCCGCTCCTCGCGAGCGCCGTCCTCGCCTGCACCGCCACGACCTTCGCGCAGCTGGCGCCAGTGCCCTCGCCCGCCCGCCAGGCGTTCCGCGAGGCGCACCCCGGAACCGACATCCTCGTGCTCGGTGATCAGGTCGCCCGCGTCTACGGAAACGTCTTCAGCACCGGCAACAGCCCCGACGAGAGCGCCCAGCGCTTCGTCGAC
>JBEIFT010000291.1:0-3023 GCA_040382255.1 Phycisphaeraceae bacterium
GGACGGCCGAAGAGGCCCTTCACCGCGGGGAACGGCGGCTTGACGCGCGGCCAGCCGCGCTTGCCCTCGATGGCCTCGAGCAGCGCGGTCTCCTCGCCGCAGATGTAGGCGCCCGCCGAGCGGTGCAGCACGACGTCCACCGCGAACTTCGACGCGCCGCGCATCAGCCCCTGCTTGCCGAAGATGCCGTTGGCGTACGCCTCCTCGATCGCCTTCTGGAAGACCTTGGCCTGGTGGTGGTACTCGCCGCGGATGAAGAAGTACGCGGTCTGCATCTGGCACGCGTAGGCCGCGATCGCGATGCCCTCGAGCACGGCGTGCGGGTCGAAGTCGACCAGCAGGCGGTCCTTGAAGGTGCCGGGCTCGGCCTCGTCGCAGTTGATGCACAGGTAGCGCGGACCGCCGTCGGCCGGCGGCAGGAAGCTCCACTTGAGGCCGGCCGGGAAGCCTGCGCCGCCGCGGCCGCGCAGGACCGCGCCCTTCACCAGCTCGACGATCTCGGCGGGCTGCATGCCGATCGCCTTCTCGAGCGTCTTGTAGCCGCCGGTGGCGACGTACTGGTCGTAGGACACCGTGCTGCGCTTGGAGCGGTCCTCGGGGATTCGCTTCGTCAGGACGGGCGTGGGCTTGAAGTCGGGGGACGTCGGCATGTTCGGTCCTTGGGTCGTTCAGTCGGCGGGAGGTGCCTTGGGGGCCGGCGTGCCGGGCGGCAGCACGACCTCCTCGATCACGGTCCGCCGGAGGATCACGCCGTCGGGGCGCTGTTCCTCCTCGGTGCGGCGCCGGACCTCGGTTCGCTCGCCCTTCGGGGCGTCGGGGTCCGACGCGATCGCGTCGACGATGTGGCCGAAGAAGGCGCCCAGGCTCCGCGCGAGGGGCTGCTCCTTCTCCGGTGCCATGTCAGTGGTGGCCCCCCGCCTTCGCGTGGACGGCCTGCTCGACCAGGCGGTCGAAGGCCTCGGGGGTGAGGTTCTCGTGCAGCGTCTCGTTGAACAGCGCGACGGGCGCGGTGTCGCAGCTGCCAAGGCAGTCCATGGCGATCAGCGTCACCTGGCCGTCGTCGGTGGTCTCGCCGGGCAGCAGGCCCAGCTTCTCGCGCACGCGCTCGATGAGCTTCGTGCTGCCGCAGCCGCACTGCTCGCAGGCGATCGAGTGGCAGACGCCGATCGTGACCACGCCGCGCTGCTCGACGGTGAATTCGTCGTAGAAGCTCACGGTGTCCAGCACGTCGGACGGCGCGATGCCCAGGAACTGCGCGATCTCCAGCTGCGCCTGGTACGGCACGTGCCGGTAGGCGTGCTGCACGTCGTGCAGGATCGGCATCAGGCAGCCGAGCTTGGTGGCGTACTTGGGAAGGACGTCCTTCGTCCACGCCGACTTCATCGCGTCGGTGACGTACGGCTCCGCGCGGCGCGGGACATGCATCGTGGCGGAGGGCTTGGTTGGCCAGGCCATGGTGGTTGCCTCGGTTGGTTCAGCGGTCCAGCTCGGCCGCGATGACGTTGATGGATCCGACGACGGCGATCGCGTCGGAGACCAGGTGGCCTTCGACGAGCTTCTGGAACACGGAGTAGTTCACGAAGCACGGCGGGCGGGTGCGCACGCGCCAGGGGAACTTCGTGCCGTCGCCGACGATGAAGTAGCCGAGCTCGCCGTTGGGGCTCTCGAAGCCGTAGTAGGCCTCGCCGATCGGCACCTTCCAGCCCTTGTTCCACATCATGAGCTCGAAGTTCTGGATCACGCCCTCGATCGAGCCGTAGATGTTCGCCTTGTCTGGCTGGGTGACCTTCGCCGAGTCGACGGGGTTGAGCGACCCGCCGGGGATCCGGTCGATCAGCTGGTTGATGATCCGCGCCGACTGCTTGATCTCCTCGACCCGCACCAGGAAGCGCGCGAAGCAGTCGCCGGTCTGGCAGACGACGACGTCGAACTTCGGCGCCTCGGCACCCTCGCCGTCCCAGTTGTCGGCCCAGGCCAGGATCGGCTCGTCCTTGCGCAGGTCACGGCGGACGCCGCTCGCGCGCGCCATCGGGCCGGTGAGGCCCCACGCAACCGCGTCGGCACGGCTGATCGCGCCGACGCCCTCGATGCGGTCGATGAAGATGCGGTTGCGGCTCAGCAGGCTCTCCATGTCGGCGACCGCGCGCGGCAGCCGCTCGTTCACGAAGTGCTTGACCATCCGCTTGAAGGTCTCGTCGTCGGGCAGGTCGCGCCAGGCGCCGCCCACGCGGGTCCAGTCCGGGTGGAACCGCTGGCCGCTGATGTACTCGACGATGTCGTAGATGAACTCGCGCTCGTTGAACCCGTACAGGAAGCCGGTGAAGCCACCCAGGTCCAGGGCCGCCGCGCCGACGCACAGCAGGTGGTTCTGGATGCGTCCGAGCTCGGCCATGATCGTGCGGATCGCCTTGCAGCGCGGGGTGACGTCCACGCCGAAGAACCGCTCGACCGCCGTGTGCCACGCGATGTCGTTGACGATCGGCGAGATGTAGTCCATCCGGCTGATCGTGCAGACGTACTGGTTGTAGTCGTGGTGCTCGCCCAGCTTCTCGAAGCCGGAGTGCAGGTAGCCGATGTGCGGCGTCACGCGGGCGACGCGCTCGCCGTCCAGTTCGAGCACCAGGCGGAGCGTGGTGTGCGTGGCCGGGTGCTGGGGCCCGATGTTCAGGACCCAGCGGTCGGGCAGCTGTGCGTGGTCGCGCAGGTAGTCGGGGTTGTCCGAGTCGACCGTGACGACGGGGCCACCGGGACCGGTGCGCGGCTGGGTCCGGGAGAGCTCTTCGATCTCCTGTCCATAGCCATGGTCGGGCTGGAGGGTGTACGGCATGGGGCAATAAGTATAGGGAGCCTCCCCCGCTGCGGGGCGCGGAAATTGGGTCCGGGATGGCCCGGTACCGATTTCCGGGGGCGGCGGGTCAGCGGGAAGGCACCTGGTCGCTGTGCGAGAGGCACCTGGTCGCCATGCGCGCGGACCGAAGGGGGCCTCAGTCGCTCAGACACTTCCCCGCCGGCGCACTGGCGCC
>JBEIFT010000292.1:0-3022 GCA_040382255.1 Phycisphaeraceae bacterium
CCCGGCCCAGCGGAACGCGTGGTCGAGCATCAGGCGCTTCATCTCGCGGTTCGTGCCGTCGCCCCAGCGCGACCGCGCCAGGAACGTGTAGCCGACCACCACCGAGCGGTCGGCCGGGTTCCAGTCGTAGTAGCAGCTCATGCCGATGACGCGGCCCGCGGGGTCGAGCGCGACCAGCGCCCCGCCGCCCGCAAGGACCTGCGCGAAGAAGCGCTCGAACACGGGCCGTTCGTGGCGGTCGGCCTGCCAGTGCTGCTCCCAGATCAGCGGATCGGAAGCTACCGCGTGCAACGCGTCCAGGTCGTCCGCACGGAGCGGGCGCAGCTGCACCCGCTCGCCGCGGAGGGTGGGCTGCCAGTTGGGCACCTCGATGGCGCGCTTCACGCTGCGCCCGTTCGCCTCGAGAAGCGCCCACGCCTGCTCGCGCGTGAGCGACGGGTCGAACTGGCGCACGGTGCGGATCGCCCGGTCGACCAGCTTGTCGTTCGTGGCCGCCAGGTCGACCATCAGGTTGCCGCGCACCTTGCCCAGGCGCGTGAAGAGCGCGGTGGTGATGCAGTTGAGCGCGAGCTTGGTGGCGCTTCCCGCCTTCAGGCGCGTGCTGCCGGTCAGGACCTCGGGCCCGGTCTCCAGGACGATCAGGTGGTCGCAGGCCTCCGGGCGCTCCATCGGCACGCAGGAGATGAACGCCGTTGCGGCGCCGCGCTCCTTGGCGATGCGGATCGCGCCGAGCGGATACGGCGTGGTGCCGCCCGCGGCGATGCCGACCACCGTGTCGTTCGGCCCCACGGCCAGCCGCTCGATCTCCCCGCGGGCGCCGTCCCACTCGTCCTCGCGGCCCTCGCTCGAGCGGCGCAGGGCGGAATCGCCGCCGGCGATGACGCCGACCACCTGGCCGGGATCGCTCATGAAGGTGGGCGGGCACTCGCTGGCGTCCAGCACGGCCAGGCGCCCGCTGGTGCCGGCGCCGAAGTAGAGCAGCCGCCCCCCCTGCGCGAACTTCGGCACCATGCCCTCGACCAGCGCGCCGATCGCGGGCGCGGCGGCGGCCACCGCTTCGGTCACCGCGCGGCTGTCCTCGGCCATGAGCGCCGCGATCCCGGCCGCGTCCAGCGTGTCCAGGTGCATCGAGCCGGGGTTCCGGTGCTCGGTGCGGACGTGGCTGCGGTCGGGCGGGAGGCGCATGGCGGCGGGGGCTGGGGCGGCGATCACCCTCAGTCCATCGGCCGATCGGCTTCGTCGGCCGCAGCGCCGAGTGGCGGCACCCGGACCATGCCGAAGTTCCGCAGGATGAAGGTCCACTTGGCACTGTCCTCGGCCGGGCTGAAGATGCCGTGGTCCGACGTCGGGAAGACCATCATCTCGAAGGGGATGTCGTTGCGCTGCCAGGCGTCGGCCAGGGCCATCGTGTTGGAGGGGTGGACGTTGTCGTCGACCAGCCCGTGCAGCAGCATGACGCGCCCCTTCAGGTTGCGGGCCTGCTTGACGGCGCTGCCTGCGTCGTAGCCCGCCTCGTTCTCCTCGGGGGTGCGCATCGTGCGCTCGGTGTAGATCGTGTCGTACTGGCGCCAGTCGGTGGGCGGGGCGCCGGCCACGCCGACCGGGTACAGGTCGGGGTAGCGCAGCATGCACATCAGCGTCATGTAGCCGCCGTAGCTGTGGCCGGTGATCGCGACGCGCTTCGCATCGACATACCCACGATTGCACAGCTCCTTCACGAACGCCGCCTGGTCGTCCACGTCGGGGCCGCCGAGCTTCATGTACGTGGCGTCCTCGAAGGCCTTGCCGCGCCCGGGGGTGCCGCGGTTCTCGCACGTGGCCACCAGCACGCCGAAACCGACGTCCTTGCGCGTGGGCTGGTAGTTGGAGTTGATGGTGACGATCATCGGGCCACCGTACGCATCGATGACCAGCGGGTACTTCTTCTTCGCGTCGAACCCCGGCGGCTTCCAGAGGATGCCGTAGAGCTCGGTGACGCCGTCGGCCGCCTTGAAGCGGATGAACTCGGGCGCCGGCACGCCCAGCTTGCCGGCGCGGTCCTCGGCGGGCTTGGCAAGGCACGCAACCTCGCGGCCGTCGATCGCGCAGAGGAACGTCGCGGGCGGCCGATCGACGAACTCGCGCGTGGCCACGAAGTGCTTCCCGTCCGGCGCGATGCGCACGCCGGACCAGTGGTGGTCGCCCTTGGTGATGCGCTCCGCGCCGCTGCCGTCCAGGTGTGCGCGGTGCAGCTGCGGGTTCAGCTTCGTCTCGCTGGAGCGCGCCAGGTACCAGAGCCAGCCGCCCTTCTCGTCGATCTCGACGATCGAGTCGGCCTCCCACGGATCCTTGGTCAGGTCGGCCAGCTTGCCCGTGTCGAGGTCCCACAGCTGGAAGTTGGACCAGCCGTTCGCGCGCGTCTCCCACACGAAGCGGCGGCCGTCGGCCAGGAACATCATGCCGGGCGAGTTCTTCGTCCACGTGTCGGAGCGCTCGGTCAGGATCGTCCGCGACTTCCCGGTGGCGGGGTCGGCCAGCACCAGGTCCAGCGTGTCCTGCCGGCGATTGGTGCGGAAGAACAGGATGCCGTCGCCCTTGGGCGTCCAGCGCACGCCGTAGACGTACTGGTCCGCGGCGGGGCCGACCTCGAGCGGCACGCGCTTCCGCGACGCCAGGTCGTAGCACTCGAGCTTCGCGACGGGGTTCGGGTCGCCGGGCTTCGGATAGTTCAGCGCCTTGGGCTTGGTGCGCGTCCCCACCTGGTCGCGCAGGATCCAGAAGTCCTTCACCGGACGCTCGTCGAACGCGTAGTAGGCCAGCTTCGTGGAGTCCGGCGACCACCACATCGCGGTGTTCTGGTCCAGTTCCTCGCCGTAGACCCAGTCGGCGCTGCCGAACCAGACCTTGCCGGTGCCCTCGGTGGTCACGGGCACCTTGTCGCCGCCGCCCTTCTCGCCGGGCTCCAGCGTGATGTTGCAGTCGGAGAAGACCGCCACCCACTTCGCGTCCGGCGAGGGGACGTGCGTCGCCTGGCGCGCGCGGC
>JBEIFT010000293.1:0-2977 GCA_040382255.1 Phycisphaeraceae bacterium
CACCACGGCGCGCGTGGAGGCGATCGCCGCAAGGTCGGCGCTGATGTCGAGCGTGTCGGCGAAGCCGCGATGCACGCCACCGATGCCGCCGGTGGCGAACACCGCGATGCGCGCGATGCCGCACGCCGCCAGGGTGCCGGCCACGGTGGTGCCGCCGCAGGCGCGGTCGGCCGCGGCGGGGCCCAGGTCGCGGGCGCTGAGCTTGCGCGCACCGGTGTCGCAGCCCAGGCGCGCCAGCTGCGATTCGTCCATTCCCACGTGCAGCGCGCCGTCCAGCATGCCGACCGTGGCGGGCACCGCGCCGGCCGCGCGGACCGTGCGGTCCAGCAGCAGGCTCAGCGCCAGGTTCGCGGGGAGGGTCTGGTCCCAGTGGCCGCTGCCGTGCGTGCAGGCGGGCGCCTTGGCCAGCGGCGCGCGGGGCAGGCCGTGGGTGAGCACCGCCGTCTCCAGCGCCACGACGGCGCGGCCCGCGGCCAGCGCATCGCGGACCTCGGGGTGGATGACGACCGGCGCCTGCATCGCGTCAGCGGTTGCGGCCGCGCACCACGCCGCCCAGGCGGCGCGGCGGCAACGCGGTGGGGATCACGCCGCCGGGGAACGCGTTCGGATCGGCGGCCGACGGGGACGGCAGCGAGGCCGGGCCCATCAGTCGGGCCTTCGCGGCGATCGACGCCTCGCGGCGCGCGCGCGCGGCCTCGCGGATGCTGCTGACGTCCGCGGGCACGGGGCCCGGCTGGAAGTCGGTGTAGACCTTCTGCGGGATCTCGATGTTGGCCAGCATCTCGACCGCGCTCAGCAGGTCGCCCTGGTCGGGCTGGACGAACGTCCACGCCACGCCGCCGCGGCCCGCGCGTGCGGTGCGGCCGATGCGGTGGATGTAGACCTCGGGGTCCTCGGGGACGTCGTAGTTGACGACGTGGCTGATCTCGTCGACGTCCAGGCCGCGGCTGGCCAGGTCGCTGGCCACCAGCACGCTGAGCTTGCCGCCGCGCAGCTGGTCCATGACCTTGTCGCGCTTGGTCTGGTACATGTCGCCGTGCATCGGGTGGGCGTCGATGCCGTGCTTGGAGAGGTAGTCGGCCACCTGGTCGACCGTCTTCTTCATGCGGCAGAACACGACCGTCAGGCCCGGTTCCTCGTGCTGCAGCAGGTGCAGCAGCAGGCGCTTCTTGTCCCAGGGCTCGACCGTCAGCCAGCTCTGGTCGACCGCCGCGACCGTCAGGCTCTTCTCGGTGGTGACGATCTTCTCGGGGTTCCGCATGTAGGAACGCGCCAGCTTCTCGATGTCGGGGCTGATCGTCGCGCTCACGAAGATGGTCTGGGGGCCCTGGCGCATGGCGCCCAGGATGCGGCGGATGTCGTCCCGGAAGCCGATGTCCAGCATCCGGTCGACCTCGTCCAGGACGGCGATCTTGACGCCGTCGTAGGGCAGGTAGCCGCGGCCGTGCATGTCCATGACGCGGCCGGGGGTGCCGACCACGATCGCCGGGCGCTTCTCCAGCTGCTTGGCCTGGGTGTTGATCGGCTTGCCGCCGTAGACCGGGATGGCCTCCAGCGTGGTGCCGCCGCCCAGTTCCTTGATCTCGCGGCAGACCTGGATGGCCAGCTCGCGGGTGGGGACCAGGACGAGCGCCGCGAAGTGGTCGCCGGGCTTGACGCGGGCCAGGATGGGGAGCGCGAAGGACGCGGTCTTGCCGGTGCCGGTCTTGGCCTGGCCCAGGACGTCCTTGCCGGACATGGCCACCGGGATGAGGGCGGCCTGGATCTTGGTCGGGTGCTGGAACCCCGCTGCGGTGACGCCTGCGAGCACGTCGGCGGGCAGGCCGAGGTCGGCGAAGGTCTTTGAGGTATCGAACGTCTCGTGGCTGGCCATTCCGGGGTGTCGTCTTTCGGTCGTCGGTCGCCCGCCCCTGCTTTGGCCATCGGGCCAACTCTGGCGAGCAGCGGCATTTATGGTACGGTGCCGCGCGAGCCGATCCTAACAGGCGGAAGGCATGGATGCCGCCCGCATGACCGACAACAGCGTCATCTCCATCGATTTCGACGCGATCGCCCACAACCTGGCGGTCCTGCGGGGGTTGGTCGGTCCTGCCTGCGAGATCAATGCCGTCGTGAAGGCCGACGCCTACGGGCTGGGTGCGGTGCGCGTGGCGCGCCGCCTCGTCCAGGTGGGGGCTTCGATGCTGACCGTCTACAGCCAGGCGCAGGCCGAGCAGCTGGAGGGAATGCAGGTCCCGATCCTGGTGCTGCAGGCCGTGCGGAACCTGGAGCGCGGCGGCGCGATCCACTCGATGCTGGTCGCGGGCCGCCTGCACCTGGTGGTGCATGACGTCCACCACGTCGCCGAGCTGATCTACGCCGCGCGCGAGCACGGCGTGCGCATCCCGCTGCACCTGGAGCTCGACACGGGCCTGGGCCGCGGCGGCTGCCTGCCCGACGAGGCCGCCAAGATCCTGCAGGCGATCGCCGCCAGCCCCGAGCTGCGTCTGGCGGGCCTGATGACGCACTTCTCGCACGCCAAGTCGAGCGCGCAGCGCTGCGCCGCGCAGCAGCGCGCGTTCGAGCTCTTTGTCGACCAGAACCGCGCGCTGATCCCGCCCGAGTGCACGTTCCACTCGGCCAGCACGTACGCGACGCTGCGCACGCGCACGGTGCACGCCGCGATGGTGCGCGTGGGCCTGGCGTGGACGGGCTTCGCGACCGACGGCCCCGAGGGCGACGAGCGCCTGCCCGGCATCGAGCGCTTCCGGCCCGCGGTGCGCTGGGCCAGCAGCCTGATCCACGTGCGCCGCGTCGCGCGCGGCGAGGGCGTGGGCTACGGATGGCAGTGGACCGCGCGGCGCGACTCGACCGTGGGCCTGGTGCCCGTGGGCTACGCCGACGGCTACCCGACGCTGAGCGCGCTGGCGCCGCAGGCCGCGCGCGACCAGGCCGAGCCGACGCGCTGGGTGCGCGTGGGCGCGCCGGACGGCGCGGG
>JBEIFT010000294.1:0-2972 GCA_040382255.1 Phycisphaeraceae bacterium
CGCACGGTGCGCCGGAGCACCCATTCCGCGGCAAGGAGCGTCAGGACGAGCGCCAGCGCCAGCGGGCTGCTCCAGAGCGGGTCGCGGACCGGATGCTCGGTGCGGACCGAGCGGTTCGGTAGGAGCGACGCGATCGAGGATGCGTCGGCCGGCGCCAGCACGCGGCCGCCGGTGTCGCGCGCGAGCGATTCCAGCAGCGGGCGGTCGGCCTCCGCGTCGCGGAGCTCGCGGTCGCTGCGCACCACCTCGACGCGCGGCTCGGCGCCCGCGCGCGAGGCAAGCGCCGCGTCGCGCAGCCGCAGCTTCCAGCGGCCCTCGGCCTGCGGCGTCCAGGTCGCGGTGAACGATGTGCCGCCGTTGGCCTTGGCCTCCAGGTCGACCGGCACCGCGCCCGCTGCACCGCCCTGCTCGGGCACCGCCTCCAGCGCCACCGACGCCGGCATCGCGCCGGGCGCAAGCTCGACCTCGACGCGCACCGCCTCGCCGACGGTCGCGCGTCCGGGCTCGACCGCCACGCGCACCGCCTCGCGTCCGACGCCCAGCGACGGCCGCGCGAGCGCGCGCACCAGCTGCACCCAGAAGCGCTCAGGGTACGTCTCGCCGCGGCCGTGGCGCCAGCGCCACACCTCGTCCGTCGCCACGTACATCGCGTTGCCGGCGCCGTAGCGCATCGAGAGCACGAGCGGCGCGGGCGTGCCGTCGACGTCCTGCGCGCTCTGCGCAAGCACCTCCGTGACGGGCTTCAGCGCCGCGGTCGGCACGCGCTGCGCCCACTGCATCGCCGACCAGCCCGTCGAGGACTGCGCCAGTTCGTCGGGGAACGGCGCCTTCGGGTCGTCCGCCAGGCGCATGACGCCCATGCGCGCGGCGAGCGGCGTGGGCACCATGTTGACGGCGCGCGGCACGCGCTCCAGCTCGAACGGACCGGTGAAGGGCAGCAGGTCCTCGAGCACCGTGCCCTGCCACGTGCGCGGCGTGCTGCGCGCACCGCCGATCCACAGCAGCCCCGCACCACGCTCGGCCACCAGGCGCTTCACCTCGTTCAGCTGCTCGCCGGTGAAGAACGTCGCCGGAAGGTCGCCCAGGATCACCAGATCGAACGGCTCGAACTCCTCGCGCGTGCGCGGCAGCCGCGCGATCGGCGTGTTGCCCTCCTGCGCGAAGTCGCGGTCCGCCGAGAGCAGCATCACCGCGCTCTCGATGGTCGTCTCGCGCTGCAGCAGGTTCTTCAGGTAGCGGTACTCCCAGCGCGGGTAGCCCTCGACGTAGAGCACGCGCACCGGGCGGTCGACGAGCGTCACCGGCACCGCGCGGCGGTCGTTCGCGGGAAGCAGGTCGGATCCGGTCTCGGGAGCGATGCGGACCTCCCACTGCGCGTCGCCGGCGGCGCCGGGCTTCGCGACCAGCTGCACGGCCTGGCGCGTGGGCGCGTCGCCTTCGGCAGCCGCTGCGGGGAGTTCGGCGTTGTCCAGCACCGCGCCCGACGCGGTGTCGACCAGTTCCACGCGCATCGCACGTGCGCGCGCCGGGCCGCGCCGCTCGACGGTCGCCTCGACCGGCACCAGGTCCTTCGCGAATGCGCGGCGCGGCGCCTGCGCCTCGACCACGGCCGCATCGCCGACCGCGGCATCGGCGCCCAGCGCCACCGCGAACACGGCGACGCCGTCCGACTGCAGGCGACGGACGAGCGCACGGTCGGGCGCATCGGTGGTGCGCCCGTCGGTCAGCAGCACGACGGCCGCGACGGGCCGGCCGGCGGCACGCGCAAGCGCCTGCTCGATCGACGTGCCGAGCAGGGATCGGTCGCCCGTCGCCGGTCCGGGCTCGACCAGGCCGTCCGTCCCGCGCGCCAGCGGCACGATGCCGTCCGCAAACCCGTACCAGGCCACACGGTGCTCGGGCCCGAGCGTGCCGAGGAACGCGCGGTCGCGCACGGTGCGGACCAGCGCGGCATCGCGCGTCTCGCGCGCCGCACCCGCACCGACGTCCTGCACGTCCATCGAGCGGCTGCGGTCGGCCAGCACGATCACCGCGTCCGGCTCGACCTGCTCGCGCGGGAGCTCCAGCACCGGACCCACCAGCAGCACGCCGATCAGGACGATCGTCGCGGCGCGCAGCGCGGCCAGCAGCACGCGGCGCCGGGGCGCGATCGCGATGCGGCGGTAGCCGATCCACGCGATGGCCACCGCCGCGACGATCGCGGCCGCGGCGACCCACGTGGGCACCTGGCGTTCCCACGCCAGGCGCAGGCCCGTCGCGTCGGCGGGGACGTCGTGCAGGCCCAGCATCCACCGCACGAACGGGTTGCCGATCATGCGGCACCCCCTGCCGCCACGCGCGCCGGATCATGGCGCCGCGCCGGGGCGGTGGTCGCCGTCGCATGCGAGAAGCGGTTCGCGAGCGCCGACTCGGCGATCGCCAGCAGGATCGCGGCGATGAAGAGCCATGCCGCGATCGGCGCACCGCCCAGGTCGCGCGCCGTGGGCAGCACGGTGCCGCCGCTGCCGCCTTCCGCGCCGCCCTCGCTCCACGTGCAGCGCGGGCCCAGCCAGCCGGCCAGGCGATCCTGCTCGACCACCGCGACCGATGCGGCCGCAGGATCGATCACCGCCGCCAGCACGCCCTGCACGCGTCCGTCGCCATCGCGCAATTCGTACAGGCCGGCACGCTCGATCGGCGTGACGGTGCGTCCGCCCGACGCGACGGGGATGGGGCGCGCACCCGGGACGGGCGACCCGTCCGCGGCAAGCAGCCGGAGCTCCACCACGCCCGGACGGTCGATCGCGGGCATCGAGCCGACGGTGACGGTCCGCAGCGCGGTCGCCTGCCGGCGGCCCTCCGCGACGATCTCCTGCCACATCGGCACCATCAGCGGCTTCAGCGGGAGCGTCGTCCACGCCAGGTCCATCGCCGCCGTCAGCAGCACCACGCTGCCGCGCGCGTCCTTCGGACGCCACGAGAGCACGAAGGGC
>JBEIFT010000295.1:0-2940 GCA_040382255.1 Phycisphaeraceae bacterium
CGCTCCACCAGGTTCCGCTCGTCATCGTGTTCGGCTGGCTCGGCACGTGGCGCGACCCGGGCCGAATCGGACCGTGGTACGCGTGCCTCGCGGCCTCGTACGTCGCTGCGGAGGGGGCCAATGCTCGCTGCGGGCGCTCGCCGGCGGACGTTCCTTGGGCGATTCATCGTGCCGCCATTGCGGCACGATGACATGTCCGCAGGCGCCCAGAGCCGAGCACGGACCGGAGGGGGCCTCATCAAGCGAGTTGTCCCCGCCGGCGCCATTGCGCCGGCGGGGAAGTGTCTGAGCGACTGAGGCCCCCTTCGGTCCGCGCGCATGGCGACCAGGTGCCTTGGGCGTCCTCCGCACCACCGAAACGATTTCTCCCGCCCCCCGCCCCACCCGGCCGATGAACCCCGCGCGGTCGGAGACCGCACCTGCACCTCCGTGGGTCCACGGGCGCTGGAGCGCCTGCACGGGTCGGGGCGGGGCAACCAGGAGGGTTCGCCATGTCCGCAACGGAGTCATCCGGGGCCGGGACGCGTGGAGCGTCGCGGCTGTTCGCTTCGAACGGGTTCGGGATGTTCATGCTGGGGATCGCCCTGGCGCTGGGGGCGGCGTTCGCGTCGCAGAGCCTGGCGCGGGCCATCGTCGCCAGCCGCAATGCCAGCAGCATCAAGGTGAAGGGCTCGGCCAGCGTCGACCTGCGGGCGGACTGCGCGCACTGGGGTGCGTCCGTGACGGCCCGCGGGGCCACGCTGCAGGCGGCGTACCAGCAGCTGGGCACGGGGATCGCCGCGCTGCAGGGCTTCGTCACGAAGCGGGGCTTCAAGGCGGACGAGTGGACGACCGGGGCCGTGCGCACGTCGACCGTCATGAAGAAGGACGCGAAGGGCGCGGCCACGAACGCCGTCGAGCGCTACGAACTGGTGCAGGCCGTGACCGTGAACAGCGGCAAGGTGGACGCCGTCTACGACGCCGCGCGCACCGTCACCGAGCTCATCAAGGACGGCATCGACGTGACGAGCGGCACGCCCGAGTACACGCTCGCGTCCGTCGAGGACGCCAAGGTCAAGCTCCTGGACCAGGCCACGCGGAACGCGATGGACCGTGCGCGCACGCTGGCCGACGGCAGCGGAAGTTCCGTGGGTGCGCTGCTCAATGCCAGCCAGGGCGTGATCCAGATCCTGAGCCGAGGTTCGACCAGCGGCGGCGATTACGGCGAGTACGACACGTCGACCATCGACAAGACGATGCGTGCGGTCGTGAGCCTGGAGTATGCGGTGAGGTAACGCGCTTCCGGGGGGAAGCTCGCGGCGGCGGTGCGCGGTCGGAGGCGCGCCGCCGCCGCACCGGTGCCGCTCCTGCGCGGGTGCCGTCGCTATCGTGCGGCGGTGCCCGCGCCCCGCTTCCGCATCATCACGCCCGCCGAGTGGCGCCGCATGCCGTGGCGCAACGGGCTGGGCACCACGATGGAAATCGCCACCGACGCCGCCGCACCCGACGCGCCGTGGTCGTGGCGGCTCTCGATCGCCGACGTGCCCGCGCGCGCCGCGTTCAGCGCATTCGCGGGGTTCGACCGCTGGCTGCTCTGCCGCGAGGGTGCGGGGATGCGCGTGGCGTTCGGCGACGCGCCGGAGCAGCCCGTGCCGCACGCGAACGCCCCCGGGCCCGCGCTCGCCTTCCGCGGCGAGGACCCAGCCACCGGCGAGCCGCTCGGCCCCGGCGTGCGCGACCTCAACCTCTTCGCGGCGCGCGACCGCTGGGCCGGCGAACTGACCGTGGCCGCGCCCGGCACCGCCCTGCCCCAGGCCGACGTGCTGCTGGTCCACGCGCTCGCCGCGGTGCGCGTGCGGCTGGGCGGCGTGGACGTCGCACTCGGCCCGGGCGACACGCTGGTCGCGGCCGCGGCCGCCGGCGCACGCCCCGCCCCCGGCCCCCTCGAACTGCCGCCCGGCGGCCCCGCGCTGGCGGTCGCGCGCCTGCATCGGCGGGGGTAATCTCCCCCTCCTTCCGCAGGACCCCACCGTGGCCGTCACCCGAGACCAAGTCGCCGACGCCGTGCGCACGATCATCCGCACCGACCTCAAGTTCGAGGGGATGGACCTCCCCGACGACCTGGAGCTGGTCGGCAGCGGCCTCGGCCTGGACTCGCTGGACCTCCTGATGATCGTGACGGGCATTGAGAAGCGGTTCCAGCACCGCATCCCGCAGAAGAAGCTGAACCGCGACACCATGGGCACCGTGGGCCGCTTCATCGACTTCGCGCACACGGAACTGGTGGCCGCCGGAAAGTGACGCCCATGGACGCCGCCGCGCACCAGCACGCCGCCGACCCTGCCTCCGATCGCGCCGCCGACGCGGCCCTGGACCCCACCATCGCGCGCCTGCCGCACCGCCCGCCGTTCCTGTTCGTCGACCAGATCGTCTCGACCGAAGGCGGCACTGCCCACTGCGCATGGAACGTCCGCGGCACCGAGGACTTCCTGCGCGGCCACTTCCCCGGCCGGCCGCTGGTGCCCGGCGTGCTGATCACCGAGGCGCTCGCGCAGACGGCCGGCCTGGCCGTGGCGGGCGTGCGCACCACCGCCACCGGCGGCGGCATGCTGGTGCAGGTGGACGTGCGCTTCCGCAAGCCGGTCGTGCCGCCCGCGCGGATCGAGCTGCACGCGACCGAGGCCGGTGGCCTGGGCGTCCTGACGCGCTTCAAGGTCGAGGCGATCGTCGAAGGCGAACGCGTCGCGGACGGCACGATCGTGCTGGCGATCCTGGAAGATCCGCAGCCCGGCGCGGACGGCGCCTGAGGCCGCGCGCGCGAACGCGCAGGCCCCGGCAGCCCCCGCCTCACGTCACCGCATTCACCGCCACCCGGCCCAGCCCACGCACGAACGCGCTGGGGCCCGGCGCCATCCGCGCGCACGTGGCGTCGAACGCCGCGGCGACGGCGTCGGCCTCGGC
>JBEIFT010000296.1:0-2923 GCA_040382255.1 Phycisphaeraceae bacterium
GCCTGCTGCTTCGTGCCGCTCGCGGTGACCGGCCCGGCGGCGGGCTTCGCGGCGGCAGGCGCGGGAGCGGGGGCACCGGGGACGGGCTGCGTGGCGGGCGCGGTCGATTGCGCGGTGGCGACGGACGCGGCGAACAGCGCGACCGCGTTCGCGGCAAGCAGCGCCGCGCCGCGCGGGAGTCGCGTCATGACCGTGTAGCGTCGATCCTGGTGTGCAGCTCGCATCGTGTCCTCCGGACCTCCGCATGCGCGCCGCAGGGGCGCGGGATCGCGGGGGTCCGTCAGACCTCTTCGGCCATTTCCGGCCGTCACTTCCACTCCACCTTCACTGTGTCTGGTAAGTCACGCGGACGTCGCCCGTGAATGCGTCGGGAATCACCGTGGCGCGTTCCGTACCGTCCAATAAAGAGAACCCCAGCGTGGGAACGGGGTCCATCACGCCACCGAACGGGCCGAAGCGCAGCTCCGTTCCGCCCGAGAGGGCCAGCCGCACCCCTGGGCACGACTCCGCCCTGCCCTGCCCGAACGTCACGCGGATCGCGCCGTTGGGCCCGGTGATGGGCGTGGTCGGTGCGCTGGCGCGCGCCAGCCAGTAGCCGGTGCCGCCGGTCGCCGCGCGCAGCACGATCGGGTCGGTCGGCGAAGCCAGCGCGGACGCACGCGCGTAGTCCAGGTCGGCGCGCAGGATGCGCACTGCGGCGTCGAGCGTCTCCAGGCGCGTGTCGCGGAACAGGTCGGCGGCCAGTCCGGCGGCGACCGCGACGATGACCACCGTGATCAGCACCTCGATCAGCGTGAAGGCGCGGAGCGGCCGGGGACGTCGACGCCACCGCGTCATCGCGCGTTCTCCGCGTCGAAGCCGTAGTTCAGCACGCGCACGGGGAACATGGTCGTGGGGTCGCCGCCGCGCGACGGGGCGCGGCCCTCGGTGAATCCCGTGACCAGGTCCAGCGCATGGTCGTAGTAGAAGCAGGCCTGGTCGTAGACCAGCAGGTGGTTGCACGCCACGCGGCCGTAGACCTGCGACCGCCCGTACAGGCGGATCGGGTTGGTCGGCAGGAACATCGACCCGACCAGCGCCGTGTCGCGCACGTCCCACAGGAAGAAGCTCGAGAGGAACTGCGACATCGGGTAGAAGCGCACGCGCCACGGCTCCATGTACTGCGGCGACGACGGCGCCGTCGCGTAGCAGTCGTTCGGCGTGAACTGGCCGAACCACGCCTTCCGGTGCGGGTCGCCGTCGTACGAGGTCGTGGCCCCCGTCGTCGGGTTCGTGCACAGGTACTGCTTGCGCCCGCCGATCCAGCAGTTGCGGACGTCCATCGAGTAGCCGTTGTAGACCTCGAACGTCGAGTTCGGGTTGATCTCGACGGTGGAGTTCTGCCAGTCCAGGCCGGTCAGCGCCAGGTTCGGGTTGACCACGAACCGCACGTCGCCGTTGATGATGATGCGCGAATCGCGCAGCACCCATGACCCCCACACCTCGTAGGTGCCGCCGTTCAGCGTGATGGTCGAGTTGCCGCGGACCTCGAAGTTCTTTGTGAAGAGCTGCGGGATGAAGCTGGCCTTCACGCGGAACGGGTTCAGCGTCTGCGTCACGCCGGTCAGCACGTAGTTGTTCGTGTAATTGGTGTAGCCGGCCGACGCGCTCGGTGCCGCCGGCGGGCTGACCATGCGGATCGAGTCCGCCGGATCCATGCGCTTGGCGGCGACCTGGCTGGCCGAGCTGCCCTGCACGATGATCCCGCTGGTGCTGTACGGGTAGTAGATCCAGGTCGCCTTGGTCGAGTCGGGGTCGGCAGGGTCGGAACCGGCCACCTCGCTCTCGAACCGGCAGCCGGACTGCAGCCAGATGCCCGTGCCGAGCCACGGGAAGACGGTGCTCCACGCGGCCAGGTCGGCCTGCGTGCCGATGTTCACGCGCAGCTTCTGCGCGCTCATCGGCGCGTTCGGCCAGCGGCCGATGAAGTTGTACGACCCGTCCACCACCATGATCTTGTTGGCGAAGATCGCGTACTCGCCCTTCACGACGCTGGGGATGCTCATGTGCGCGACCGAGCGCCACGTCGCACCGTTGCGCTGGCTGGTGACGGTGACCTCGACCTCCGTCGTCGTGTCGCCCGGCCAGATGTTCCCCGAGGGATTCGCGGTGCGCTTCACGATGTCGACCAGGTCGACGGTGACCGTGCCGCCGTCGATCGCGTAGTTGGACAGCAGCCGGCCGTTGACGTGGTTGCGCCGCCACGAGGTGTCGCTGGAGCGGAGCAGCTGCTTCGTCACGTCCATGCCGACCGCCGCGATCGACCGCGCGTCCGCCGCCAGCTGCGCGTTGCGCGCGATCGCCACCGACGTGTCGCGGCTGGCGACGTACGCCAGCGTCGTGGTGCCGACCACCATCGTCGCGAACAGCGCAAGCAGCAGCGCCGCGCCGCGGCGGACGCGGGCGCCCGTCGCGCGGGCGGCGCGGTTCGCGGCCGGGGGATGGTTGCGTCGGCGGCGCATCATGTCCTCACTGGCACCCCGAGTGCTTCTGGAGCTGCTCGACGATGCCGCCGAGCTCGAAGTGGATGCCGCCGTGCTCGTCGTCCAGCTGGATGTCGAGCACCGCGCGCCGGTCGCTGCAGGGGTTGAACGAGGTGCGGCGGAACGTGCCCTCGAGGACACCCTCAAGCACGACCGACGTCGTCAGCTGGCCGGAGGCCGCCAGCGACGTCCGCAGCGCGTTCCAGTCCGTGGACAGGCCGTACGACGTGCGGTTCGAGGTGCTGGTCACCCGCTGGACGGCCAGCGTCCGCGCGGTGCGGTCCACCACGTACCAGCGCAGCTCGTCGGCGTTGATCGTGTCGTAGTTGGTGGCGTTGGCCGAAGTCCCGTCGAATGCCTCCGAAGGCAGCCACAGGCAGATCGAGTCGTCGCGCTGCGCC
>JBEIFT010000297.1:0-2919 GCA_040382255.1 Phycisphaeraceae bacterium
CGGCGCGCTCGGCGCGGTCGCGGGCGTTGTCGTCGGGACGGTACCGCTCGTAGGCGGCGCGGGCGACGCGTTCGTCTTCGGCCGCGCCCTGCGCCGCGGCGACCTGCCCACGCACGTACCACGCCTGGAAGCGCTGGCTGTCCTCGCGGAGTGCGCGCTCGCACAGCGCCGCGGCGTCGGCCAGGAGCGCCGCCCGGCGCGGGGCGTCGGCGTCGGCCCGCAGCGCACGCGCCTGTTCCAGGCACGCGGTGGCCCACTCGACCAGCAACCGGTCGTCGCGCGAGAAGTCGAAGCCGCGCGCGGGCGCGTCGCCCTGCTGCGAAGCCGCCACCGTGCGGAAGCCGTCGATCGCGCGCTCGAACGCGCCCTGCTGCAGGTCGATCACCGCCGACCAGTACGTGACGGCCCACGGAAGGTCGCCGGGGTGCTTCAGCGCGCCCGTTCGCAGCAGTTCCGCGGCCTCCTCCAGCCGGCCGTCGCGCAGGGCGACGCGCGCGCGGCCGCTCCCGCCCTCGACGCGCCCGGCCGCCGCCACGCGCGCGAACGCGTCATCGGCCAGCGCCCACTGGCCCTTGCCGGGCGCGCGGTCGGCCACGCGGAAGCGCGCGATCGCGGCGTCGTACCACCGCTCCCACGCGGGTGCGGCAGCGGCACCTGCGCCGGCACCGGCCACCACGGGGCCCGCAGCCACCGGCACGCCACCTTCCACCGGGAACGTCACCCGGTCCGTCGCGAGCGTCAGCACCGGCAGGTCATCGACGCGATCAGCCCCGTAGGCGTGGCGCATGTACGTCGCGTCGAACTTGCGATACCGCACCGCGGCCTCGAACGTCACCGGCCCCCGTGCATCCGCCGGCACCATGAACGCCAGCCGCGTCAGGTCCGCGCCGCCCGGCGGCACCTGGTGGTTGTAGAGCGGCACGAAGATGTCCTGCGGATTGCGGCGGTCGATGCGGTTGCCTTCGCGGTCCAGCATGTAGACGTTGAGGAACTTCGACCACGGGTCGACGCCCCCCTGCCTGTCCATCGCGCCCATGCGGCCGATCACGCGGCTGCCGTCGCGGACCGTGACGTCCAGCCAGACCTCGTTGCTGTCGGCGGTGCCCTGCGTGAACTCGTGGCCCATCGCGGCCAGCGCGCGGACGGTCGCCTCGATCAGGTAGGTGCCGCCCGGCCGGAGCGCCGGACCGACGTCGCCCAGGGGCGCGGTCTCGGCGCCGTCGGCGCGTCCGTCGGCGCGCAGTGCGAAGAGGTCCAGCCGCAGCGCTTCGCGGTTGAACGCCTCGCAGTCGGCCACGGCGCGGTCCGCGTGCGGCAGGCCCGCAAGCGACGGCGTGGCGGTGTTCGCCGCGCGGAACGCGTGGTCGCGCAGGCTGGGTCCGTCGGCCACCGCAGGCCGGAGCTTGGCGCCGGGGTCGTTGCTCGCCTGCGCCGTCATGTGGCAGCCCGCGCAGTCGGACTCGGCGCGCTTGGGCCAGTACCAGCCCTGCACGCCGTGGCCGCTGCGGTTCGAGAGCCGCCAGCTGTCGTAGTGGTTCTGCCCGGGCAGCCAGCGGTAGTCGTTGACCTCCTGCGGCAGGAACACCTTGTGGCAGGCGCCGCAGAACTCTGCGCTCCGGTGGATCTCGGGCTTCAGGAACGTGCGCGCGTGGAAGGACGGCTTCGCCAGGATCAGCTGCCGGTTGACCCACTGCAGGAACGGGTTCGCGCTGGCCGCGAACGGGTACTGCGGGCTCTCTTCGACGACCAGGTCCGCGTTGCCGCGCGTCGACCCGATCGCGACCACGCCGTGGCAGGTCGTGCACGTGATGCTGGCCGACGCGATGGGGTTGGCGGCCAGGTCGAGCGCGGGATCGTCGAAGCGCGCCTCGTCGAACCGCCCCGTCAGGAGCGGCACGGGGTCGTGGCAGCCGGCGCAGAACCGGGCGTCGGACACGGATCCGTCGTGCGCCTGCGCGCGGCGCCTGGTCTCGCGCACGCTGAAGGCGTAGAGCGGGTTGTTGAAGCTGCTGGCGGCGTGCACCGACTGCGCGTGCCGCGCGCCCGCGTCGGCGTGGCAGGACACGCAGTACTCGTCCATCCGCAGCGCACGCTCGGGGAGCGGCTGCCCCGACGCCGTGCGCAGGAGCGCCGGCGCGAAGCGCGGGTCGGGCGGCGGCGGGTCGGCAAGCTGCGCCAGCGTCGGGCCGAGCGCGGCACGCGATTCCAGCCGCGCCACGTCCGATCGATGCCACGCCACCATGCCGCCGACCATCGCCAGCACCGCGGCCACGAAGCCCACCCCGGCCCGCCACCGGATCGACCGCCCGGCCAGCCGGTGCAGGAGGAACGCCCACACGACGACGATCGGCGCCGCGACGTGCAGCGCGTACATCCAGCCACGCGGCTCGCCGGCGCCCACGCGCGGCAGCTGGGAAGCCTCGCCCGGCCGCAGCAGCGCAAGGCCCGTCGCCAGGATCGCAAGCGACGCGGCCAGCGCGACGAACCCCATCGCCACCGCGCGGCGGTTCGGGTTCCCCCACGCGCGGCGCAGATGCCCCGCGGCGAACGCCGCGAACGGCAGGACGAGCGCCAGTCCCAGCACCAGGTGCGCCAGGAACATCCACAGGTACGCGGGGCCCTCGAGCGGACCGCGCACCGATCCGCGGCCCCAGCTCACCGCGGCGAGGAACGCCGAGTTCGCGACCAGCACCGCGAAGAGCACCAGCACCGCCTGCAGCAGCCGCCGCAGCCGCGGCGAGACCACGGCGACGTGGCGTCCCGCGTCTTTCCGCGGTCGGTCGTCGGTATCGCTGGCGGGCACAGGGGCAGTGTAGATGCCGGCCCCCCGCCGTCGGTGCGCGAACGTGGCGTCAACGACCGCCGGTCACGCGGGTGTTGAAGCGGGCGCGCAGCGCGTCGCGGGCCGGCGCCGCGGCC
>JBEIFT010000298.1:0-2918 GCA_040382255.1 Phycisphaeraceae bacterium
CGACGCGATGCTGATCGTCTAGGCCCGGACGGCGTCAGGGCTTCGGGGCGGGGGCCGTCGGGGCCGCCGCGGGCGCGGCGGGTGCCGCCGCGGGCGCCGGGGCCTTCATGCCGACCTTCAGCGCGCTTGCCTCGTCGAACCGCTTCTGCGCGGCGGCGATCAGGGCCTCGCGCTCCTTCATGGCCTCCTCGCGGGTCACCTCGCCCGTCTTGACCTTCGGCATCGTCTCGACGTCGATCCGCTGCATCATGACCAGCTGCTTCTTGCGCAGCGTCACGATGCGTTCGCGCCAGATTCCGCGGTCGGTCTCGTCGGTGGACGTCTCGTAGCTGGCCATGAGACCGTTGACCTCGGCGTCGCAGGTCTTGCTGACGGTCATCAGGTCGGCGTACTTGTGGTTGTCGCAGGCGGCCAGCAGGGCGGCAACGAGCGTGGCGGCGGCAAGGATCGTGCGGCGGTTCATGGGGGTCGAGGGTACCTTGCCACGTTGCCGATGAGGACGTCCCAGCCCATTGCCCGCGCTGCCGCCGTTGCCGCCGTGACCGTGGCCGCCGCCGGCTGCCGCACCACGACCCCGGCGGCGGGTGCCGGTGCGATGCCACCCACCGACGGTCCGTGCACGCTGGTGGTGCACCTGGCGGGGTTGGATCCGGATGCGCGGACGGGCACCGTGCCGGTGGCGGTCTGGGGCAGCGCCGAGGCATTCATGAAGGACGGCCGCTGGACCGCGGCGCGCAACGTGCCGCTGGCCGAGAGCGGCGCGCCCGTCGTCTTCCGGGGCCTGCCGGCCGGGCCCTGCGCGGTCAGTGCGTTCCACGACGTGACGTCGTGCGGCCACTTCCGCCGCAGCCTGCTGGGGCTGCCGATCGACCCGTGGGCGGTCTCGGGCGGTGCGTCGCCGTTCGCGCCGCCGGTGTGGGAGAAGGCGGCGTTCGAGCTGCGGCCGGGCGAGAACGAGGTGACGCTGGAGTTCGTGAGCAGCGCCGGGAGGAAGCCGTGAACGCGTGGCGCGCGGCGGGGGCGGCGCTCTACCACGGCCTGCGCGTGGCGTCGCGCGCGGACGTCCGCGTGCTGGACGAGGGCGGTGCGGCGGCGCTCGCGGGCACGCGGCCGCTGCTGATCGCCGCGAACCACCGCAGCCACGGCGACACGCCGGCGATCGCGATGAACGTGCCGCCCGAGCGGCGGCCGCACCTGCGTTTCCTGGCCAGCCAGGCGCGCTTCGGCCGCGCGGCGCCGGGCGCGGGGCTGCGCGAGCGCGCGGAACGCTGGGCGCTCCATGGGCTGGCCGTGCACGGCTACGGCGCGATCCTGGTGGGCGGCGAGTACGTCGGGCTCTCGGCGGTGGCGGTGATGGTCGAGGCGCTCGAAGCTGGCTCGACGGTGGTCGTCTACCCCGAGGGCACGCGCGACGCTGGCGGTGCGCTGGGCACGCTGCGGCCGGGCGTGGCGATCGCCGCGGTGCAGGCCGGCGTGCCGATCGTGCCGGTGCGGCTGGACGGCGTGGCCGAGGCGCTCCCGAAGGGCGCGCGCTGGGTGCGCGCGGGGGTCCGCGTGACCCTGCGCGTGCGTGCACCGATCATGCCGGCGCCGGGCGATGGTCCCGAGCAGGTGCTTGCGCGCCTGCAGGCCGCGCTGCAGCCGGCGGGGGGCGGGGCATGATCGGGTCGCTCGCGCGGATGCTGGTCGAGGAGCCGTACTACGCGGCGCTGGCGCATGCGCCGTGGGCGTCCGGCGCGCTGCGCGCGGGCATGGGCCGCGTGGCGTGGCACGGCATGCCGGCCTGGCGCGCGAACCTGCTTCGCAACGCGGGCCTTGCGCTGGGGCCTGGCGCCGGTGCCGCCGAACGCGAACGCTGCGCGCGCGCGATGATGGCCGCGATGCAGCTGGCCGCGTCCGAGGTGCTGCAGTCCGCGCGCGCGACGCCCCAGGAGCTGCGCGCCCGCGTGACGCGCTTCAGCGGGTCCGAGGCCTACGCGGCGCTCCGCACGCAGGGGCGCGGCGCGATCCTGGCCGGCATCCACATGGGCGCGTTCGAGCCGGCGCTGGCGTGGCTGGCGCACATCGAGCGCCGCGTGCACGTGCTGTACCACCCGGACGCCTCGCCGCGCTTCGAGCGTGCGCGCAGCGCGCTGCGCCGCCGCCTGGGCGTGGTGGAGCACCGGCTCACCGACGGCGTCGCGGCATGGGCGGGCCTGCAGGCGGCGCTGCACGCGGACGAGGTGGTCGTGCTGCACGCCGACCGCACCATGCCCGGCCAGCGCGGCGCGCCGATGCCGTTCCTCGGGCTGCGGGACGCGCTGCTCCCCGCGGGCCCGGTGCGGCTGGCCGCTTCGTCCGGCGCGCCGCTCGTGCCCACGTTCTGCGTGCGCACGCCCGGCGGGCTGCACGTCATCGCGGACCCGGCGATCGAGGTGCCGCCCGGCGCGCTGGCCCTTCGCGAGGTGCCCGCGCACCCCGCGCAGCGCGCGCTGGTGGCCGCGATGGAGCACCGCATCCGCGCGCAGCCCTCCGAGTGGCTCGCGTTCATGGACCTGGGGGGGACGCTGCCGTGACCTCGGGCGCCG
Organism: Phycisphaeraceae bacterium; assembly: GCA_040382255.1. Classification (GTDB taxonomy): domain Bacteria; phylum Planctomycetota; class Phycisphaerae; order Phycisphaerales; family SM1A02; genus UBA966. Next base: position 2,568 of record JBEIFT010000298.1, read on the forward strand.
GCATCGCCATCACGCACATGGCTGCGCGCGGCGCACTGGGCACGGACCTGGCCGCGATCGCCGGTGCGCTGGCGCACGGCGAGGTGGGCGTCCGTGTGCCCGCGTCGCTCGAGCAGCGGCCGAAGGTCGAGGCCGGCGCGGGCGAGGTTCCGGAGCACGGCGACGCCCTGGCCGGCCCCACGCGCGCCGAGCTGCTCCTGCGCCGCACCGTCGACGACCTGCTGGATGCCGCCGACCGCGCCGACATGGCCGCGCGCCCCGAGCGCTGGGGCATGGTGGTGGGCACCACGCTTGCCGGCATGCGCCACTGCGGCAGCGGCATGCGCGCCGACGAGGACGGCGACCACGCGC
>JBEIFT010000299.1:0-2904 GCA_040382255.1 Phycisphaeraceae bacterium
CGTCCACCGGCGAGCGCCCGCAGCGAGCATTGGCCCCCTCCGCAGCGACGTACGAGGCCGCGAGGCACGCGTACCCCGGTTCGAGTCGGCCCGGGTCGCTCCATGTGCCGAGCCAGCCGAACACGATGACGAGCGGAACCTGGTGGAGCGAGGAAGTTCGCGGAGGAGGGGGCCAAGCGCAGCGAAAGGGCGCGGCGACCACGCACTGCCTTCCGGCCCTGAAACGCCCGAGAGGCGCCCAGGAGCGGGCGCCTCTCAGGAGGGGTGTCGTGTTGGCTGGACCGAGCGCGTCAGTCGTCCTTGACGCCCATGTCCTTGTGGCCGGCCTCGCGCATTTCCTCGAGCTTGGCGACCAGCTTCGCGGCAACGTCGGTCTTGCCGGCGAGGATCGCGTCCTCGAGCTGCATGGCCGTGGCCATCAGCGCGCGGAGCTCGGTACGCATCTTGTCCTCGAGCTTGGCCTTGCCGGCCGCGTCGAGGTCCTTGCCCAGGTTGCCCGGCATCGGCGCGGCCTTGGAGGCGGCGCAGCCGTACTGGAAGATCGCGACCTGCTTGAGGCAGTCGTCCTTCTTGCTGGCGTCGCCGACGTTGGCCTTCAGCTGCTTGAGGGCGCCGTTCATCGCCTTCATCGCGGCCTCGAGGTTGGGGCCGGCGGGACGTCCGCGGCGCTGGCCGCCCTCGGGGCCACCCTCGCCACGCCGCGGGGGCTCGCCGCCGCCCTGGCGCGGCGCGGGCTGGTCGCCCTGCGGCGGCGCACCCTGCGGGGCGTTCTGGGCGTTGGCGATGGTGGCGGCGCCGGCGAGCAGAAGGCCGGCAACGAGGGCGGTCGTACGGATCTTCACGGGTGTCTCCAGAGAGTGCGTTGCGCCGACGCGTGCCGGCCGCAGGGTTCGAACGCCCAGAAGTGGCCCCAGATTGCGGGGTGCGATCCGGCGCGTTCAGGTGGTGTAGTCGGCGTTCAGCTCGACGTACGCCTTGGTCAGGCCGCAGGATATGAACTCGTCGGTGCCGTTGCCCTGGCCCAGGTCCAGGACCACCTCGACCATCGGGGCGCGGAACGCCGCTTCCCGCTCGGCGAGTGGGGTGTCCGCGGGCGCGCCCGCCGCGAACAGCTTCACGCCGCCGACGGTCAGGGTGAGGTCCTCGATGTCGATCCTGACGCCTGCGCGCCCCGCCGCCGCAAGGATCCGGCCCCAGTTGGGGTCGCCCCCGGTGACGGCGCAGCGAACCAGCAGGCTGGACGCAATTGTCTTCGCGACGGTCAGCGCGTCGGCATCGGTCGGAGCGCCGGTGACGCGGACATGAATTCCGCGTTCGTAGCCCTCGCCGTCGCGGACAACGAGCAGCGCCAGGTCGCGCGCGACCTCGGTGAACGCCTTGCGGAGGGCGTCGGCCGGGAAGCCGGTGCCGGCCTGGTCCGCGGCGCCCGAGGCCATCGCGAAGATCGAGTCGTTGGTGCTGGTGTCGCCGTCGATCGAGATGCGGTGGAAGCTGCGCTCGACCGCGGCGCGCAGGTGGCCGTCGAGTTCGGCGGGGGTGAGGGCCGCGTCCGTCAGGATCGTGCCGATCATGGTGGCCATGTTCGGGTGGATCATGCCGGCGCCCTTCACGCAGCCGACGACGCTGCAGCGGCGTCCCGCATGCTCGACCGTGCGCGACGCCCACTTTGGATAGGTGTCGGTCGTCATGATGGCGCGCGCGAAGACCTCGATGGTCCCGTGCGCGGCGCGCGCGGCCATCGGCGCGACCTGCGGCAGCATGCGCTCGATGGGCAGTTGCACGCCGATCACGCCGGTCGAGTTCTCCTGCACCGCGACGGTGGCGATGTCGCAGGCCTTGGCGACCGCCTCGGCCAGCTCGATGGCGTTCGCCATGCCGCGCTCGCCGGTGGCCGCGTTGGCGCAGCCCGAGTTGACGAGCAGCGCGCCGCAGTGGCCGCGGCTCTCGGCCAGGTGGCGCCGGCTGAGCTGGATGGGTGCCGCGCAGATGCGGTTCGTCGTGTAGACGGCCGCGAGCGTGGCGCCCGCTGGGCAGCGGACCAGGCCCATGTCGTCGCGGCCGGGCTTCTTGATCGCCGCGCCGGCTGCGGCGGCGGTGAATCCGAGCGGCAGCATCGGGGCCGGGCCGGCGGGGCCGTGGGCGGCGCCCGCGGTGGCAGCGGTGCCGACGCCCGGCACGGTGGGGGTGGCGCTCGCGCTCATCTCACTTGGCCCCGTTGCCGTTGGCGGCGACCACGTCGTGGACCAGCGCGACCTCGTCGCACTGTTCGCGCTTCGGGCAGACCGCGCAGTCCTTCAGCACCTTCTCGGGCAGGCTGTTCACGCTGACCTGGCGGAAGCCGGCGTTCTCGAAGAACTTGGGCGCGCGGGTGAGCACGAACACCTTCGGGATGTGGAGCTGGCCGGCCAGGCGCAGGAAGTAGCGCACCAGGCCGTGCCCGACGCCCTTGCCGTGGTGGTCCGGGTGGACGCCCAGCGAGCGGATCTCGGCCAGCTGCGGCGTGTAGATCCACAGCGCGGCGCAGCCCACGACCTTGCCGTCGACCACGGCAACGCCGAAGTCGAGGATGGCCTTCATGATGTCCTCGCGGCTGCGGGGCAGGTTCTCGCCGTGCGTCGCCCAGTGGTCGACCAGCCAGCAGATCTGGTCCAGGTCGTCCGCGCGTGCCTGGCGGAACTCGGCGATGCCGGTGCCCTCGTCGGGCACGGCGCGTTCGCGAAGCATGCGCCGCACGCGGCCGATGGCGTCCTCGACCGCGCTGAGCGCGGTGCCGCCCTCGACGGAACGCTTCTCGAGCGTCGCGCCGACGGTGAGCTGGGTGTAGACGTCCTGGTTCGCCTTCGGGGCCTGCTCGCGGATCGTCTCGAGCGAGAGTTCCTCGAGCGCCCGGTCCTGCTCGATCGC
>JBEIFT010000300.1:0-2874 GCA_040382255.1 Phycisphaeraceae bacterium
CAGCTCGACGGCCACGGGCAGCCGGCGTCCGGCCTTGCCCTCGCTGCTGTTCGAGCGCACCACCAGCTCGCGGTTCGCCAGGAGCGCCTCGCGCAGCGCGTCCGCGGTGGCGCGGTCGGCGGTCTCGGCGTCCATCACGATCCGCACACCGGGGGCCATGCGCATGCTGCCGTCCTTCGCGGCGACCACTTCGTCCTCGACGGCCTGGCCGTTCCAGCCGGCCAGCACCACGCGCGCCGGATCCGGCGCGAAGCCGTTCAGGTAGAGCAGTGAATCGAGCCACGCCGGCTGCGACGTCGCCCACGCGTCCAGGTGGCGCGCGCGCAGTTCGTCGCGCTTGAAGCGGCGCCACTCGGGCGTGGCCTCGTCGGCCATCGCGCGCAGCGACGCACGCTGCTGCTCGATGCGGCCGCGGTCGGCCTTGCCCAGCGTCCAGCCCACCGCGTACGCGATGCCGACCACCGCCACCGCGGCGTACACGCGCATGCGGCGGCGCACGGCCATGTCCGGCGTGCGGCGCGGGTTGGCAAGGTCGATGACGGGCGCGCGGCGCGCGGATTCCAGCAGCAGCCCGCACAACGGCCAGCACGCGCCGAGCGGCGCGGCGGACTGCACGTCGGGGTGCGCGTCCAGCACGTCCACCGGCAGCTTCGTGTCGGCGGCCAGCGCGTCGGCCGCGGCGGCCGCGACGTCCGCGGGGCCGATCGCCACGGCACGCGCCACGGCATCGCCGGGCTGCTGCAGGCGGTGCGCGGTCCACGAGCGGCGCGCCTCGGTCACGGCGTGCTGCGGCTCGTCATCGGGCACGGCCACGCCGCGCGTCGCGCGCAGGCCGTCGGCGCCGGCCACCACCAGCTCAAGGCCATCCAGCGAAAGGTCGATCGCGGCCACCGCGGCGGTGGAGCCTGCGGTGCCCTCGGCGCCCGGCAGCGTGGCCGCCAGCGCCGCGGTGCCGAACGTGCGCAGCGCGATGCGGCCCACGCCGATGCGCGCGGCATCGGCCACGGCGCGCACCGCGGCCACGTCGGCCGGCGGCACGGCCACCGCCCACGCGCCGCCGTCGGCCGTGGGCATGAAGTCGATCACGGCGTCGGGCTGCACCGCGCTTTCGCGCTGCATCGCCAGGCGCACCATGCCGGGAAGGTCGCTCGCATCGGCCGCGGGCAGCGCCAGGCGCTTCACCGCGGCGCGCTCGCGGAAGACGGTCCACGTCGCGCGGCCGGCGCCCATGCCCGCCGCCTTCAGCGCCGCGGCCACGAACGCGCCGCGCGCCGCGTGGTCGTCGTGCGCCACGTCGGCCGGGATCGCCACGTCCAGGGTGCGCACGACCGCCACGCGTCCGCGCTCCACGGACGCTTCGACCGCCCGCAGGTGGCGGTGGCCAAGGTCGATCGCAAGCTGGGTCTTCACGCTGTGGACGGGTTCCGTCAGCCGCCGTTCCGCCGCCAACGCCCCGACAGCCCACCTGCCGGCGCATCGGCCGACGGTGCCGCTGCAGGGTCCCTACCGGGATCGGCCCCTTCGGATGCGTCCGGGATGCCGGAGCCACGGTCCGGGGTTGGCGCGTCCGGCTCGGTTATTGGGGGCAACTGCGGCCAACCACCGGATTCCCACGCGTTCGCGCGGCGGTCGCGGTCCGCCTGCTGGCGGGCCTCCCGGCGCTCGGCTTCGCGGGCACCCAGGGATTTCCACTCGGACTGCTTGGCGCTGGACCGCTCGCGCTCGCGCTCGGCCAGCGACTTCCACTCGCGGCGCTTCTCGTCGGCGCGGTCCTTCTCGCGGTCGCCGAGCGTCTTCCATTCGCGCCCGGCCGCGTCCTGGCGCGCCTTGGCGTCCTTCGCGTCCTGCTCGGCGGCGCGCGCCTCGCGGCGGTCGCGCTCGCGGTCGGCCAGCGTCTTCCATTCGCGCGCCTTCTCGGCTTCCTGCGCGCGCTGCGCGTCCTCGGCGCCCTTCCAGCTGCCGCGCGTCCACGCGGTGCGGTCACGCGCGCCGGACGCGGCGCCCTGCGCGGTGCGGCTGACGGATTCGTCGCGGTGGATCGTGTCACGGTCGTCGGCGTTGCCGCCGCCGGGCGCGCCGCCACCCGCCACCGCCGGCGCCTTCGCGGGTTCCGGCGCACGCGCGGCCTGCGGCATGGCCACCATCGAGCCGGCGCCCACGCCACCTGCACCGCCGCCCGCGTCGTCCCACGACGCGACGCCGCCTTCGCCCGTGCCGTCGCGATCGTCGCCGCCGTCCAGGCGGGCTTCCTCGTCGCGCGCCATCGCCTCGGCCGCCAGCGCGCCGGCGATCGGCAGCATCGTGCAGTCGCGGATCGCGGCGAAACGCGGTGGATTCTCGGCCAAATCGATCACCACGTCCGTCACCTGCACGCCGTGCAGCACGCCGTCGTTGCGGGCGCGGTCGATGGTGCCGGTGGCCACGCGCGCGCGCCAGAGCCAGCTGCGCACGCAGACGAAGGGCGCCACCGCCGCGAAGCGCTCCGCGTCCAGCACGCCCTTCTCGACGGGCCACGTCACGCGCGCGCGCGTCGCCAGGTCCAGCCCGCGTCGCTCCTGCACCAGGCGCGCGGCCAGCGCGTCGTCGATGCCTGGCAGCGTGCGCAGCACGGCCTCGGGCGCGTGCAGGATGTCGATGCGCCCGTGCTCCACCGGGTCCTTCGCGGCGATCACCGCGTCCAGCACCGCGCCCCACGCGGCGGGCGCCAGCTGCGCCTTCGCCATCGCACGCACCAGGTCGCCGTCATCCGCGGGCGGCTTGCCGCCCAGTGCGTCACGGATGCGCGCGCCCGCGCCGGCGCCCGCGGCCGCGTCGATCGCGCGGATCGCGTCGTCGGTCCACTGCGCCACGGGCACGCGCGCCGCCGCCGCGCCG
>JBEIFT010000301.1:0-2851 GCA_040382255.1 Phycisphaeraceae bacterium
CTGCCGCGCCCGCCGCGCCGGGCACGCCCCCGGCCATGCCGCCCGTCACCGCGCGGCCCGCGGGGCTCCAGGACCGCGCCGCGCGCGAAGCCTTCACGAAGGAACTCTTCGACACCACCGCGCAGGGCTACGACCACTCGAGCGGCGCCGCCTTCCTGCGCGTCGGGCGCTGGTACCGCCGCCGCATGCTCGTGAAGGTGGGGGGCCTCGGCCCGGGCCGCGCGCACCTGGACGTCGGCAGCGGCACCGGCCTGTGCGCGGCGCTCAGCCAGCAGATCGTGGGCCCGACCGGGCGCACCGTCGCGCTGGACCCCAGCACCGGCATGCTCGAAGTCGCCCGCCGCCGCGGCGTGCGCGAGACGGTCGTCGGCCGCGCCGAGCACCTGCCGTTCCCCGACGCGACCTTCGACCTGGTCTCGATGAGCTACATGCTGCGGCACGTCGAGGACCTGGCGACCGCCTTCCGCGAGGCGCATCGTGTGCTGCGACCGGGCGGCCGCATCGTCATCTTCGAGCTGACCAGCCCCGAGCGCGGCCTTCCGCGCGCCGCCTTCCGCGCCGGCATGCACTGGGTGGTGCCCGCGGTGGGCGTGGTCGCCAGCCTTCGCCCCGCGACCTTCCCGATGATGCAGTACTGGGCGCAGACGATCGACGCCGCGGTGCGCCCCGAGCGCATCGTGGCCGCGCTGGACGCCGCCGGCTTCGCGGGCGCGCGACATGGGCTGGAGCTTGGTGTGTTCAGCTGCTACCGCGGGGTGCGTGCGGCGGGACGGTGAGGCGGCGGTGTGCCGTCAGCCCGCGTTCCGTTGCAGCAGGATCGCGGCCGCGACCACCATCCATCCAACGAGCGCCGCGCGCGCCGCGAACCACGGCTTCACGTGCCAGCGCACCGCCAGCAGCACGACGATCGTGACGGTCGCCATCAGCCCGTTCGGGCCGAACGCGCCGCCGGCGGCGCCGATCGCGGCGGCGATCATGAAGCCGGTCCAGGCGAGCCAGCGTGACGATCGGTCCGGCGCGGCGAGCGGCTGCAGCGCGTCGGGTTGCCACGGTCCGGTCCAGGGCAGCAGGCGTTCGGCGGCGAGCAGCAGCCACGCACCGATGTTCCGCACCCAATCGTGCCACGCCCAGTGGCTGACGCGCTGCCCGGGGGGCAGGTAGATGGTGGTGACCGACTCCCAGCGCACGGGGATCTCCGCCCACGCGGCGCGCACGAGCCATTCCTCTTCCCACGCAAAGCGCCCGCTGCGGCAGCGGATGGCGGCGGCGGGGCCGTCGAGCGGGTAGGCGCGCAGGCCGCAGATCGGGTCGGGGACGCCGAGGCCGGTCAGCGCGCGCACGCCCATCGCCCACAGGCGGCGGCCGAAGAGGCTGCGTGCGGGGTAGCCGTCCACCTGCTCGGCGCGCGCGCCCACGGTCAGGCCGTCCGCGTGCGCGTCGGCCACGCGGCGTGCGTCGGCGGCCAGGTGCTGGCCGTCGGCGTCCACGGTGACGGCCCGCGTGAACCCCAGCGCACGCGCGCGTGCCAGCCCGCGCTCCAGCGCGCGGCCCTTGCCGCCGTTCGTGGGCAGCGTCTCGACGTGCCGGCCTGCGCCGCCCGGCTGCCACGCGCGCAGGACCTCGGCGGTGCCGTCCCGGGAGCCGTCGTCCACCGCGATCACCGCGAAGCCCTGCGCCTCCAGGTCCGCCAGGACGCGCGGCAGGGTGCCGGCGTTCTGGTAGGTGGGCACGATGGCCGCGGTGCACATCCGGCTATCGTAAGCCGCCCGTGGGCACGTACCCCTCGTTCGCCGACCTCCTGGACCTCGCGTCGCACGACGCGTGGGCGAACGCTTCGCGCCACCTGAACCCCAAGCTGCTGCAGCTGGTCGCGCTGACCGGGCTGGACCGCCGCTGGGTGCGCGGCGAGGGCTGCTGGCTGGTGGACGACCGGGGTGACCGCTTCCTGGACTGCGTGGGCGGCTTCGCGGTGCACGCGCTGGGGCGCAACCACCCGGCCGTCGTGCGCGCGCTGACCGAGGCGCTGGCTTCCGGCCACCCCAACTGGGTGCGGTTCGAGGCGAACGGCCTTGCCGCGCTCTTGGCCGGTCGGCTGGCGGCGCGCATGCCGGGCGACCTGCCGCACGCGTTCTTCGCCAACTCGGGCACCGAGGCGGTGGAGGCCGCGCTGAAGTTCGCGCGCCGCGCCACCGGGCGCAGCGGCGTGATCGGCTGCGGGCGCGGCTTCCACGGCCTGACGCTGGGCGCGCTGGCCGCCAACGGCACCGACGAACTGCGCGAAGGCTTCGGCGACCTGGGCGAGCACGCGATCGTGCCGTTCAACGACCTGCCGGCGCTGGAGGCGGCGCTGGCCTCGCGGCGCCACGCGGCGTTCGTGGTGGAACCGGTGCAGGGCAAGACCTGCGAGGAGGCCGCGCCCGGCTACCTGGCCGAGGCCGCGCGGCTCTGCCGGGCGCACGGCACGCTCCTGGTGCTGGACGAGGTGCAGACCGGGATCGGCCGCACCGGCAGCTTCCTGGCCGTGGACCGCCACCCGGGCTGCGAGCCGGACGTGGTGGTGCTCTCGAAGGCGCTCTCGGGCGGGTTCGTGCCGGTGGGCGTGGCGATGGTGCGCGCCGACCTCTGGCGCGCGACGTTCGGCAGCATGTCGCGCGCGTTCGTGCATGCCTCGACGTTCCAGGAAGGCACGCTCGCGATGGTGGCGGCGCTGACGGTGCTGGAGGTGCACGACGCCGAGCGGCTCTCCGAGCGCGCGGCGCGGCAGGGCGATCGGCTGCGCGCCGCGTTCGAGCGGAGCCTGCGGGTGCACATGGGTGGCGGCGCGGGTGCGGGCGCGGGCAGCGCAGGCGAC
>JBEIFT010000302.1:0-2851 GCA_040382255.1 Phycisphaeraceae bacterium
CGCGCGTTCGTCGCGCCGCTCGCGCCCGACGCGCGCCAGGCGTGGGCGCTGTGGCTGGCGCGCTGGCTCGAACTGTCCGCGCTCGCACGCGACCGCGCACCGCGCGGCCTGTGGGACGACGCGACCGGATTCCCCGCATGGACGCGCCTGCGCACGCAGGCCGCGCACCGCATCGCCGCCGCGCGCATCCGCCGCGAGCCCGTGTTCGTGGGCATCCTGCGCATCGTCGACGTGGAGCTCTGGAACCGCCGCTCGCAGATCCTGGTCGACGACGCCTTCCTGGCGCGCGTCGCCGCCGCGCTGGACGCGGCCGTCGCACCGGGCGACGAACTGGCCCGCCTGGACGACGGCGCCTTCGTCGTGGTCACCGGCCGTGAGTCCGCCACCGAGGAACTGGCCCGCGCCGTACGGGCCGAAGTCGCGCGCCTGCCCGGCGACGGCCCGCGATCGCTGGTCGTCGATGCCGCCTGCGCGGCCGCGCCGTGGGAAGCCACGGACCCCGAAGCGCTCCTCGAGATCGCCGTGCGCCGCGCGGCGGACGCCTCCAACGGCCGCTGAGCGCACCGTGATCGTCGTCCTCTCCGACCTGCACCTTGGGCTCCGCGGCTCGCCGACCCCGGCGTCGCTCGCACCGCTCCTCGACGGCGCCACCGAGCTCGTCCTGAACGGCGACGCCACCGAGGCCGCCACGCCGGTGTTCGCGGATGCAGCCGCCGGGGCCCTGGCCGGGCTGCGCGACGTCACCGCGCGCACAGGCACGCGCCTCACGATGATCGCCGGCAACCACGACCCAGACGCCGGGACGCTGCTCGAACGGCGCGCCGGGGGCGCCGTGGTGCTGACGCACGGCCACGCGTTCCACCCCGCCATCGCGCCGTGGTCGCCCCATGCCGCGGCGGTGGGCGCGGAGTTCGCGCGCGCCCACTCGGAGCTGTCCGCGCACGCCGAGCCCCAGCGCACGCTGCTGGCCTCGCAGCACGCCGCGCGGCTCGAACGCCGGCACGACGCCGCCAAGCAGCCGATGGCCGAGCTCGCGTGGATGGCCATGCGCCCGTGGAAGTGCACCGAGGTGATCGGCTTCTGGCGGATCTTCCCCGAGCTGGCGGTGCGTTTCCTCGATTCGCTGGGCCCCGCCGCGCCGGCGGCGCACGTGATCGCCTGCGGCCACTCGCACCGCGCCGGCGCGTGGTCGATCCGCGGCCGGCTGGTACTGAACACCGGCAGCTTCACGTTCCCGGGCACGCCGCACGCGGTGCTGGTCGAGGGCGAGGAAGTCGTGCTCGTGCCGCTGGTCCGCCGCCGCGGCGAATGGCGCTACCTGGCGTCCGCGCGCAGGAGCTGGACGATCGGCGCGATCGCGCGCGCCACGGCCGCGGCGTCCACGCCGGTTGCGTGACCACGCGCCGCGCACAGTTCCAGCAGCGCCGACGTCGCCACGTTGCCCTTCGCGCCCAGCGCGAACGGGCAGCCCCCCAGCCCGCCGGCGCTCGAATCGAAGCTGCGCACGCCCAGTTCCAGCGCCCGCGCCGCGCACGCCACCGCCGTGCCGTGCGTGTCGTGCAGGTGCAGCGTCGTCGCGCCCGGCGCCACGCACCCCTGCAGGCCGTCGTAGAGCCGCGCGATGTCGTCGGGATCGGCCGCGCCGATCGTGTCGCCCAGGTCGATCTCGTCCACGCCGGCCGCCAGCAGCCGGTCGACCACCGACCGCACCTGCGCCGGCGCCACCGGGCCGTCGTACGGGCACCGCACCACGCAGCTGACGTAGCCGCGCACGGGCAGCCCCGCCGCGCGCGCGCCGCGCACCACGGGCCCGAAGCGCGCCAGCACCTCGTCGATGCTGCCGCCCGTGTTCCGCTGGCTGAAGCCCTCGCTGGCCGAGGCGAACACCGCCACCTTGTCGGCACGCGCCGCCAGCGCGCCCTCCAGCCCCCGCTCGTTCGGCACCAGCGCGCTGTAGAGCGTGCCGGGGCGCCGGCGGATCGCCGCGAACACCTGTGCCGCGTCGGCCAGCTGCGGGACGCGCGCGGCGCTCACGAAGCTCGAGACCTCGATCTCTGGGAATCCGGCTTCCGAGAGCGCATCGACGAATGCGATCTTGGCCTCGGTCGGCACGGGCGTGCGCTCGTTCTGCAGCCCGTCGCGCGGGCCGACCTCGGTGATGCGCACGGCGTTCGCCGCATGCGCGCTCACGCCGCCCCCCCACCGCCGCCGCCCGCGCGCCGGCGCGCGCTGTCCTCGCGCCACACCTTCACGCAGAACGGGATGAACACGGCGAACAGCGCCACCGTCAGGATCGCGCCGCCCACGAAGAGCATCACCTCGGGCGTGATGCGCATGCCGGCCTCGGGCTTCACGCCGCCGCGCGCGCTGGGGACGCCCTCGATCGGATCGCCGTCGGCCGGGGACTGCTGCATCATGCCGTCGCCTCCGCAGGCAGCGTGCGCAGCGAGGGCTGCACCGTCGCCTCGGCGCGCTCGCCGTCGGCGGGCACCGCAAGCACCGTGCCGGGCTCGGCATGGGCCGTGCGCACCATCGCGAACCCGACGCACGCCGCGCCCAGCATCGGGCTCAGCGTGCTGCTGGTGATCGTGCCCACCGGGTTGCCGGGCGTGCCGTCGGCCGCGCGCTCGAACACCGGCGCTCCCGCCACCGGCAGCGCCTCGCCGCCGAATCGCACGCCCACCAGCCGCTGCTTCGGCTTGCCAAGGCTCTCCATGCGCGCGACGACCTCCTGGCCCAGGTAGCAGCCCTTCCGGAAGCTGGTCCGCGTGCCGATCACGCCGGTCTCGTGCGGCAGGTTGTCCGGCCCGTAGTCGACGTGGAAGAGCGGCGTGCCCGCCTCGATGCGCGC
>JBEIFT010000303.1:0-2820 GCA_040382255.1 Phycisphaeraceae bacterium
CGGCGAGCGCCCGCAGCGAGCATTGGCCCCCTCCGCAGCGACGTACGAGGCCGCGAGGCACGCGTACCACGGTCCGATTCGGCCCGGGTCGTGCCACGTGCCGAGCCAGCCGAACACGATGACGAGCGGAACCTGGTGGAGCGAGGAAGTTCGCGGAGGAGGGGGCCAAGCGCAGCGAAAGGGCGCGGCGACCACGCAATGCCTCGAAGGCCAAGCGCAGCGATAGGGCGCGGCAACCACGCACTGCCTCTCCGCCATCCACGGAAATCGGTACCGGGCTACCCCGAACCCAATTTCACGCGTGCGTCGGCGCGCCGTAGCGGGCGCGGATCTTCGGCATCAGGTACTGCTCGAAGGCGCTCTCGAACGTGTAGGTCGGCGTCCAGCCCCAGTCGCGGCGGGCGGCGGAGTCGTCGCACTCCTCGGGCCAGCTGTCGACGATCGCCTGCCGGCCCAGGTCGGGGACGAACGTGACCTCGGCGGCCGGGAAGGCGCGCTTCACCATGCGCTCGAAGTCCGCGGCGGTCGGGCTGAAGCACGAGACGTTGTAGACGTCGCGGGTCAGGCGGCGCTTGTCGGCGGCGGCCAGGCGCAGCAGCGCGTCGATCGCCTCGGGCATGGTCATGAACGGGATGCGCGTGTCCGGGCGCACGAAGCACTGGTACGGCTTGCCCTGCGCCACGACGTGGATCATCTCCGGGCCGTAGTCGCTGGTGCCGCCGCTGGGGACGGTGTCGCTCGAGATGATGCCCGGGAAGCGGATCGAGCGGAAGTCGATCGGCTCGGCCGTGCGGTCCTTCGCCAGCTTGCGGTAGTGGTCCTGGTAGTAGCGGCCCAGCTCCTCGCCGGCCAGCTTGTTCACGCCGTACATCGTGTGCGCGTGCGTGAACTGGTCCTCGCCGACCACCTTGTTGGCGCGCTTCACGTCCAGGCTCGGCATGCCGTACGCGGCGATCGAGCTGGGGAACATGAACTTCACGCGCTGCCCGTGGCTGCGGGCCTGCTCGGCGGCCAGCTTCAGCAGGTTGAGCGTGCCGCCCACGTTCACCTGGTGCGCGACCTCGGGCGCGAACTCGCCGCGCGTGGACAGCAGCGCCGCCAGGTGGAAGATCTCGCCGATCTCGTACTGCGCGTGCAGGCGATCCAGCAGGCCCGCGTCGCAGATGTCGCCGACGTAGGCGCTGCGGCAGTGCTCGCGCACGGCGGGGTCCAGCTCGCGGATGTCGATGGCGACGATCTGCCGCCCCTGCTTCGCCAGCGCGTCGATGAGGCCGTGGCCCATCTCGCCGCCGGCGCCGGTGATGAGGACGACCTTGTCGCGACGGTGGCCGGTGGGGACGTGGGCGTGGCTGTCGTGGCTCATGGGGGGCGGAAAGTGTACGGCAACCCCCGGCACCCGCGCCACGCGTCAGGCGCGTGCGCCGAACCGCTCGATCAGGCGCTTGGTGGCCAGGATCCCGTCGTGCTCGGACATGGTCTTGCCCTCGAACTCGATCCCGATCCAGCCCGTGTACCGGGCCTCGTCGAGCGCCTTGAACATCCGCGCGTAATCGATGGTCGTCTCGTTCCCGTCGGCATCGAAGCCGTAGCTCTTGGCGCTGACGTCGCGGGCCCACGGAAGCATCTCGGCCACGCCCTTGTAGCGGTCGTACTGCTCGGTCGGGCTGAGCCTGAAGTTGCCGAAGTCCGGCAGCGTGCCGCAGTTGCTCCGCGCGATCCCGCGCATGAGCGCCGCCATCCAGGTGCCGTTGGAACTGACGCCGCCGTGGTTCTCGACGATCACGTCCAGCCCGAGCTCCGCGCCGCGGTCGGCCAGCGCTCCGATGCCGTCGGCGCAGCAGGAGAGCTGCTGCTCGGGCAGGCCCTCGCCGCGCGCGTTCACGCGGATCGCGAAGCACCCGAGCGCCTTCGCCGCGTGCAGCCAGCGCACGTGGCGCTCGACCGCGTCGCGGCGCGCGGACGGGTCGGTCGCGCCCAGGTCGCCCTCGCCGTCGACCATGATGAGCACGCAGCGCACGCCCTCGCCGTCGGCCACGCCGCGCAGCTCGCGCAGGTACGACTCGTCGGCCACGCGGCCGCCGAAGAACGTGCTGACGAATTCGACGTTGTGGATGCCGTAGGTGCCGCGCGCGACCTTCGGGAAGTCCAGGTTGGTCATCGCGCCGGACTTCAGCGCACGGTGCAGGGACCACTGCGCCAGCGTGATGCGGCGCATCGTCGGTGCCGGACCATCGGCTCCGCCGGCCGCCGCAGGCACGGCCGCGCCGGAACCTGCGGACCCCGCGCACCCGGCCAGCACCACGCCGGCCGTGGCCGCCCCGAGGGCGCTGCCGAGCGCAACCAGCGCCTGCCGACGTTCGGGATCCGCAGGGCGCACCGGCGTCACTCCGGGCGCCCGCCGAAGAAGCGCTCGGACATCGTGTCGGCGGACGTCCACTTGCCGGCCCACGCATGCGCGATGGTCGCGACGACCGCCAGCACCAGCGGCACCAGGCCCACGGCCGCCAGGAATCGCATCTGGCCCTCGCGCGGCACCCAGTCGCCGACGATCAGGCCGGCGAACGCGCCGCAGGCCCCGAACAGCACGACGTTCAGCAGGAACAGCTTGAGCAGGTGCGCGCCGGACATGCGCCGCGGGCGCTCCCCGTGGCCGTGCTGGGCGTGCGAGTGGTTGCCGCGATGCTCGGGGGCGTGGTTCATCGGGTGCGAGGATACCGCCGAGGCCGATACGCTCTCCCCCGGAGCCCCACCCATGCCGCTCGAAGCCCTCCACGTCGCCCTGCTCTCGCTCGCCGCCCAGTCCGCGCCGGTCCCGCCCGC
>JBEIFT010000304.1:0-2784 GCA_040382255.1 Phycisphaeraceae bacterium
CACGCGGACGGCGGACGGCGCATGCGGCGCAGCGGCGGTGCCCAGGCGCAGCGTGCCGACGGCCACCAGGCTGGCGCAGCCGAAGAGCCCCCACACGACCGCTGCGCGCCGCCATCGACGGCGCGGATCGGCGGCCGGCGCGGCGCGCGCGGCAGGGGTGGACTGGTTCACGGAAGGGGCAGCGGCGGACACCGAATTCACCCTGCCCTCATCGGCCACGCGGCACGGCATGCTGCAGTCGCGCGATCACGGCGACTGCGTGGTCGTCGGGGTCTGGGGCGTCAGGCGGGCGCGCAGCGCGGGCTGCTTGGCGCCGAAGACGTCGGGTTCCTGCGTGGGCGCGGCCCCGGCACGCATGGTGTCGAAGCGCTCGAACTGCGTCCGCGGGGTGTCGGCCGGGAACAGCGACTTCTGGCAGCCGCCCGCGGCCAGCAGCGCAAGGGCGGCCAGCGGCGCGGACAGGCGGGCGAGCATTCGGGTCCGGGTGGACATCGCGGCGCGGATCGTAGCCAGCCGGGGCTTCGGGGTCACGGCGCGCGCAGCATCCCGGCGGCGCGATGGACCTCGCCAGTCCAGCCGTCGGTCACCTCCAGGGTCACCGAGAGCGGCGTGCCGGCCGCCAGCCCGGCGGGCAGCTCCAGCGGCACGTCGATCGTGTAGTGCGTGCCCATCAGGCCGGCGCGGTAGGCGTCGCGCAGCTCCGCGGGCGTGACGGTGCGGCGGCCCAGCACGCGTGGGTCGCCGCGCACGGGCGCCAGCGTCACGGCCACCTCGGCGTGGCCGGCCACCTGGACGAAGCGGCCCATGCCGTCGCGGGTCTCGACCACGACATGCGCCGCGGCGCCCGCGGGCGGGTCGCCGGAAGCCGGGGTCACGCTGGACGTCCCCACCAGCGCCACCGAGACCAGCCGCGGCGTGGCCACCAGCACATCCTCGGGCACCTGGCTGCCGGTCTGCGCACGCAGGGCCGCCAGCTGAGCGCCCAGCTCCGCGTTGCGGGCCTCCAGCGCGGCCACCTTGCGTTCCAGCGCCTGCACCTGCACGCGCGCCGGGTCCTCGCCATCCGGGGGCACCAGCGTGGCGCGGCAGCCGGCGCACGCAAGCGCCGCCAGGCAACCGGCCGCGGCCATCGTTCGCAACGTGCGCATCATGCGTCCTCGGCTTCCTGCTCGGAGACCTCGAAGGCCAGCCGTTCCAGCGCGGAACGGAAGTCCACGTCCACGGTCGGCACGCCCTCGGGCACGCTCAGGCGCCGCGGCGCGAAGTTCAGGATCCCGCGCACGCCCGCGGCGACCAGCGCCTGCGCGACGTCCTGCGCGGCCTCGGGCGGCACGGCGATGATGCCGATGCGGATGCGCTCGCGCGCGATCACGTCCTTCAGGTCGCGCATGCCCCGCACCTGCAGTCCCGAGATGCGCGCCCCGACCACGCCCGGCTGCTGGTCGAAGATGGCGGCGATCTCGAAGCCGTGGTCGTGGAAGCGCCGGTACGCCGCCAGCGCGCGGCCGATGTTGCCCGCACCCACGATCGCCGCGCGCCACGGCTGCACCACGCCGATCAGCGACCGGATCGCCTCGGTGAGCGACGCGATCTCGTAGCCCACGCCCGGACGGCCGACGTGCGCGACCGAGCCGAGGTCCTTCCGGACCTGTGCGTCGGTGGTGCCGGCCGCGGTGCCCAGCTGGCGGCTGCTGACGGTGCGGCGGCCCTCGGCGGCCCGCTGCTCCAGTTCCCGCAGGTACAGGCTCATCCGCTGCGCGGTCGGCTTGGGGATGCGCGATCGGCCCGGCATGGCGGGACGAGTGTAGCCCGGCCGCGCCAAGGCCCTAGACTGCGGCGATGCACATCCGTGACGTCCTGGCAAGGGACGGCATGACCGCCAGCTTCGAGTTCTTCCCGCCGCGCACCGACGCGGGCTGGGACGAGCTGTTCGCCACCATCGCGGACTTCGAGGCGCTGCACCCCTCGTTCGTCAGCGTCACCTACGGCGCGGGCGGCAGCACGCGCACGCAGACCGACGCGCTGGTCGGCCGCCTGCACGCCGAGACCAAGCTGGCCCCGATCCCGCACCTGACGTGCGTGGGGCACACCGAATCCGACATCGCGGGCATCCTGCAGGGCTACGCCGCGCGCGGGGTCAGCAACCTGCTGGCGCTGCGCGGCGACCCGCCCAAGGGCGGCGCACCCACGGCGCCCGGTCACTACCGGTACGCCGCCGACCTGGTGCGCGCGATCCGTGCGTTCAACGAGGCCGGCCGCCACCCCGACCGGCGCGGCTTCGGCATCGGCGTCGCGGGCTTCCCCGAGGGACACCCCGAGACGCCCAACACGCTCGTGCAGATGGACCACCTGAAGGCGAAGGTCGACGCCGGCGCGGACTTCATCGTCACGCAGCTGTTCTTCGACAACCGAGCGTTCTTCGACTGGCGCGACCGCTGCGCGCTGGCCGGCATCAAGGTGCCGGTCATCGCGGGGCTCATGCCGATCACCAGCATCGCGGGCCTGCGCCGCATGGCGGAACTGGCCGCGGGCGCGCGCTTTCCCGCACCGCTCCTGCGCGCGCTGCAGCGCTGCCAGGACGACCCCGAATCCGTCGCGAACGTCGGCATCCACTGGGCCACCGAGCAGGCGCGCGACCTGCTGGACCGCGGCGTGGACGGGATCCACTTCTACACGCTGAACAAGACCGACGCGACGCGGCGGATCTACCGCACGCTGGGGCTGGTCGGGCGCGTCGGGTCGGCGGCCGGTGCTGCGGCGGCCGGCGGCGCGGCCGGTGCCGCG
>JBEIFT010000305.1:0-2765 GCA_040382255.1 Phycisphaeraceae bacterium
CGCTCGCCGCGGTGCCACGCCTCACCCTCGCCCATCAGGACGAGCGCCAGGTGCGAGAGCGGCGCCAGGTCGCCGCTGGCGCCCACGGAGCCGACCTCGGGGATCACCGGCGCGACGCCCGCGTTCAGCATGCCGACCAGCAGCTCGACCAGTTCCGGCCGCACCGCGCTGTGCCCGCGCGCCAGGCTCGCCGCCAGCACCAGCACCATCGCGCGTGCCTCGGCGGCGGAGAGCGGCTCGCCCACGCCCGCGGCGTGGCTGCGCACCAGGTTGACCTGCAGCTCCGCCAGGCTCTCGCTGGGGATGCGCTTGCGCGCCAGCGAGCCGAAGCCCGTGTTGATGCCGTAGAGCGCCTCGCCGCCCGCCATGCGGCGCTCGAGCGCGGTGCGCGATTCGGCCACGCGCGCGCGTGCCGCGGGCGCCAGCGCCACGGACCGGCCGGCGCGCGCCACCGCGACGACGTCGTCGATCAGGAGCGGCGATCCGTCAAGCACCAGCGTTCCGGTCGGGGCGTTTGCCATGCGCGGGGCAAGATACGCGCTTCCGCGCGCCGCCCGCTCCGCGCCCGCCTCGTCGCGGCCTTGCGCCGCCCGGCGCGCGCAGGTACCACACGCACCCATGAAGAGCGCCTCCATCCGCTACTCCGTCCTGGGCGCCGGGATCGTCCTCGTGCTCCTGCTGATGGTGCCGGTGATCCCGTTCCTCTCGAGCGCGCGCGGCGTCGTCGGACCCTCGATGGCCGATGCGCTGCACCCGGGGACCGCCGCGGCGGCGATGCTCGCGGGCGTCGCGGCGTGCACCATCGTCGGCGCGGTGGTGGGGCGGCTCATCAATGCGGCCGTCGGGCTCTTCGTGGTCGGCTGCGGCCTGGCCGTGGTGTCGATGCGCAGCGGCACCGTGATGGACATCGCCTTCGGCGGCGGCAGCCTGCGGCCCGTCGCGCTCGAGACGGTCGCGTGGGGCCTTGCGGTCGCGGTCATCTCGATCGTCGTCTTCCGCGTCTCGGGCCCGCTGCCCGACATCCCGGCGCGCGACCCCAAGGGCCCGTTCCGCAACGAGGTCGTGAACGCCGACGCGCTCCGCAGCATGCTGCTGGGCCTGGTTGCCGTCGCCGCGCTGTGGATCGCCGACCGCAGCGAGATGAAGGGCCAGTCCATCTTCGCCGCCGCCGCCGGCGCGATGTTCATCGGCACCGTCTGCCGCCGCCTGCTGGGCGATTCGCAGCCCATCCTGCTCTTCGCGGCGCCCGTCCTGGCCGTCGGCGTGGCGCAGCTGATCACCGCCGGAAGCCTGCCCGGCCCGCTCGACCGCGCCGTCATCGCGCGCGCGGTGCCGGGCTGGTCGCTCGCGATGCCGCTCGACGTGGCCGCCGGCACGCTGCTGGGCCTTCCGCTCGGCCTGGGCTGGTCCAGCGGCGGCGTCTCCGACGAGGAGTGAGCGCGCCCGCGCGCCCGGCGCATCCATGCGCCCGGCGTGCCGTTTCCGCCGCACGCCCGCGTACACTTGCGGCGATGTCCCTCCTCGTCACCGGCACCATCGGCATCGATACCCTCCACGCACCCACCGGCGAGGCGTCCGGCGTCCTCGGCGGCAGCTGCGCGTACTTCGCGGCGGCGTCCAGCTTCCTCTCGCCGGTGCGCGTGGTCGGCGCCGTGGGCGGCGACTGGCCCGAGGCGCACGAGCGCCAGCTGCGCGCGTTCCGCAACGTGTGCCTGGATGGCCTGGAGCGCCGTCCCGGCAGCGAGACCTTCGCCTGGGGCGGCCGCTACCTGGAGAACATGAACCGTCGCGAGACGCTCTTCACGCGCCTGGGCGTGCTGGAGGAGGCGCCGCCCGCGGTGCCCGCGAAGTACCAGGACAGCAAGTTCGTCTTCCTGGCGAACACGCACCCGCTGGTGCAGCTGGACCTGCTGCGCAAGTTCCCCGGCCGCCAGCTGGCCGTGTGCGACACGATGGACCTGTGGATCAACATCGCGCGGCCCGAGCTGATGCAGCTCCTGTCCGAGGTCGACGGCGTGATCATGAACGACGAGGAGGCGATGCAGCTGACCGACTGCACCAACGTCGTCACTGCGGGCCACCGCATCCTGAAGGGCGGCCCGCGCCAGTTCATCGTCATCAAGAAGGGCGAGCACGGCGCGGTGCTGATCCACCGCGACGGCGTCGCCAGCGTGCCCGCGTACCCGGCGTCGCTCGAGCAGGTGGTGGACCCCACCGGCGCGGGCGACACCTTCGCGGGAGGCTTCATGGCCCACGTCGCGCGCAGCGGCCGCACCGACTTCCACACGCTGCGCCACGCGATGGCGTGGGGCACGGTGCTCGCCAGTTTCACGATCGAGGCATTCGGCCTCGACCGCCTGAACCGGCTGGACGCCGGCCAGATCGACGACCGCTACGGCGCGTTCCGCGGCATGACCGCGTTCGACTGATCCACCCCGACCCCCGGAGCCAGACATGACCATCCGTGCACGCCAGCCGCTCGCGCTTGCCGCGGCGGCGCTCGTTTCCATGCTCGCGCCGTGCGCCGGCGCGCAGTTCGTGCCCTTCAAGGAGCTGCCCGGGGCCGACGAGGTGCAGCGCCTGCAGTCCGCCGGCGTCCGCGAGCGCGGCGGCCGCGTGGGCGAGGTCCGCTGGGACCTGCCCGGCGGCGCGGTGTGGTTCAAGGTGGGCACCGACTGGAAGAGCCTGCCGCTGGCCGGCGGCGACGTCGCGGACGGCGGCACGCCGCCCGAGGCCGCCGCCAAGGACCGCGGCCCGCGCGAGCC
>JBEIFT010000306.1:0-2756 GCA_040382255.1 Phycisphaeraceae bacterium
ACCGCGGCGGCGGTCGCGGCGTGCATCGCGCGCGGCGCGGTGCGCAGCGCGCACGACCTGAGCGAGGGCGGCCTGCTGCCCGCGGTGGCCGAGATGTGCATCGCCGGCGACCTGGGCGCCGAGATCGACCTGGCGCACGTGCCGGTGGCCGCGGGCGCGGACGTGCCCGACGAGTGCCGCGCGTTCGCCGAGGACCCGCACCGCTACCTGCTGGAAGTGGACCCCGCGCACCTGGCGGGCACCACCGCCGCGCTTGCGGGAATCGCCCACGCGGTGATCGGAACCGTGACCGCGGACCGGCGCCTGGGCGTCGTGGGGCCGCGCACGGCGCACGAACGGATCGACGTGACCGACCTGCGTGCGGCGTGGAACGCGCCGACGGGAGGATGACCATGGCGCACGGAACGCACGCAAGCAACGGACCTGCCGCGCTGGTGATCACCGCGCCGGGCATCAACTGCGACCTGGAGCTCATGCAGGCGTTCGCCGCCGCGGGCGCCGCGCCGGAAGCGGTGCTGCTGGGCGAGCTGATGCGCGACCCCTCGCGGATCGACCGCTACCAGCTGATCGGCCTGCCCGGGGGCTTCAGCTACGGCGACGACATCGCCGCGGGCCGCATCATGGGCGCGCTGATGCGCCGCGAGGTCTACCCCGCGATGGCCGCGGCGATCGAGCGCGGCGTGCCCGTCATCTGCCCGTGCAACGGGTTCCAGATCGCGGTGCAGGCCGGCCTGCTGCCCGGCCCCGACGCCGGCGCCGACTGGCCCGCGCAGGCCGCCGCGCCCACCGTGGCGCTGGCGCAGAACGAGCGCGCGGTGTTCCGCGACGCGTGGACGCGCGTCGAGGTCCCGCAGAACACGCGCTGCGTGTGGACCGCGGGCCTGGCGTGCGACGGCCTGGCCGGCCTGCTGCCCAGCGCACACGGCGAGGGCCGCCTGGTGGCCGACGACGCCGTGCTGGACGCGCTGGAGGCCAACGGCCAGGTGGCGCTGCGCTACCACGCCGACGACCACTTCAACGGCAGCATGCGCCGCATCGCCGGCATCTGCGACCGCAGCGGGCTGGTGTTCGGCCTGATGCCGCACCCCGAGCGCTACACGCGCTGGACGCAGCACCCGCAGTGGACGCGTCTGCCGCACGGGCACCTGCAGGGCGAGCCGCTGGGGCTGCGGATGTTCCGCGCCGCCGTCGCGCACGCCATGGTGCACGCCTGAGATCCCAACGGAGAACCGAGACATGACCACCGCCACCACCACCGGGACCCTGCGCTGCGGCGTGATCGGGGTCGGCAAGATGGGCCGTCACCACGCGCGTCTCTGGACGCAGGTGGAGGGCTGCGACCTCGTCGGCGTGGTCGACACGTCGACCGAGCGCCGCCAGCAGGTGATCGACCAGTACGGCGGCAAGGGCTACGACGCCGTCGAGCAGCTGATCGAGGCGGGCGTCGACGTCGTGACGATCGCCACGCCCACGGTGCACCATCGCGCGGCTGCCGAGAAGCTGCTGGCGAAGGGCATCCACTGCATGATCGAGAAGCCGCTGGCCTCGACGCCCGAGGAGGCGCGCGCGATCGCCGACGCCGCCAAGCGCAGCGGCGCGATGCTGCAGGTGGGCCACGTGGTGCGCTACGACCCCGTGATGGTCGCGGTGCGCAAGCTGGGCCTCGTCCCGCGCTTCGTCGAGGTCGACCGCGTCAGCCCGATGACCTTCCGCAGCGTCGACGTGGGCGTGGTGCTGGACATGATGATCCACGACATCGACGTGCTGCTGATGCTCTTCGGCGCCGAGCCCGTCGAGGTCCGCGCCAGCGCGGTGAGCGTGCTGGGCGAGGCCGAGGACGTCTGCAACGCGCGCCTGGAATTCCCGCGCATGGCCGATGGGTACACGCCGGTGGCGAACGTCACCGCCAGCCGCATCGCGATGAAGACCGAGCGCAAGATCCGCGTGATGAGCGACGACACGTACGTGAGCGCGGACTTCGTGGACCGCAAGGGCACCGTGGCGCGCAAGGGCGCGAACGCCGGCAAGATCGCCGAGGTGCGCGAGCTGCTGAAGCAGGGCGCGGACCTGAGCCACCTGAACTTCCTGGACCTGCTGCAGGTGGAGCCGCTGGGCGTCGGCCCCGGCGAGCCGCTGCGCCTGCAGGCCGAGGACTTCGTCGCATCGATCCGCGAGGGCCGCCGCCCGTTCGTCGACGCCGAGGACGGCTTCGCCGCGGTGCGGACCGCGGACCGGATCGTCGCCGCGGCGCGCGCCGCGGGATCGCGCATGGTCTGATCGGAGGCCGCATGGCGCTCTCGTCGCAACCCGTTCCGCTGCCCTGGTCCGACGCGGCGCCCACCGAGGTGGACGTCGCGGTCGTGGGCGGCGGCTTCGCGGGCCTGATGGCGATGGTGCACCTGTGCCGTGCGATGCCGCACGCGCGCATCGCGGTCTTCGAGCGCCGGCCTCGCAGCGCGCCGGGCGTGGCCTACGGCGGCTGCGATGCCGATCACCTGCTGAACGTCCCCGCGGCGCGCATGGGCGCGTTCCCCTCGGAGCCTGGCGCGTTCCACGCGTGGCTGGGCGAGCGCTTCCCGGGCCGCTGGGGCGCCGAGGACTTCGCGCCGCGCGCGCTGTTCGGGGCCTACTTCAGCCAGCTGGTGGCGCACGAGCTGGCGACGACCGGCGCGCAGGTGTGCCTGGTGCGCGACGCCGTCGCGCACCTTGAGCCCCTGCACGCGGGCATGGAGCTGCTGCTGGCGTCCGGCCGGACG
>JBEIFT010000307.1:0-2756 GCA_040382255.1 Phycisphaeraceae bacterium
CCTGCGCACCACGGCGCCCGTCGTCTGGGTGGGCGCGGCGGCGCCCGACGGCGCGCGTGGGTGGACGCACTCTCCCGGCCGCGTCGCGGTGCGCGGCGTCGATGAGCTTCCGCCGGGCGAGCCGCCGGAGTCCTCCGGCGCCGTGTTCGCGCTGCTGGAACTTCCCGCGTCCGGCGAGGGCTCGCTGGAGGTCGCCGGCCGCGCCGTCCGCGCCAACTGGCTGCCGCTGCCCGTGCGCGTGCGCGCCGACGCGGCGATCCTGCCGGTCGCGCCCGCGCCCGCCGACGACCGCCCCGATCCGAGCACGCCCGACGAGTACTGGCGTTGGTCGCTGCTTGCCGCCTCGCAGGGCATGCGCGCGGGCGACCCGCGCGGTGCGGCGCCGGAGCGCCTGTGGGCCCGCCACGTCGAGGGCCTGTGGCGCGGCGGCCTGGAACGCGTGCGCCGCTCCAGCCAGGGCGTGCACGACGAGCTGCTCGAATCGCTCGTCGCCGTGGCGAAGGACCGCGAGACCAACCGTGACGTCGCCGCCTGGATCGCGCGCCCCGCCGAGCTGCGCTCGCTGCTGGCGATCCTGATCGATTCCGAGCGCGGCGACCAGGACGTCGCGCAGGCGGCGCTCAGCTGGCTGCGCGCGCGCTGGACCGTCACCGCGTGGGTCGAGGCCGACGCCGGCGAGCGCGTGCGAATCGCGCTGGCGAACCCGACGTCCGGCGAACGCGTGCTGCGCTTCACGTGGGTCGGCGCGCCCGTGGACGCGGTGCCCGTGGCCGTGCCGGTGCCGCCGCGCAGCGTCGTCCGCGCGTGGATCGACCGCGCCGCGCTGGCGCCCACCACCGACGCCGTGAACCCCGACCGGCTGCGCGCCGAGCAGCTCGCGATCGCGGACGGCACGCTCCGCACCACGCGCGCCGTCGGCGGCCGCGAATACCCGGTGCGCCCGCCGGGCCTTTCGTTCGGCGCGTTCCTGCCGCCGCTGACGCTCGCCGACGCGCAGGCCGGCACCATCACGCCGTGCGATCCCGCCTGGGCCACGTCCGCGTGGCTGCGCCGCCGGCAGGGGCACTGGGAGCTCTTCGTCGACTGCATGCGGCCGGCCGGAGCGCCCGAGCCCGACGCCGACGAGGTGTGGTTCGTGGTCGGCGACCCGTCGGACCCGATGCGCACCGTGCGCGTGCGTGCCTCCGGCACGCTCACCGTCGACGGCGGCAGCGACGACGGTGCCGCCGCCGGCTTCCTGGCGTGGGACGACCGCTGGCGCGTGCGCATCGAGATCCCCGAGGCGTGGCTGCCATCCGAGACGCTTCCCGCGCGGCCCATGATGCTGGCCGTCGCGCGCAGCCCCGGCGCGGGCCTGCCGCGCCAGACCGCGGCCATCGCGCTGCCGGCGTGGACGCCGCAACCCGCGCCCGTGCTCGTCGACCTGGGCACGTGGCGGGGCATCGAGCGCTGAGGGGCCCGCCCGCGGCGCCACCTATACTCGCACCCGCGATGCACGAGACGGAGTACGACCACACGCAGCCCGGGCAGCCGGCGACCGAGGCACCTGCCCCGACCGCCGCGCCCGCGCCGCGCCCGCACATCGTCGCGCTCCTCAACCAGAAGGGCGGCGTCGGCAAGACCACCTCCACCGTCAACCTGGGCGCTGCGCTCGCGCGCTTCGGGTGCCGGGTGCTGCTGATCGACCTGGACCCGCAGTCGAACCTCTCGCTGCACTTCGGCGTCGAGGCGCAGCCCGAGCAGCCGACCGTGCACGACCTGCTGATGGACCCTGCCGTGGGCGTCCGCGACGTGCTGGCGAACGCGCGTCCCGGGCTCGACTTCATCCCGGCCGTCACGGAGCTGGCCCTGGTCGAGGGCGCGCTGGCGCACCAGGACGGCATGCAGACCGTGCTGCGGCGCAAGCTGGAGCCGGTCCTCGGCGACTATGACGTGATCCTGCTGGACTGCCCGCCCAGCCTGGGCGTGCTCAGCGTCAACGCGCTGACCGTCGCCGACGAGGTCTTCGTGCCCATGCAGGCGCACTACCTGCCGCTGCGCGGGCTGGAGAAGCTGCTGCAGACGGTGCACCTGGTCGCGCAGGGCCTGAACCCGCTGATCCGCGTCACCGGCATCCTGCTGTGCATGCACGATCCGAATTCCGGCCACGCGCGCGCGGTGATCGGCGAGATCGAGGCGCAGCTGGCGCAGTTCCGCGGCACGGACGTGCCGTGGAGCGCCGCGCGCGTGATGGACCCGCCGGTGCGCCGCAACATCAAGCTGGCCGAGGCGCCCAGCTTCGGGATGACGATCTTCGACTACGCGCCGCGCTGCCCGGGCGCCGGCGACTACCGCGAGCTGGCCCGCGGCCTGCTGGAGCGCTGGGGCATGCCGTGCGAGCTGTTCGACGGCGTGGCCTCGCCGCGCGCGGCCGAGGTCGGCGGCGAGGGCACGCCGGTGCGTGCGAAGCCGCGCCGTGCGCGGAAGGCACGTCCGGCGCCGAAGCCCGCCAAGGCCGCGAAGCCCAGCGCCGCGAAGCGTGCGCGCGCGAAGGCGGCCCCCGCGTCCAAGGCGAAGCCCGCGAAGAAGGTGAAGCCTGCCAGGATCGCGAAGCCTGCGAAGGCCGCGAAGGCCTCGAAGACCGCCAAGCCCGCGAAGCCCGCCAAGCCCGCGAAGCCGGCGCGCGCCGCGAAGCGCGGTGCATCCGCCGCGTCCGCGGCTCCGAAGGCCCGCGCCGGTTCCCGCGCCGCCAAGCCGGGCCGCCGCCCTGCGCCTGC
>JBEIFT010000308.1:0-2710 GCA_040382255.1 Phycisphaeraceae bacterium
CAGGACGCGGTCCGCCTCGGCCGTGCCGCCGGCCTCGATCGATTGCTGCAGCGCGACGGTCGCGTGCAGGAGCTTCGCCTCCGCGGAATCGGGGTGCCGCGCGAGCAACTCGTCGGCCAGCTGCTGCGCGCGCTCCAGGTCACCGGCATCCAGCGCGTCCTGCACCGCCACGCCCTCCACCGTCAGCGGCGCCGGCGCCACCTGCGCGGCGGCGTAGGCATTCGGGATGCCGGCCGAAGCCGGAGGCGGCCCTTGGTTCATCGCGGGAAGGACCGCAAATCCAAGAAAGGTGACGAACGCGACCACCATCGCAAGCACGAGGGCGGTGCACAGCACGACCGCGGCGACCGGAATCCAGCCCGGCACGCGCGACCGCGGAGGCACGGGGACGGGCGCGGTGGGCGGGGCGGCCGGATTCGCGGCGCGCCCCACCGGCAAGGCTTCGTTCGTCTGATCCGGCACGTGCGCAGGGTACGCGGGGGTCGGTCGGGAACAATCACAGGTGCTCGATGTGCCCGTGCAACCATGCGGCCGTACCGACAAGGCCGTGATCGCGAAGCCGTTCCACCAATCGTTCGGCGGTTTGAGGCGGGTGCCTGAGCCGATTCCTCACCTCCTTCATCGAAGCACGGACGACCTCGGGCGATCGATCGATCAGCTGCAGCACGAACGTGTCCGGGTGCTCCGCTCGAACGCCCAGCGGACCCAGCACGGCGCCGGGAAAGTCACGGACGTTCGCGGTCACGATGACCTCTGCACGGCATCGGATCGCCGCCGCAAGGACGTGCCGGTCGTCGGCATCCGGGAGCGCGAGGCCGTTCATCAGCGGTTCGTAGCACGTGACGACGCAGTCCGGGACCGCCCTATTCATCGCGTCGCGGTAACGGGCCACCTGCTCAATCGTGATGTCCGGCTTGTCCGCGCGGAGATTCCTGATCCACTCGTCGTGGATGGCCTCCGTCCAGCGGGCATGGAAGAGCTCGGCGGTTGCGAGCTGCAACAGCACGTTTCGCAGCAACGCCGGATACAGCACGCAGGCGTCAAGGACGGCGATCGGATTGCCGTGCACGGTTCCTTCCCCTCACACGATGGCCTCAAGACACCCCGCCCCCGAACGCCCCGCTCGCTCAGAGCCCCACTTCCTCGTCCAACGCCGCCAGCTCCGCAAGCGCCTGCTGCCGGCCGGCGTCCGCGCGCTGCTTGTAGCCCATCAGGTCGCCGAACAGGATGCGGCGGTGCGCGCCCACCTTGCGTGCGGGCAGACGCTTCGCCTCGATCTCCTTCACGACGAACGGTCGCGAGACGCCCAGCATGTCGGCGGCCTGCTGCGTGGTCAGTTCGGCGTGGATCGGGACCAGCGTCACGGCGTTGCCCTCGGCCATCTGGTTGAGCACCCGCAGGAGGAGCTCGGCGGCGGGGGCAGGGATCTCGACCGTCACGCCGTGCGCGTCGAGCGCGGTGAAGCGGAGCGGGTGATCCGCCTGCAGAACGCCGCGCAGGCGTTCGCTGCATTCACGGGCCAGGCGAACGTCGGCATCGGAGGGAGGCAGACGCGGGAATTCGATGTTGGAGGCGATCATGGGCGTCTGGCCGAGGGTAGACCAGTTCACGCCTATTCGCAACAATCGAAACAGACGATTTGTACGAATCGTGGTTATTGGCCGCAGCCGCGCGTCACCGTCACGCGCCCTACGCCTGATTCCCCAACTGCAGCATCGGCAGCACCAGCGCCAGGAAGATCGAGAGCACCACCGTCGCCAGGAAGAGCAGCAGCGCCGGCTCCATCAGCTTCACGGCCATGGCCAGGGCGCGGTCGACGCGGCGCTCGAGGGTGTCGGCGATGCCGTTCAGCACCTGCGCCAGGTTGTTGGCGCTCTCGCCCATCGTGATCATCTCGACGACGTCGGGCTCGAAGAAGCCGCTGTCGGCCAGCGGCGCTGAGAGCGGCTCGCCGGCGCGGACGGCCTCGGTGGCGCGCTCCACGGCGTCGGCCAGCGCGGGGTGGCCGGCGGCCTCGCGCGCGATCGTCATGGCCTGGATCATCGGGATGCCGTTCGCGAGCAGCGTGCCCAGGACGCGCGTGAAGCGCGCGACGCAGATCGCGCGGACCAGCGCGCCCAGCTGCGGCACGCGCAGCTGCAGGTCGGCGGCGCGGCGGCGGAGCGCGGCGTTGCGCCACGCCCACCACGCGGCCAGCGCGGCCACGGCCAGCAGCGCCAGGAGGAGCGGCCATCGCTCCACCATCAGGTCGCTCAGCGCCATCAGGAAGCGCGTTGGCGCGGGCAGCTCGCCCTTGACGTGGAACTTCTTGAACTTGGGCACGAAGAAGACGAGCGCCGCGATCACGATGCCGAAACCCACCGTCAGCAGGATGACGGGGTAGACCAGGTTGCCGACGACCTTGCTGCGCATCTCGGCCTGGTTCTCGATGAAGCCGGCCAGGCGCGTGAAGACGTCATCCAGGAAGCCGCCGCGCTCGCCGGCGCGGACCATCGCAACCTGCACGTCGGGGAAGACGTCGGGGTGGCGGGCCATGGCGTCGGCCAGGCGCTCGCCGTCCTGCACGCGGTCGGCGACGGCGTTCCAGGTGGCGGCCAGGCGCAGGTTGGCGCGGCCGCGGCCCAGCAGGCGCAGCGCGCGCAGCAGCGGCACGCCGGCGCGGAGCAGGTCGCCCATCTGGCGGTAGGTGTTGGCCAGCGCGCGGATGCCC
>JBEIFT010000309.1:0-2680 GCA_040382255.1 Phycisphaeraceae bacterium
CGGGCAGCTCGGCGCAGGCCGCGCCGATCGTCGCGATCCAGCTGTTGCCGTGCACGCACGGGGCGGCGTCGGCGATCGCGCGGATCGGGATCGCCATCGACGAACGGACGCCGCAGACGCTCTCGACGGTCGCTGCGGCCTGCGGGTCGCCCGCGGCCGGGCCGGTGATGATGATCTCGCTGGGCCACCAGCCGCCGGTCGACCGCTCGACGTTGCGCAGGCAGCGCAGCGCCTCCTCGGCCAGTGCGCACCAGCGCCAGGCGGTGCTGGGGATGCCATGGTCCTCGACGGGGATCGCGTCGTCGGCCGTGCCGGCGATGGTGCGTGCGGCCCGGGTCATCCGGGTGCGCTGCGCCGTCATGGCGATCGCGCCCCATTCGCCGGGGATGCTGCGGAAGAAGCAGATCGCGGAGTCGCGCACCAGGACCAGCGTGGCGACGCGGTCCTCCAGGTGGATCATCGCGAACTCGCGCGCCTCGGCATGGTCGGCGCACTCGGCGGTGCGCTGGCGCGAGACCGCGCGCAGGGCCGCGAGGGCCGCGTGCTCGACGCTCACCGCCGCGGTCGTGCTGGTGCTCACCAGCGACGACGCGGCGTCGACCATCGCGCGGGGCAGGGCCAGCACCAGCACGTCGGACGCGCCGCCGTTGGTTGCCGCCATGCGCAGGTGACCGACGATGGAGGTCGTGCGGTCGATGCCGAAGCGGTCCTGCGCCTCGAATGCGACGCTCTCGGCCAGCTCGGACTCGGGCATCGCGGGCATGCGCGCGACGTCCGACTGGAAGCAGGAGGCGGGCAGTGTCAGGCGCACGCGCTCGCCTGCGAAGCCGAGCGAGCGGAAGGCTGCCTGCAGTTCCTTGGCACGCGCGGCGTCCGGTCCGCCGCCGTCCGGTGCCAGGACCCAGCCCGGCAGTTCCGCGGCCGCCGCGCACCGGTAGGCCGTGCCGGCGGGATCGGCCGCCAGCTGGAGCATGCGGAGGCTGCGATGGCCGAAGTCGACCGCGATCGGTGCGGTGGACGCTCGGGCGCGCAGGAACGACCATCGGCGTCGTCCGGTCGCGGCGGTGTTCTGGGTGCCTTCCATCGGTTGCTCCTGGATTCCGTCGAAAAGAGGCGTCGGCACTTCTGCCGACGCCTCTTGGGTTTGCGGTTCATCCGGCCGCGTGGGCCGGAGCCCGGGTCACTGCTGGGGTTCGAACTTGCGGGTCGTGCCGTTCCAGGTCCAGCCCTTGGTCGCATCGGCCTGGTTGCCCAGGTCCGAAGCCGTGCAGTAGCCGGCCGTGACGAGCGGGGCCAGGTCGGTGGAGCTGTAGGACGCATTGTCCGTCAGCGTGATGGCCGTGGCGCCACCGGGCAGGAACTGGTTGAAGCGGGTCACCATGGTGGTGATCTGGCCGGCGCGGGCGTTGGCGGCCTCGCGGTTGGCGTCATCGAGCGCACCCGTCACCGACGGGACGACGAGGGCGGCGAGCACGCCGAGGATCACGACCACGATCAGGATTTCGATCAGGGTGAAGCCCTTGCGCAGGTTCGTCTTCTTCGTCGTCTTGGTGTTGTTGTTCGAGTGCGTCATGTCAGGCTCCTGTCGGAACTCCGTTGAGTTCCCTTGCGCGGGCCCGCCTTGTTCGCTGGCGGGCCGGCTTGGCTCGTGCCGTCCGACGACACCGTCGGGCGAGCACACCCCCACAGTCGGAAATGGCCCGGGGCTTCCAAAGTGCATGTGGAGATTTCCTTGAAAAATCGCCGCCGGAATAACCGGACCCGGGTCCGAGATCACGGGTCCCGGACTTGTGCAGGGCCCTCATCTATCCGATGGTTGGGGGGTCGAGGTCCACACCAATGGGAATGGTCCGCTCCAACCCCTTCCGCACGCGCCGCGCTCGCGCGTTCACCCTCGTCGAGGCCCTGGTGGCCACGGTGGTGGTGGCGATGGTGGCGTCCGCCGCCGCGATGTCCGTCGCGGTGGGCGTGGCGGTGCAGGAGCAGAACCGGCTCTCGGTCTTGGCGATGCACGCAGCCGAATTGCAGATGAGCGTCGCCATGGAGACCGCGTACGACTCGCTGCCCGGCGTCGCCTCCACCGAGGCGCAGGGCCACCTGCTGGCCCCGCCGCGCCCGGGCTCGTCCGCCCGCCCCGAGCTGCCCGCGGCATTCGCGCCGTTCTCGCGCACCACGACCGTGACCGCCGAGGACCGCACGTTCACGCAGTTCGGCAACCACGTGATGCAGGGCTATCGCATCGTGATCAGCGTCTACGGCCCGGACGGCACGCTGCTCGCGCAACTCCAGCGCTACCGCGCGAAGGATGCGACCACGTGAGCCGCGCCGCCGTCCATCGCACGCATCGCGCCGCCTTCACGCTGGTGGAGGTGCTGGTCGCCACCGTCGTCACCGCGATGGTCGCGGGCGCCGTGGTCGGCACGATCAACGCCGTGCAGGTCGGTCTGGACGACCAGGACACCTCGTCGGCCGAGATCGCCCGCCTGGCGCGCGCGCAGGCCCGGCTTGCGGACCACCTGTACCGCGCACGCATGATCCTGGCGCAGCGCGACGACTCGATCTGCCTGTGGCTGCCTTCGGAGGCATTCGACGGGACTTCGGCCAACGCCACCAACTACGACACGATCAACGCCGACGAGCTGCGCTGGTACGTGGTGGACCGCACCGCGCGGACGCTGGC
>JBEIFT010000310.1:0-2670 GCA_040382255.1 Phycisphaeraceae bacterium
AGCCGCCGGAGCGGGGGCGGACTGCAGCAGAAGCAGCAGCAGCAGCAGCAGGATCGCGGGGACGGGCATCGGGTGCACGATAGGCCAACGTGCGCGCAACGCCCGGAATGCGGCGGCCACGCAAGGGTGACACCGATATCCTCCGCGACCCATGCGCCGCACCACCCTGCTCGCCGTTGCCCTCGCCCACGTCGCCGTCCTGCTTGCCGGCTGCGGCGCCCCCCGCCGCCCCGTCGAGGCCGAGGAGACGCTTCTGGGCCGCCGAAAGGTGACCGCGATGCTGCAGGGCGATTTCACGCGGTCGGCGATGTCCGATCTCTGCGCACGCGCGCACGCCGAGCGCCAGAAGGACCCGAACGCGTCGATCGACGTCCTGATCCTCTCGGGCGGCGGCGACTGGGGCGCGTTCGGCACCGGCTTCCTCATCGGCTGGGGTGAGACCAAGGATCCCGCCGCGCGGCGGCCGGTCTTCGACGTCGTGTCCGGCGTCAGCACGGGCGCGCTGATCGCGCCGTTCGCGTTTCTGGGAACGCCGGCCGACCTGAAGAAGGTGGACGACCTGTACCGCAACCCCAAGGAGGACTGGGTCAAGACGCGCGGCATCCTGTTCTTCCTGCCGGACAACGCCAGCTTCGCCGAGGTGCCCGGCCTGGAGCGCGAGCTGGACGGAGTCATGACGATGGAGTTCGCGCAGCGCGTGGCCGACGAGACGGAGACCGGGCGCCTGGTCATCATCAACACCACCAACCTGGACGACGGCAGCCAGCAGCCGTTCCGGTGGGGCGTCGCGGCGCAGCGCGCGGTGAAGGACGGCAACCTGCAGCGGCTGCAGAACATCCTGCTGGCCTCGAGCGGGATCCCCGGCGCGTTCCCCCCGCGCGACGTGGACGGTTCGCTCTACGTCGACGGCGGCGTGACCAGCAACATCATCTACGGAGGCGCGATGAAGCGCGAGGACGGCTTCGGCGCCACGTGGAAGCGGCTGTACCCCAACGAGGCGCCGCCGACCCTGCGTTACTGGGTGATCCTGAACAACTACGCGGAGGCGCAGCCGCGCACGGTGCAGCCCACGTGGCCCGCCGTCATCGAGCGGGCGCTCGAGGTCGCGGTGCGCGCGTCCACGATGGTGGCGCTGCGGCACCTGTACGCGATGGCCGAGGTGACCAAGCTGCGCGGCGACGGCAACGTCGAGGTGCGCTGGGTCGCCGTGCCGAACAGCTGGAAGCCGCCCGAGGAGGGCATCTTCAAGGCCACCACCATGCGCTCGCTGTCGGACGTCGGCCGCGCCATGGGCGAGGACCCGGCCTCGTGGCACACGGAGGCGCCGTGACCCCGGAAATTCGTCCTGCCACAGTAGTTCCGATTTCCCGGGCCCGGGCGTGAGCGCCGCCGACCGGCCGGCCGCCCCGCGCGCGGCCGTCGTGACCGCGTTCGCCGCGCTCTACGTCACGTGGGGATCGACGTACCTGGGCAGCAAGTTCGCCATGCGCAGCTTCCCGCCGGCGCTGCTGAGCGGGATCCGCTTCGTGATCGCGGGCGTGGTGATGGCCGCCCTGCTGTTCGCGCTGCGGCGCCTGCACCTGCGCGACTTCGCCAACTGGCGCTGGTGGCGGAACTGCGGCATCGCGGGCACGCTGCTCTTCGCGGTGGCGAACGTGATGGTCTCGACCAGCGTGCTGCGGATCCCCAGCGGCGTGGCGGCGCTGATCGTGGCGATCACCAGCGTGTGGATCGTGGCGATCGACCGCGCCGTGACGCGCGCCGGCGCGCCGCCGTGGTCGATCCTGCTGGGCCTGGCGTCCGGCGTGGCTGGCGTGGTGGTGCTTGGCAGCGGCGGCAACGGCCTGGGCACACAGGGGCTGGACGAGATCGGCGTGCTGATCGCCGTGGGCAGCACGCTGGCGTGGGCCAGCGGCACGATGGTGGCCAAGCACGCCGACCGGCCCGAGTCGGTCTGGGCCGCAAGCGTGATGCAGATGCTGGTGGGCGGCGCGGCCGCGTTCCTGTGGAGCGCGTTCGCCGAGCGCACGCGGTGGCCCGCGTGGCAGGACGTGGCGCCGCAGTCGCTGTGGGCGATCGCGTACCTGGTGACGTTCGGCAGCCTGGTGGGCTTCAGCGCGTACGTGTGGCTGCTCGCGACGGTGAACGCCGCCGCCGTGGCGACCTATGCGTACGTCAACCCGCTGGTGGCGCTGGTGCTCGGCACCATGCTGGCCGGCGAGGAGATCCCCGGCCGCGTGTGGATGGCGGCGCCCCTCATCCTGGGAAGCGTGGCGCTGATGCAGTTCGTGCGCCCGCCGGCGCGCGGAGAGATGCCGGTCGAGGAGGAGTGAGGCGCGTCACGCGGTTTCCGCGCGCACGTGCGCACCGACCACCGACGTCCGCACCTCGAACGCGCGGCCGAGGTGCGAGCGCACGGTGACGACCTGGATGCCGTCCGCCGACAGCGACGCCACGTGCTCCACGCGCAGCGAGCGGCCCAGGACGTCCGCCGGCACGCGCTCGGCCTTCACCGCTGCTTCCTTGGCGCACCACAGGCGCAGCGGCCAGTGGTCGTCTGCCCACGCCAGCGCGGCTTCGCCCGATTGCTGCGCCAGCTGCCGCAGCGCGCGCGCACCCGCGGCCGTGACGGGCTCGGCATCGATCCCCGCCCACGCGACGCCCGGCGCC
>JBEIFT010000311.1:0-2632 GCA_040382255.1 Phycisphaeraceae bacterium
CCGGCCCCGCCGACCGCGCCCGCCCCGCCCGCGCCAGCCGCATCGCCGCCGCGCTGGACGACTCGTCGCTGACGGCCGCCGAGTTCGCCGCCGCGAAGCGCGAGCTGGAGCGGCAGAACGCCGAGCTGCAGCGCGCGCGTGCCGAGGCCGAGGCCACCGCGATCGCCAAGACCGCGTTCCTGGCCAACATGAGCCACGAGATCCGGACGCCGATGACGGCGATCCTGGGCTTCACCGACATGCTGGCCGACCCAGCGCTGGACCCCGACGAGCGCCAGGCACTGACGATCGGCATCCGCCGCAACGGCGAGCACCTGCTCAAGATCATCAGCGACATCCTGGATCTCTCCAAGATCGAGGCCGGCGGCATGTCGATCGAGATCCTGCGCTGCGACCCGCGCGCGATCGTCGACGAGGCCGTGCAGCTGGTGGGCGCCCGTGCGCACAAGCAGGGCTACCCGATCCGCGTGGAATTCGCGCCGGAAGTGCCCCAGACGCTGCGCACGGACCCGACGCGGCTGCGCCAGATCCTGATCAACCTGGTCGGCAACGCCGTCAAGTTCACGCAGTCCGGCCTGGTCACCGTGCGCGTCGACTGCCCCGGCCTGCACGAATCGCCCGCCACCCGGCGCGACCCCGAGCCGAGCGACGGGCCGGTCGCGCTGCACCGCGTCCGATTCCGCGTGAGCGACACCGGCATCGGCATGAACGACCTGCAGCTGGCACGGCTCTTCCGCCCGTTCACGCAGGGCGATGCGTCGGTGATGCGGCGCTTCGGCGGCACGGGCCTTGGCCTGGCGATCAGCCGGCGCCTGGCGCGCATGCTGGGCGGCGACATCGTCGCCGCCAGCGTGCCCGGCGCGGGCAGCACGTTCACCGTCGAGATCGCGACGGACGCATTGGCCGCCGGCTACGCGCCGATGGCTGCCGCCGCGATCCCCGAGGCGATCGAACCGAAGGACGACCACGCCGCCGCGGAGGCGCGCGCGCGCACGCAGGGCCAGCAACCCGAGCGCACGGCGACCAGCCCTCGACCGATGCGCCCACCGGAACCGTCGCCGCTGCCGCGCCAGGCGGCTTCGCAACAGGCCGCGCCGACGCATGCGTCGCCCGCCGCGCGAGCAGTTCCGCCGGTTCCACTCCGCGTGCTGCTGGCCGAGGACGGCGTCGACAACCAGCGCCTGATCCTCTACCACCTGAAGCGCTGTAACTGCGACGCGATGCTGGTCGAGAACGGCCGCGACGCCGTCGCCGCCGTCGAGGAGCGACGCGTGCGCGGCGAGCGCTTCGACGTGATCATCCTTGACATGCAGATGCCGCACATGGACGGCTACGAGGCCGCGCGGCGCCTGCGCACCGCCGGCTGCGACTCGCTGATCGTGGCCCTCACCGCGGACGCGATGCAGGGCGACCGGGAACGTTGCCTCGCGGCGGGCTGCGACCGCTACCTGCCCAAGCCCGTGGACGCCCGCGAACTGGCCGTCCTGATGGCCGAGGCGGCGGGAAAACGCGCAATCCGCTAGGATTCCGACCCTTCGGAACCCCGAAGGGACCCCAGCGTGCGCACCGCGATCATCAGCGACATCCACTCCAACCTCGCGGCCCTCGAGGCCGTGCTGGCGGACATCGACGGGCGCCACGTCGACCGCATCATCTGCCTGGGCGACCTGATCGGCTATGGCCCGGACCCGGTGGCCTGCGCCGACCTGGTGGCCGAGCGCTGCGAGTGGTCGCTGATGGGCAACCACGACTTCGGCGTCCTCTACGAGCCGACGAACTTCAACGCCGCCGCCGAGCAGGCCGCGTACTGGACGCGCCGGCAGTTCGAGCGCGCCGCGCAGGACGATCCCGCGTCCGGCCAGCGCCGCTGGAACTTCCTGGGCCACCTGCGCGTGCGCGTCAGCGACAACGGCTACCTGTGCGTGCACGGCACGCCGCGCCGCCCGATCAACGAGTACCTCTTCCCCGACGACGCGATCAACAACCCGCAGAAGCTGGGGAGCATCTTCGACCGCGTCGAGCACGTCTGCCTGGTCGGCCACACCCACGTCCCCGGCGTCTTCACCGACGACCAGGAATTCTGGAAGCCCGACGAGCTGACCGAGCGCACGTTCACCGTCGAGCCCGGCCAGAAGGCGATCGTGAACCCGGGCTCCGTGGGCCAGCCGCGCGACGGCGACCCACGCGCGTCCTACGCGATCCTGGACACCGGCGACGGCTCGGCGAAGCACACGATCGAGTTCTTCCGGCTCCCGTACGAGGTCGACCTGACCGTGGACAAGATCCACGCCATCCCCGAGCTGCACGACTGGCTCGGCGACCGACTGCGCGAAGGCCGCTGACCGCACACGGGCGCCGGGCCCATCGCCCGCACACCCCCCACAACCACAGAGAAACATGCCCGCGAACACCCCGAACGCGAAGTTGCGTCGCCTCGTCCTCACCGCGCTCCTGCTGGTCGCCGTCGGCGGCATCGGCGCGATCATCATCCTTGGCAAGGGACAGGAGCAGGCCCGCAAGGGAGCCGGCGACCCCGAGCCGATCGCCGCGATGGCGAAGGGCGGCGAGACGCCGGCCGCGCCCGCGGCGGGCGATGCCGCGAAGGGTGCGGCCGCCGCGCCCGGGGCCCCGG
>JBEIFT010000312.1:0-2626 GCA_040382255.1 Phycisphaeraceae bacterium
CTGCTGCTGGGCGCCTGGGGCCCCGGCAACGGCATCGCCGACATCAATCGCGACGGCGTGGTGGACGGCGCGGACATGGGCCTGCTGCTGGGCGCCTGGGGCACCTGCCCATCCTGAACCGCGGCGTAGACTCGCGCGTCCAATGACGACGACGCGCCCGATCGGCATCCACGCGTTCGCGATCGCCGCGGCCCTTGCCGTGGCACTTCCCGCCGCCGCGGCCGGGCCTTCGGCCCACGCCGCCGCACCGCCCACGGATGCGGCCGCCGGCCGCACGCTGGGTATCGGCGACAGGGTCCCGCTGCCGCTGCAGGCGACGCCGGTGAAGGGCCGCCTGCCCGGCTTCGCGGAGCATGGCGTCACCTACGTCCTGGCGTTCGTCCACACCTCCGAGGCGTCGTCGCGCCAGGCGATCCCGCGCCTCGACGCGCTGACGCAGCGCTTCGGCAAGCAGCTCTCGGTGGTCGCCGTGTCGGACGAGGCGGTGCTCACCCTCCGCGAGTTCTGCGAGCGCGCCGAGTGGGCGCCCAAGATCGGCTTCGTCCTGGCCGCCGACCCGAACCGCCAGGCCTACCGCACCTTCCTGGGCCCGCGATGGGCGCAGCCCGGACCGGTGGCCTTCGTGCTGCGCGACGGCATCGTGCAGTGGGTCGGCGCGACCATCGACCTTGAGGACGTCGTGCCGGAGATCGTCGCCGGCAAGTGGAGCCTGGACGCCGCGAAGCGTGCGGCCGAGCAGCAGCGGCTCTGGGACCGCTCGATGGACGAGGTCGATTCGCTCGCGCGCGCCGGCCGCGCCGACGAGGCGCTGCGCAAGCTCGACGACGCCTGCGGCATCGCGCTCCCGGCCCAGGCCGCGATGTGCGAGGGCCGGCGCTTCACGATCCTGCTGTCCGCGGGACGCGTGGCCGATGCGCTGGCGTCCGGCGAGCGCATCGTGGCGAAGCCCGCGAACCCCAAGCAACCCGCGGGCATCGCATGGTCGCTGATGAACGCAATGCCCGGCGACCGCGGCGCGCGCGACCTGGCGCTGCGCGCGGCGCAGGCGTCCGACCGCACGCTGCGCGGGCGCGACGCGATGGTCGGCGCGATCCTGGCGCGCGCGTACTTCCTCTCGGACCGCCGCTCGGACGCCGCCGAGACCGCACGGCGTGCGCTCGGCTTCGCCGATTCGCCCGACCTGCAGGCCTCGCTGCGCGACGACATCCGCGTGTACGAGGGCGGTGCGGCCCCGGGCGGCCAGGCCGCGCCGAAGGCGCCGGCGGCCGGCGCGCCCTGAAAGGAGGCGATTCCGGAGGCTCAGAGCCGCAGCAGGCGCGACGCGATCCCGCGCGCGCGCGGCGGCAGGGCCTCGAGCGTCGTCAGCAGGCTGCTCTCGGCCATGAACCGGATGGCCGCCAGCGACGTGCCGGCGTAGACGATCGCCGTGCCCGCGAACTGGACCGCGCTTGCGGAGCGGCCGCCGTGCAGGCCCAACGTGCCCGTGAGGCTCCGGCCCAGCGAGTAGGACGCCACCGCGATGGTCGCCGCCAGCAGCGGGCCGTGCCCGACCACCCGCACCGTCTCCAGGCGCGTCATCCCGTAGCGCGGCATGAGCCACAGCATCTGTCCGACGCTGACCACGGTGACGACCAGCGCGGTGGCCGCCGCGATCACCGTCGCGTCGTCCTTGGCCCACTCGGGCACCGTGTCGCCCATGGGCTCGACCAGCCAGACCCCGAGCGATCCGAGCGCGGCGCCGCCCAGCACGCCGACCGCCTTCAGGGCCTCGAATCCCGCGATCGGGCGGAACTGCCGCAGCCCGGCGAGCGGCCCGGTCAGCAGCGTGAGCGCCGTGCTCCAGGACGCGCCGCTCGCCAGCAGGATCACCGGCAGCGTCGCCGCGTCCCACTTGCCGTCCCAGATCAGCCGCTGCGCCGACGGGAACGTGGCGACGACTCCGAACATCACGATCGGCACGAAGAGCATCGTTCCGGCGAACGCATCGCGCATCGCGCGCGCCTCGTGGCGCGCGTCCCCGCGCTCGCGCGCGAAGTGCGCCGCAAACACGCTCGAGAGCGCGGACGAGAGCATCGTCGCGGGCTGCGTCGCCAGCTGGTACGCGAAGTAGAAGACGCCGACCGTCGCAAGCGGGACGACGAGCTTCACCAGCAGGAAGTTGACCTGCGTGTTCAGCGAGACGAGCGCCGCGATCAGCAGCGGCCACGCCATCTGGCGCGCCGTCTCGGCGAAGGTCGCGCCGACCCAGCGGTAGCTCACGCGCGCCATGTCGCCGCGTGCGACGAAGTAGGCCAGCTCGACGACCAGCGAGAAGGCGTAGGGGATCACCAGCGCCAGCGCGCCCGCGCCGCGCCAGGCCAGCACGGCCGTCAGCGCGAGCCGGACGATCGCGTTGGCCACGTCCAGCTTGGCCAGCTGCGCGAACTCCAGCCGCGACGCCATGCGCATGCGCCCGATCTGCTGGAACGCCATCACGATCTGGCGCCCGCCGAGCACGTACAGCGCCGCGTCGAGCATCGGAGGCGCGTGGACATTCGGGAAGAAGGGGATGGCCGCGGCGGCGGCCCACGTCGTCACGGCACCCAGCAGCAGGAACAGCAGTCCCCACCAGAAGATGCGCCCCGCC
>JBEIFT010000313.1:0-2618 GCA_040382255.1 Phycisphaeraceae bacterium
CCGCCGCCGCGCTGGATGTGGCCCAGCGCGCTGCTGCGCGTCTCGACGCCCGTGCGCTTGGCGATCTCGTCCGCCACCCAGCGGCCGATGCCGCCCAGGCGGATCGGGTCCGGCGAGGTCGGGTCGACGCGGTCGACGATCTGCTGGCCCTCCTTCGGGCGCGCGCCCTCGGCGGCCACGATGATCGCGAAGCCGGGGCCCTTGGTCATGCGGTGCTCGACGTTGTCGCACACGTGCTTCATGTCGAACGGGATCTCGGGCAGCAGGATGATGTCGCTTCCGCTGGCGACGCCCGCGGTCAGCGCGATCCAGCCGGCGTTGCGGCCCATCACCTCGCACACCATCACGCGGTGGTGGCTGTCGGCCGTCGAGTGCAGCTTGTCGAGCGCCTCGGTCGCGGTGTTCACCGCGGTCAGGAAGCCGAAGGTGATCTCCGATCCGACGATGTCGTTGTCGATCGTCTTCGGGACGCCGATGATGTTCACGCCCGCCTCGACCAGCGGCGCCGCCGCCGCCATCGTGCCATCGCCGCCGATCACGATGATCGCATCCAGCCGGTGCTTGCGCGCGGTCGCGATGCAGCGGTCGATCACGTCCTCGAAGACCGGGCCGGTCTTCGGGTCGACGCGCACGCAGTACTTGCGCGGGTTGCAGCGGTTGTTCGAGCCCAGGATCGTGCCGCCGCGGGTCAGGATGCCGCTCACGTCGCGCGCCGAGAGCGGGCGGACGCGGTCCTCGATGAGGCCCTGGAACCCGTCCTCGATGCCGACGACCTCGATCCCGTACTGCCAGATCGCGGTCTTGGTGACCGCACGGATGACCGCGTTGAGGCCGGGGCAGTCGCCGCCGCCCGTGAGGACGCCGATTCGCTTGATCGTGTGTGGCATGGTTCGTTCCGTGCCCGCGACGGAGTGCGGGCAGCACCGGAGCATAGCGAATCCCACGCGGGGAACCGCTAGCATCCTTGCCCTGCCATGAACGCATCGCCCACGCCGAACGACACGCCCGCACCCGAGGATCCCGGTGCCCTGGTCGCCGCACGCCGCGCCAAGCTGGCGGACCTCCGCGCCACGCTCGGCGTCGAGCCGTACGGCCGCCGTGTCGACGGGCTGGTGACCGCCGGCGCCGCGCGCGCGTCGTTCGACGAATCCGCGCACGCCGCGTACGAGGCGTCGCAGGCCGCACGCAAGGCCGACCCCGCCGCGCCCGTCGACGACCGCCGCCCGCGCGCGCGCATCGCCGGCCGCGTGATGCAGCACCGCGACCTCGGCAAGCTGGTCTTCTTCTGGCTGCGCGATTCCTCGGGCGACCTGCAGGTCTCCGTGAGCAAGGCGAACGTCAGCGAGGCCGAGTTCCAGTTGGCCAAGATGCTCGACTACGGCGACGTCGTCACCGCCGAGGG
Organism: Phycisphaeraceae bacterium; assembly: GCA_040382255.1. Classification (GTDB taxonomy): domain Bacteria; phylum Planctomycetota; class Phycisphaerae; order Phycisphaerales; family SM1A02; genus UBA966. The sequence goes on from JBEIFT010000313.1 coordinate 1,403, forward strand.
CCCGGTCGGCCGCACGAACAAGGGCGAGACCTGCATCTGGGCCGCGTCCTGCGAGCTCTCCGCCAAGAGCCTGGCCCCGCCGCCCGGCAAGTGGCACGGGCTCGAGGATCCCGAGATCCGCTACCGCAAGCGCTACGTCGACATGTACTCGAACCCCGAGACGGTCCGCGTCTTCGAGCAGCGCTCGCGCATCGTCAGCCTGGTGCGCCGCTTCATGGAGTCGCGCAGCTACCTCGAGGTCGAGACCCCGATGATGCAGCCGATCGCCGGCGGCGCCGCGGCCCGGCCGTTCGTGACGAAGCACAACGCGCTCGGCATGCAGCTCTTCCTGCGCATCGCGCCCGAGCTGTACCTGAAGCGCCTGATGGTGGGCGGCATGCGGCAGGTCTTCGAGATCAACCGCAACTTCCGCAACGAGGGCGTCGACCGCAGCCACAACCCCGAGTTCACGGCGATGGAGGCCTACCAGGCCTTCGGCGACTACATGACCATGCTTGAGATGGTCGAGAGCCTGGTGCACCACGTGGCGTGCGCGGTCGCCGGCTGCCCCGAGGGCGGCAACGGCCCCGTGCTTCCGTTCGGGCAGCTGCAGATCGACTACCGCAAGCCCTTCGAGCGCGTTCGCTACGAGGAGCTCTTCATGCGCGCGTTCGGCTTCGACATGCGCGACGAGGCCAAGGTCCGTGCGTGGGCCAAGGAGCACCACGTCGAGAAGGCGGCCACGCTCGATCACTGGCTGCTGGTGAACGAGCTGTTCGAGGAGAAGGCCGAGGCGCTCATCGACCCCGCGCGCCCGACCTTCGTGCTGGACTACCCCAGCGCGATCAGCCCGCTGACGCGGCCCAACCGCAAGCAGCCCGAGATCGCCGAGCGCTGGGACCTGTTCATCGCGGGCATGGAGATCGGCCCGGCGTACACCGAGCTCAACGACCCCGACATCCAGCTGGCCAAGTTCACCGAGCAGCTGGCCGGCGCCGACGACGAGGAGAGCACCTTCCGCACGCTGGACGAGGACTTCGTCGAGAGCCTGCGCGTGGGCATGCCGCCGGCCGGCGGCATGGGCATGGGCATCGACCGCCTGGTGATGCTGCTGACGAACTCGGAGTCGATCCGCGACGTCATCCTGTTCCCGCTGATGCGCCCGCAATGACCGCCCCGCGCGCCCAGGCCGCCCGCTGCAGCGCCCGCCACCCGGCGGCGTGGTGCGCGGCGGCCG
>JBEIFT010000314.1:0-2592 GCA_040382255.1 Phycisphaeraceae bacterium
CGCCTTCGGGCACGCCCAGCGCGCCGTCGGCGAAGAGCGTGCGCCACAGGGTCGCCATCCGCTCCGCCCAGCCGACGCCGCCCGCGCCGTGTCCCGCCGCGAACCGCGCGGCCTGCTCGGCGCTCCACCAGTCGGTTCCCGTCGCGCTGCCGGCCTGGCCAAGCGCCGCCACGCCGAACGGGAACGTCGCGCTCCCGATCGCGTGCAGGTTGCGCGCCAGCCACGGCGCGAAGATCGCCACGGCCACCAGCGCAGCCGCAGGCGCGGCCCCGGCGAGCCACGCGCGCAGCCGCAGGTGCGTCGGCCACAGCGCCGCCATCGCCAGCACCGGCAGCGCGGCCATGCCGACCGCGGTCAGCTTGCTTCCGATCGCTCCCGCCAGGCACAGCCCCAGCGCGCACCCAAGCCGACGCGGCCCCGTCGCGTCCTGGGAAGCGATGACCAGCGCGGCGCCTGCGGTGCACAGCAGCATGGGCATCTCGTCGTAGGCCAGCGTGGCGGTCACGGTCACCCACGGGATCCCCAGGAATGCGACGAACGCCACGTCCCTCGCGCGCGCCGCGCGCGAGCCGTCCCCGCCGGCCGTCCGGGCCACGGTCGCCGCCGCCAGGCACCCGACGACCCATGCGGCGGCCACCGCCAGCAGCGCGTGCAGCATCTGCGCCGCCTGCCCGGCATCGGCCGCGCCCGCCGTCGAGCGCAGGTGCAGGAACGCGCCCTCCATGAAGCTGGGGAACGCCGAATACACGTTGTGCCGGAGCGGCTCGATCTGCCCGCGCTCCAGCCACTCCTTGGGCAGCTGCAGGTGGTACGCCCGCGCGCCGTAGCCGCCGAACTCGCTGGACCATGCCAGGCCGGGCGAGAGCGCCGCAACCAGCGCCAGCACCGCGATCGCGGGCGCCGCCAGCCAGCGCAGGCCGTTGCTGCGCGCGTCGCCCGCGTCCGCCAGCACGAGACGCGGCACGTCGAGCCACGACGGCAGCCGGCCGCCGCGCCGCGTGCACTCGCGCTCTAGCGCGCCAACCAGTGGCACCAGACCGAGGACGATCAGCCACACGCCCAGCAGCCCGCCCGCGCGGAAGCCGACCCAGGTGCCGAAGGCGTTGTCCAGCGCCAGCGCCGCCGAGACTCCCAGCGCCACGGACAGCCCCCACGCGCGGGGGTCGTCCCCGGCCATGCCCCGGAAGAGCGCGCGCCGCAGCACCAGGCCGTACCCGATCGCCATTGCGAGCCACGCCAGCGGCAGCAGTCCGATCGTCGCCCAGTCCACCAGCACCGCCGTGCCGCCCCAGGTGCCGGCAAGCAGCAGGCCGGCCAGCATCAGCGCCGTCCAGGCAGTGGGGCGCAGGGGGTTGGTCGTGGGCTCCGGCACGGGTCGCATCGTCCCAAATCGCTCATGCTCCGGCAACCCACTGGCCGATATCCCGCAGGCAGGCGCACGGGCGGGAGCCCGACGCCGGACGATTGGTCTTGCCGTGCCGTGCCGAAGTGCCGGCACGCGGACCGCGTCCGGCACACGCCGCCGGTGCAGCGCCGGAGCGCGCGCCGTGGACTTTGGAGGGCGGCCAACGAGGGCCGCCGACGAGGAACGGAGTTCCGCATGAAGGTCCTGACGTCACGGTTCGGCGAGGTCGAGATCGACGCAAGCCGCCTGCTTGTCTTCCCGCACGGTCTGCTGGGCTTCGCCCGCTTCCGCACGTTCGCGCTTCTCCAGCCCGATGATCGGGGCGTCTTCTACTGGCTGCAGTCGGTGGAGGACCCCGAGCTGGCGTTCGTGGTCACCGACCCGACCGCCTGGATCCCCGAATTCAACGTCCCGATCCGCCCGACCGAGCTGCAGGACCTGGAGCTCGCCCGTGCCGAGGACGCCACCCTCTTCGCGATCGTGAACCGGCGCGACGGCGCGATCACCGCGAATCTGCAGGGCCCGATCGTCCTGAACGCGGCCACCCGCACCGGTGTGCAGCTGGTGCTGAGCGACCGCTCCTGGAGCACCCGTCACGAGCTGGTCCGCCTGCCCGGCGCCGCCGCGGCGAAGACCGCCTGACCGACCGTCCCGCGGGCCCCGCGCCCGCTGCCTCGTGTCCCGACCGCCGCGCCTGACGGATCAGGCGCCGAAACCCGGCGGCCCCGCGCCGCCCGATGCCAAGGAAGGCACCGCGCATGCTGGTTCTCTCCCGACACTGCGAAGAAGCGATCGTGATCGGCGACGACGTCGAGATCGTCGTCGTCGACATCCGCGGCGACAAGGTCCGCCTGGGCGTCAACGCGCCCCCGCGCGTGGCCGTCCACCGCAAGGAGATCTACGAGTCGATCCGCCAGGAGAACGCCCAGGCCGCCGCCATGCGCGGCGCGCTCGCGGCGCTTCCCGGCGCGCCGTCGCTGGCAGCCCAGCGCGCGACGGCGCTCAGCCGCATCGCGGCGGCGCGCATCAGCGCGTGAGCGGGAAAGCACGCCCGCTTCGATTTGCCGAATTTCGCGCGCAAGGCACCTGGTCGCCATGTGCGCGGACCGAAGGGGGCCTCCGTCGCTCAGACACTTCCCCGGCCGGCGCAAGGGGCCGGCCGGGGCCACCAGCCTGGTGTGGGCCCC
>JBEIFT010000315.1:0-2583 GCA_040382255.1 Phycisphaeraceae bacterium
CAGGTGTCGGTGTTGCTGGCGTTGCCATCGTCGCAGACCTCGCTGCCCTGCACAAAGCCATCGCCGCAGGCCGGAGCCGCGCAGGCGTTGGTGCAGCTGTCGGTGTTGCTGCTGTTGCCATCGTCGCAGACCTCGCTGCCCTGCAGGAAGCCGTCGCCGCAGCGGGCCGCAGCGCAAACGTTGGTGCAGGCGTCGGTGTTCACCGCGTTGCCGTCGTCGCAGCTCTCACCCGTCTGGGTGATGCCATCGCCGCAGCGGGCGGGCAGGCAGCTGTTGCTGCAGGTGTCGCTGTCGACCGAATTGCCGTCGTCACAGACCTCGGCGCCGTCCACCCGGCCATCACCGCAGTCGCCGTAGATGGCGACGCCGCGGAAGATGGTGTTGGCGCCGGCCGTGGCAAGCGTCGTGTAGGCAGTGGGGATGGTCGAGCCATCGGCGCTCGCGTCGACAATCTTCACCAGGCGGTTGCCCGCGCTGTCGGCGGTCGAGACGATGATCGTCGCGCTGCCGGCATCGTAGGTCATCGAGAGGCCGCGGCCGCCAACAACGCCCGTACCAGCCGTCGCCGTCAGCGCGTTCGAGGTGCCGAAGAGGCGGTTCCAGCGGAGCGTCCAGGTGCCCGACACAAGGTCATAGCGGTAGAGGCCGCCCGCCGTAGTCGTCCGGTCGTCAGCGATGTAGACTCGGTCGTTGGTGCCATCCTTGTTGGTGTCGGCAAAGGCAAAGCCGTAGGGGCTGGCGCCCGTGCCCATATTGACCGCGAGCGTGGCAGTCTGGCCGGCCGTCGTCGGGGTGCCCGAACCGAGTGCAGCGATGCCCAGGAAGGTGCCCGTCGCCGCCGACACATAGAGTTGGCCACCGAAGATGCCCACCACGCGGGTGTTCGTCGGCTGGCCCGTCGCGAGGCTGCTCACCTGCACGAAGGCGCTGCCGTCGTAGTACCAGACGCCGCCCGTATTGGGCGTGCCCGACGCGGTTCCGGCCGTGTAGAAGGTGGTCGCAGAGGTGGGCACCACGCTGCGGAAGTTGTTGCCCGAGTAGGGCGACACAGGGGTGGCCGTGGGGCCGCCCGTGGGGAAGGTGACGCGGGTCGCGAGAGTCCGGTCGGCACTCACAATGTTGACAGCCTTCTGGTTCAGCGAAGCCACCGAAGCGGTAGCCGTCGCGGCATTGATACCGGGGACCGCGACCCGACCGTCGAAGGCACCGAGGTAGCCATTCGACGTGCCGCTGCCGGTATCGGTCAGCAGGTTGGCACTGGTGAAGGGCACGGTGACCGTGCTCACCAGCGAACCCGTGGTGCCATACTCGCGAAGGCCGATGGAGGCCGCGCTGCCGGAGAGCGCCGTGGCGCCATCGCCAATAACCTGCACCAGGAAGTTACCCGCCAAGAAGGCATTGGGGTTGGCGGTGATCGCGCCGGCGTCGGCCGCCGCGTAGCTGCCGCCGGTGCTGTCGCAGTAGGTCCAGGTCGCGCCGCTGTCGCCCGTCACGCGGAAGGCGAAGTCACTGTTGCCAGCGCTGCTCGGCAGGGTCAGCGTCGCACCATACTTGTCGCTCGTGGCGTTGGAGAAGGAGCCGTCGCCGGTGGCCGCAGCCCAGCCCGTCCAGGTGGAGGGGTCGGAGCCGTCGGCGCCCTGGCCAAGTTCCACCTGCACCGTCGAGGCGAGGTTGAGGCCCGACGAGAAGTCGGTGAGGCCGGCAATCTGCACAAGCGCCGCAACCGCACTCGTGGTGCTGACCGTGCCCGTGACGCTGGTCGGCGCCGCGATGGAGCAGTCGGTGATGGTGTAGTTCTGGTTCGTACCGGGCGTGACCGTCAGCGTGCCGGCATCGGCCGCAGCGTAGGGGACAAACGAGGTGTCGCAGTAGGTCCAGCTGGTGCCGGCGTCGCCGGAGACGCGGAAGGCCCAGTCGTAGCTGCCCGTCGTAAGGCCAACAGTGAGCGATGCGTCGTAGGCGTCGTAGTATCCGCTGATGTAGGTGGCATCGCCCGTAGCAGTCGTCCAGCCGCTCCAGGTCGCGGGGAGCGTGCCGTCGGCGCCGTAGGCCGCCTCAACAACCACCGAGCTGTTGGTGTCGAGACCGGTCGTCGCGTCGGTCACCCCGATAACGTAAACTCTTCCTTTCACTGCGGCAGCCGTGCCGCCAGCCGCGGTGACAGAGAACGGCTCAACCACCGAGCAGTTCGTCACGGTGTAGGTCGCGGTCGGGGCAACCGTGCCGGCGTTGGCGGGCTGATAGCCATTCTCCGAGCCGTCAGCGCCAGCGCCAACATTGCGGTCACAGTAGGTCCAGCTCGCGCCGCCGTCGCCCGAGAGGCGGGCCGCCCAATCAGCGCCGTTGGCCGTCATGGTGTAGGAGCCGGTGTACTCATCGTAGCTGCTCTCGATCGTGCCATCCCAACCCACGGTGCCGGCGCCGGCAGCGAAGCTCCACTGCGCCAGATCGGTCGTGCTCGGGTTCGAGCCGTCGGGGCCCGTACCGAACTGAACCTGCGGGCCCGACTGCACGTTGGCGCCGTCGGTGAGGCCGGGGATCTTGATGCGGGCAGTAAGCGACTGCACCGAGCCGGGCACGCCC
>JBEIFT010000316.1:0-2549 GCA_040382255.1 Phycisphaeraceae bacterium
GCCGACGCCGTTGCCGGGGGAGGCCGACTCGCTGATGTAGACGACGCCGGTCTCCGCGGTCCAGTAGAAGCAGCCGCCGGGCGCGTATCCGGCGACGACCTTGCCGTCGCCCGAAATGCCGGTGTTGAAGACTCTCCCCTCGAGACCGACCGGGATGGGGATGAGCGTCAGGCTGCCGGCCAGCGCGGGCGCGGCGGCGGCGAGGCAGAGGAGCGAGGCGGTGATCGGGAAGCGCATGTGCGGAGCGGTCCTTGCTGGTGTGCGAACGAGTGCGGGGATCGGCGATGCGTTCGAAACGCGACGCGCGGGCCGCTGGGTCTCCCCAGCGGCCCGCTCGTTCGGGGAAACGCAACTTACGGGCAGGCGCCCCAGGCGGCGAGCATGACGCCCAGGTCGGCGCCGTTCACGATGCCGTCGGCGTTCAGGTCGGCCGCGCAGCCCGAGCACGGGCCCCACGAACCGAGCAGGATGCCCAGGTCGCCGCCGTTGGTCTGGCCGTCGTGGTTCAGGTCGGTCGGGCACGGCGCAGCCGACGTGATCTTCGTGCGGATGATCGCGTAGTCGGTGCTGCTGGCGCCGTTCGGGTTGGCGTCGGAGTAGTTCGTGACGAACCAGCCCGAGTCGCCGAACCAGGTGTTGCCGCCGTCGGCGTTCTGGCCCGTGCCGCCCAGCGGGTAGAAGTTCTTGATCGCGTAGCCGCTCAGGTTGGTGTCGCCGCTGCGCATCAGCAGGCGCAGGCCGGTGGACGCGGTCCACGAGAGCAGCACGCTGTCGTTGGTGTTCACGACGACGTCCGGGCCCGCGATGCCGATCTTCACGACGATCTGGTTCAGGTTGTTGAACGCCATCGACATGCCGCTGGCGACGCTGTCGGCGATCACGTCGCCCGAGACCAGGCCGGGGATCTGGTCGCCGCTGCCGAAGGCGCGGCTGAACGTGCCCGCGACCATGTCGTACACCACGACGGTGTTCTTGGCATTGCTGGCGCCGTGGAAGAAGCACATGGTCGCCTTGCCAGAGTTGTTGACCATGGGCGAGGTGGACGTCTGGATCGCGCCGATCGCTTCGCCGTTCAGCGCCGCGAGGGTCTGGCCCTTGCGCGCCACCAGGCTGCCGCCGGCGACGGGATCCCAGAGGAAGACGGCGGTGTCGTTCACGCCGGTGGTGACGTCGGGGCCGGCGATCGTCGCGCTGAACATCAGGCGCCCGGTCCCGTCCATCGGACGGGTGAAGATGCTCAGCGAACCCGGGGTCGCAAAGGTGTCGCCCGGGATGCCGAAGCACGGGTCGCCTTCACGGGCGATCACCTGCACCGGCTGGCCGGCCTTCTTGAGGATGATGCACTTGTCGTTCGCGGTGGTGACCGGCGTCGTGCCCGTGCCCACCACCAGCGTGGCCGTGCCGCAGTAGTCGCCGTTCGCGTTGAAATTGTTCTGGAAGGAGTCCGGCGCGATGCGCGTTCCGTCGGTGACGGTGCCCTGGACCGGGACCAGGTCGCCCTTGCGGATGACCAGTTCCTTGCCCTGGATGCCGGCGAAGAAGTAGGCCGCGTTGTTCGCGGTGGTGCCGGTCGTGACGGTGTCGCCGCCGGCGGTCGCGGTGTAGAGCAGCGTGCGGCCCGAGTTGCCGACGCGCTGCTGGCTGACCACGTTCATCGCGCTGCTGATGTAGGCCGTCGTGCCGGGCAGCTGGTCGCCGATGCGGGCGACCAGGTACGCTTGGCCAGAGGGGCTGACCAGCCAGTCAGCGGTGTTGTTCGCGCCGCCCGGGTAGGTGGTGCCCGTGTGGATCACGCCGCCGCCGTTCATGGTGCCGCCGATCAGGCTCCAGCCGTTGGCCGAGGTCGCGTTGCTGGTCGCCAGGCCGTTGATGCCCGACGAAGAGTTGTAGACCGCGCCCGTCGGACCGCCGGCCAGGACCGGGCTGCCGTTGCGCGCGACCAGCTGCAGCGCACCGGGGACGCCGGCGACCTGCACGCCCTGGTTGGCGTTGGTCGAGCTGGCGTCGACGTAGATCTTCGCGTTGAAGTAGACGCGGCCGTTCTCGTCGATCGCGCCATTGCTGAAGCTGTTCGGCAGCCACACCGCGTCGGGGATGCCCAGGATGTCGAGGTCGGTGGTCTGGCGGGCGACCCACTCCCACGTGGCCAGCTGGCCAAAGGCGGTCGACGCCGCGAGGGACGAGAGGAGGACGGACGTGGTGAGCAGGCGACGATCCATGGTGATGCCTTCCTTAGAGATTCCGCAGTGAATTCAGCGGTGCGAGCGGTGTTGTCGGGTGAGTGCACGACATCCCGCAGCGCATCGACGCATACGGGGACCCTGAGAACCTAGCCCGGAATCGTCGAAAGGGAATCATTCCTTAGGGAATACCGACGAAATGGGATTCGGATCCCAAATAACACACCCGCCCCGCGCAGTGCGCGGGGCGGGTGGGAGTTGCGTTGCAAGGAGACGGGCGAGGGCTTACCAGCCGCCGCGGTCGCCACCACGGCCACCGCCGCCGCCGAAGCCGCCACGGCCGCCGCGGCCACCGCCGCCGCCACCGCC
>JBEIFT010000317.1:0-2546 GCA_040382255.1 Phycisphaeraceae bacterium
ACCAGCACGCCAGGCCGCACCAGGCGGTCACGGCGCTCCAGAGAAGAGCCACGGGGAGCCACAGGATGAGCCGAAGAAGCGCTCGCATGGGCCACAGTGTGCCAATAACCTTTGCATTCTGCAATCCTGTTCCGTGATTTGAGGCGCAACCACCTCCAAATTCGTGGCCAGCATTTGCCTCGCGCCAATGTCCCGCTAGATTCGATCCGGAGTTGTTGGGTCAAGGGCACACGTGCGATCGCACGTGCGAACGCCCTTCCTGCGCTCCGCCCCCCTTTCGAACGGCCGAGCGACGCGAAGCGCGACTGACGCGTTTCCTGCGGGCATTGCCCGCTCTGCGTTTCGGATCGTCCCTTTCCCCTCCCTGTTAGGAGTGTTTCAAATGAAGACCCGTCTCTCCCTCGCCGCGGTCCTTGCGTCCGCTGCCTTCGCCGGCGCTGCCGGCGCCGACACGACCCTGATGTCGGTCAACTTCAACAGCCTGAGCGCAGGCCAGCTGACCACCGACGCCACCGGCACGACCGCTGGCCAGGGCGGTTGGTTGACGTTCACCAGCGGCACCGGTGGTGCGGCCAACTACAACATCGTCAACGACCCGCAGGCGGGTGGCACGCGCGGCCAGTCGCTGGCGATGACCGCCGGCAACACCAACAGCGGCAACAACTCCACGCGCTTCGCGTGGACCGACGACGTCCACAACAACTGGGGCAGCCGCGCGCCCGGCGAGAACCTGATCGTCACGACCTACGACTTCTACATGGGCGGTGCGAGCACCACCAGCACGAACCGCTACGGCGCGTACATGTACGACGCGTCCGGGACCAAGATCCTGGGTGGCGTCACGGTCCAGAACAACACCGGCCAGTTCTACCTCGTCGGCAGCTACAACAACGCCGGCACCATCGGCAACTACTCCTTCAGCACCGGCACCGGCGGCCTGCTGTCGCGCAACACCTGGTACACCTTCGCGATCACGTTCGACATCACGACCGGTCGCTTCCAGGGTGGCTTCTCCAGCGACGGCGGCGCGACGTACACGCTGTTCTACGTCGACGGCGCTGCCGCCGGCACCGCGGTTGACGAGCTGGACCTGATCGGCTCCGTGAACTCCGGCACCGCCGCGCAGGGCGGGACCGTGGGTTACTACGACAACATCAACGTTGTCGCGACCCCGGCCCCGGGCGCGCTCGCGCTGCTCGGCGTCGCGGGCCTGGTGGGCAGCCGCCGCCGCCGCGCCTGACCGCGCGACGCAAGGTTCGATCCGATTGCACGCGACCCCCGCCGCAAGGCGGGGGTCGTTCATTTGGACGCGTGGCTCAGAGGATCGTGCCGCGCAGGATCAGCGCAGCGGCGGTGAAGTAGATCACCAACCCGGTCACGTCCACCAGCGTCGCCACGAACGGCGCGCTGCTGGTGGCGGGGTCCAGCCGCGCGGCACGCAGGAGGAACGGCAGCATGCTGCCGGTCATCGTGCCGAAGGCGACGACGCCGACCAGGCTGACCCACACCGTGGCGGCCAGGGCGACGTAATGCGGGCCGAAGTCGTACCAGCCCATGCGCTGCCACAGGATGACGCGCGCGAACCCGATCAGGCCCAGCCAGCAGCCGAGCAGCGCGCCGGACGCGGCCTCGCGCAGGCCGACGCGCCACCAGTCGCGCAGCTGCAGGTCGCCCAGCGCCAGCGAGCGCACGATCAGCGTCGCGGCCTGCGATCCCGAGTTGCCGCCGCTGCTGATGATCAGCGGGATGAACATCGCCAGGATGACGGCGGCCTCAAGGTCGTGCTGGAAGCGGCCCATCGCGGTGGCGGTGAGCATCTCGCCCAGGAAGAGCACGGAGAGCCAGCCGCCGCGCTTGCGCAGCAGCGTGGTGAACGGCGTGCGCGCGTAGGGAGTCTCGATGGCCTCAAGGCCGCCGAAGCGCTGGGCGCTCTCGGTGTCCTCGGTCTGGCTCAGGTCCAGCGCGTCGTCGACGGTGATGATGCCGAGCAGCAGCCCGGCGTCGTCCACCACGGGCAGCGCGTTGCGGTCGTACTTCTTGAACATCCGCACGACCTCGGCGACGTCGGTGCGCGCCGGGATGGCGACCGGCGCGCGCAGGTCCAGGTCGCCGACGCGCGCGTCCGGGCTGGACTTGACCAGCTCGGCCAGGCTCAGGTCCGAGACGTACCGCCCCGCCGGGTCGACGACGAACAGCGTGCTGAACGTCTCCATGCGGCGCGTGGAGCGGCGCACGGCGTCGATCGCCTCGTGCGCCGTCATGTCGGGGCGCAGCGCGACGTACTCCGGCGTCATCACGTGGCCGGCGGTGTCGGCCGGGTAGCCCAGCAGCGTGCGCGTGGCGGCCAGCGCCTGCGGCGGCAGGCCGTCCAGGATGCGCCGCGTGATCTCGGCCGGCAGGTCGTCCAGCAGCATCACGCGGTCGTCCGGCGACATCGCGCCGACGAGTTCCGCGGTCTGCTCGCTGGAGAGCGACGAGACGAGCTCGGCCTGCTGCTCGACCGGCAGGTGGCTGAAGACCTTGCCGGCGCGGTCCTTCGGCAGCAG
>JBEIFT010000318.1:0-2519 GCA_040382255.1 Phycisphaeraceae bacterium
CGCCGCTCCCGCGAACGAAGGCGCCGCGCCGCGTCGCAAGCGCCGCCGCCGCCGCGGCAAGGGCGGGCAGGGCGGAGGCCCCGGCGCACCCGGCCAGCCGCCCATCGGCGGCTAGCATCCGCGGCCGCATGAACGCCGAAACGAAGTCGAAGCCCGAGACCGACGTCCTGGGCACCGTCATCTCGCTGATGATGGCGTTCACCATCGCGCTCGCCTTCCGCGGCTTCGTGCTGGAAGGCTTCGTGATCCCGACCGGCTCGATGGGCCCGACGCTGATGGGCGCGCACGTGCGGCTCTTCAGCCCCGTGACCGGCTACGAGTACGCGACCGATGCCAGCCCCGCGATCATGGACGCGCAGCAGGGCAACCGGCCGATCGCGGTCATCGACCCGATGATCACGCAGCGCGTGCCGCTGGCGGTGGTGCCGTCCGTCGCGGTGGCGCAGCAGGCGCGCGCGGGCGACCGCGTGCTGGTGCTGAAGCCGCTCTTCCTGGTCAGCGAGCCGCAGCGCTGGGACGTGGTGGTCTTCAAGGTGCCGACCGACCCCGCGGGCGAGACGCAGAACTACATCAAGCGCATGGTGGGCCTGCCCAACGAGTCGTTCCTGCTGATGGACGGCGACGTCTTCACCGGCCCGCTGGGCGCCGCGACCGACGCGCTGAAGGTCACGCGCAAGCCCGAGCACGTGCAGCGCGCCGTGTGGCAGCCGGTCTACGACAGCGACTACCAGCCGATCGTCGACCGGCGCGAGCTGGAGACGAAGATGCAGGCGAAGTGGGACGGCCCGCCGTGGCAGGCGCAGGGAGCGTCGGCCGCGCAGTGGAAGCTGGATCCCGCGCGCACGTGGCGCTTCGAGGGCACCGGCCGCGCCGAGCTGGCGTGGAACTCGCAGGCGTGGCCGATCGACGACTGGAACGGCTACAACGCGCTGCGCCTGGCCGCCGAGGCCTCGCGCGTGGGCCTGCGCGCGATGGCCGACCCCGCATGGCGCAACGACCGGCAGTTCCCCGTCAGCGACGTGCGCCTGGCGGCGACCGTCGAGTGCGCCGACCTTTCGCAGTTCAGCACGACGTTCGCGCTGACCGCGCGCAGCAACGTGTTCCGGTTCACGGTGTCCGGCGCCGACCGCAGCGTGTCGGTGGAGCGCACGGGCCGCGAGAGCGGCGAGGTGCTGGGCCAGGCCAAGGCGTCCTACGCGCCGCGCGCCGACGGCCTGCTGACGCTCGAGTTCTGGCACGTCGACCAGCAGCTGTGGGTCTTCGTCGACGGCGGCCTGGCGCTGCAGCTGCCCTACGACTTCCCGACGCTGGGCGACCGCGTGCGCGGCAGCATGTTCGGCCGAACCGTCGAGCAGTACGCGCAGCGCAGCTCCGACCCGCACTACCCCACGCCGCCCGCGCTGGCGTGGTCGTTCGAGACGAAGGTGCCCTTCATGCTGCACCGCGTGGCGCTGGACCGCGACCTGTACTACCGGCCGGTCGAGCACGACGCGAACAACCAGTACTCGGTGAACGGCGACTACCTCTATGGGCACGGCTTCGCGACCGACTACGCGCACCCCGCGCAGGTCGGGTCCGACGAATTCGTGATGCTGGGCGACAACAGCGCCGCCAGCCGCGACGCGCGCCTGTGGGGCCGTTCGCACGCGCTGACGCGCCGCCTGGTGGGCGACGAGCACGCGCAGCCCGGCGTCGTCCCGCGCGAACTGATCGTCGGCAAGGCGTGGGCGGTGTACTTCCCCGCGCCGCTGCCGCTGCCCGCTTCCCTGGGCGGTTCAGGGGTCATCCCCGACGCGGGGCGGTTGCGGTTCATCCGCTGACGTGGCGTGGCCGCGGGGCGCCGCGCGGCGTCACTCGGCGACCTTGGCGGCCTTCAGCACGTCGAACGCACGCAGGTATTCGGCGGTGCCCATGCCGGCAAGGATCGCCGCATCCATGAACACGACGCCGCGTGCGACGTCCTCGCGCTTGAAGCGTGACTTCTGCTCGTCGAGCGGCAGGTCGAAGGGCACCGGCGGCAGGATCCAGAGGTCCTTGAGCGCAGCGGTGTCCTTGCGCGGTTCGGCGTAGCGGGCTTCGGCGTCGGCGAACGCCTTCGCCGCCGCTGCGGCTGCGTCGGGTGGATAGACGTCGGTCAGCCGCACCAGGATGCCATCCTTCGCATCCGGGAACGAATCATCCGTCCCGCGCGAGGCAGTGGCGATCGCCACCCGCGCGAACATGCTGCTGGGCCCGCGCTGGCGCAGGATCTGCGCGCGCGCCTCGCGGGCCTCGGGCGTGCCGCCCGATGCGTAGCGCGCCATCTCGTCGACGGTGCGGACCGCGTCGCGCTCGACGCCCTTGCGGAAGCCGAACGGGTCGGACGGCGGCATGGTGCCGAGCGCGCGCTCGACCTCGTCGCGCACCTTGGCGCTGAGTGGGCCGGCCTTGAGCGAGTCCTCGAGCGCTGCGGTGGACTCCACCCAGATCGTCCGGCCGACGGCCGCGCGCGACAGGCTGGGATCGGTCGCCAGCAGCGC
>JBEIFT010000319.1:0-2500 GCA_040382255.1 Phycisphaeraceae bacterium
GTACAGCAGCCGGTCGATCTGCCGCGTGGCCCGGTAGGCGAAGGATCCCTCGATGCGCCACGGGACATTCGAGAGGTCGCCGAACGATGCGGGCACCACTGCGGGAAGCTCGGTGGTCATGGGCACCTTCGGCGGCAGCGTCAGAGACGCCATCCACGTGCCCGAGTAGGCGGTCCGGCCGTCGATCTGCAGGGAGTACTCCCACGTGATCAGCTCGAGCGGCGCGTCGTTGGGGTTGTCAAGGACCAGCTTGACCTCGACCGCGGTGGCCTCGGCGCCGGACTCGATCCTCTGGGCCCCGGTGTGGTTCACCGCGGGGTCGAGCGCGCATCCGGCCAGGAGCGCCGCGACGAGCGCAATCCCGGCGGAAAGCGGGCGGGGCATTGGACGGGAAGCGGCCATCGGTGACAGAATGTAGCACCGCGCCCCCCACCCCGTGGCGCGGCCCCATGCTGCGCCGCCATCCGCTCATCCGTTCGTCCCGTGCCGCGCTGGTCGCGGCCGCCGCGTGCCTGCTCGCTGCGCCTCCGGCGGCTGCGCAGGAGCTCGGCATCCCCGCCGTCGACGATGCCCCATCGCTGCAGCTCCTGGTCGACCAGGCCGGCGATCAGGCGCGCGCGAACCCGCGCGAGGCCGTGCGGCTCCTGCTGCAGGCGCTCGACGGCGGTGCGCAGCGGCTGGTTCGCTCGTCCTCTTCGCCGGACCTCTTCGTGCCGGTGGCTGCGCGCATCCACCGCATGCTGCGCGACGACGCCGCGCTGCGCGCCGCGTTCCGTGCCGAGGCCGGACCGCCGGCTGCCGAGGCGCTTGCGCGCGACGAGCTGGCGTCGCTCGTGCTCACGCGCGTCGACACCGAGGCCGGTCTTGAGGCGGCCCTGCGCGTGGCGCAGTCGGCGATCGCCGGCGGGCGCTTCGCGACCGCGGCCGCGCTGCTGGCGCGCGTCGAGGACCACGACCTTCTGTCGGGCCGCCGCGCGCTGCACCACGCGGTGATGCAGGCGCTCGCCGCGTCGCGCGTGGGCGACACGGCCGCGGCCGAGGCCGCCCGTGCGCGTGCCCGGACGCTCGCCGCCGATGCCGATTCCGGACGCGTCGCCGGCGTCTCTGCCGACGAGGCCCGCGCCATCGCACGGCGGATGGGGCAGGTTCCTGCCGTGCCGGCCGCCGCGTCGTACGGCGTCGGCCTGCCGGGCTCGTTCGATCCCGCCGCCTCGCGCGAGTGGAGCCAGACCTGGTCGGTGCCGTTGCTGGCCCCGATCGTCATGCCGACTGTCGGGCTCGGCGGCGTCAGCCAGCCGAGCACGGTCACCGCACCGCGCCTGCCGCGCCCGATGGCCGCCCCGGCCGCGGACGCCGAACGCGTCTACGTCGACGATGGCGGTGGCCTGGTCGCGGTCGACCGCCTGAGCGGCCGTCCCGCGTGGACGCACGGCGCCGAGGTCGCGAACGCCGACAGCACCGACGGAGGGCTGAAGTTCACCGCGGTCGGCGAGGGATCGGTGGTGTCGTTCGCCTCGCAGCCGGGCCTGCTCTCGCGGCCGGGGAACGGGCGCGTCACCTGCCTGGACGCCGCGAGCGGCGCGGTGCGGTGGGACGTGCGCGCCGACCGCTTGGAGGGACGTACCGACCTCGAAGGCCTTGTTCCGCAGGGGCAGCCGATCATCGTCGACGGGCTCGTCGTCGTCGCCGCGCGCCGCGCCACCGTGCGCCTGGAGAGCGTCAGCTGGATCTTCGCGCTGGACCTGGACCACCCGCGCCCGCCCGCGTGGTCGCGCGTGCTGGCCACCAGCGGCAGCATCCGCTTCGGGCCCGCGCGCACGTCGGACAGCCCCGTGCTCGCGGGCGGCATCATCTACATGGCGACCGGCACCGGCGCCGTCTCGGCCATCGAGCCGGGCGACGGCTCCGTGCGCTGGCTGCGTCGGCTCCCGGTGCCCGTCCGCGACGCCGGTGCGCGCACCGAGCCCTGGGATTCGTCGACCCCCGCCGTCGCGGCGGGGCGCGTCTTCGCCGTCTCGCCCGACCGGGGCCGCGTCGAGGTGCTCGATGCGCGCACCGGCGAGTCCGTCGCGTCGCTTCCGACCGGCGCCGACGCGCCCGTCCGCACGCCCGCTTATGCGCTTGGCGACGCGGCGTCGGGCAGCGTGCTTCTGGTGGGCGAGTCCGTGGTGTGCATCGACGCCGCCGATCCCGCGAAGGTCCGCTGGTCGTGGCCCGCGCTCCACGCCGTGGCCGAGCGTCCGCAGGGCCGCGTCCAGCTCGCGGCGCGCACCGGCGGCGGTGCGCCCGTCGTCGCGGTGCCCACCGCGACCGACGTGCTGGTGCTGGATGCCGCCTCGGGCACCGAGCTGCTGCGCGTCCCCGCCGCCGGCAACGCGAACGTGCTGCTGGCCGGCGACCAGATGATCGCCGCCGGACCGCGCGCGATGTCCAGCTGGATGCCGATCGCCGACGCCGAGCGCGTCGCGCGCGCCCGCATGGCGGCCACGCAGGCCGCCGA
>JBEIFT010000320.1:0-2496 GCA_040382255.1 Phycisphaeraceae bacterium
GCCACCGGCTGCGACGCGCTCTGCCACGGCTGCACCGGCAAGGGCAACGACCAGGTCCGCTTCGAGAGCACCTACGCCGCGCTGGCCCCGCAGCTGCGCGTGATCAGCCCGTGGCGCATCTGGGACCTCAAGAGCCGCGAGGCGATGCTGGCCTACCTGAAGGCCCGCAACATCCCCACCACCGCCAGCGCCGAGAAGATCTACAGCCGCGACGCCAACATCTGGCACATCAGCCACGAGGGCGGCGAGCTCGAGGATCCGTGGAACGCCCCGCCGGAGGACGTGTGGATGATCACCACCAGCCCGAAGGACGCGCCGGACACGGCCGAGGACGTCTCGATCACCTTCAGCAAGGGCTTCCCGACCGCGGTGAACGGCAAGGCGCTCGACCCGGTCGCCCTGCTCACCGAGCTGAACACGATCGCCGCCCGCAACGGCGTCGGCCGCGTCGACATCTGCGAGAACCGCCTGGTCGGCATGAAGAGCCGCGGCGTCTACGAGACGCCGGGCGGCACCGTGCTGATGGAGGCCCTGCGCGGCCTCGAGCAGCTGGTGCTCGACCGCGAGACGCTGCACTACCGCGAGCGCCTGGCGCTGGACTTCGCCAAGATCATCTACAACGGCACCTGGTACAGCCCGCTGCGAGAGTCCATGTGGGCCAGCTTCGAGGCGATCGCCCAGGTCATGGACGGCGAAGTCGTCGTGCGGTGCTACAAGGGCCGCGCCGAGGCGGTCAAGCGCCGCTCGCCGTACAGCCTCTTCCACCACGGCTTCGCGACGTTCGGCGAGGACGAGGTGTACGACCACAAGCACAGCGAGGGCTTCATCCGCCTGTTCAGCCTGCCGATGCGCATCCGCGCGCTGCTGGGCCTGAGCGAGGACGCGAAGGTCGCCGCGGCCGAGGCCGCCCAGCTGGCCGCCGCGCACGGCCTGGGCGGCGCCACCGCCGCGTCCGGCTGCTGCACCCCCGGCGGCGGCTGCGGCTGCAAGTCCACCGCCGGCTCCGCCACCACCGCGAAGGCCCACTGACATGACGACCGCGATCTGGGCCGGCAGGCTCGAGGGACAGGCCGATGCCCTGTTCCGCCAGTTCAACGACAGCCTCCCCTTCGACCGCCTCCTCGTCCGCGAGGACGTCGAGGGGAGCGTCGCGTGGAGCAAGGCGCTCGTGCGCGCCGGCGTCATCACCGCCGACGAGCAGCGGACCATCGAACAGGCGCTGGGCGAGATCCTGGCCGCGCTGCGCGACGATCCCTCGCTCATCGAGCAGGCCGACGACGAGGACGTCCACTCGTGGGTCGAGCGGCACCTCGTCATGCGCGTGGGCGACCTGGGCAAGAAGCTCCACACGGGCCGCAGCCGTAACGACCAGGTCGCCACCGACCTGCGACTCTGGACCGCGCGCCAGCTGAAGGCCCGCCAGGCCGAGATCAAGGCCGCCATCACCGCGCTGGTCGATCTGGCCGAGCGCGAGAAGAACACGGCGTTCCCGGGCTACACGCACCTCCAGCACGCGCAGCCGATCCTGTTCGCGCACTGGTGCCTGGCCTACGTCGAGATGCTCCGCCGCGACTCCGACCGGCTGGGCGACGCGCTCAAGCGCGTGCGCACCTCCCCGCTCGGCTCCGGCGCGCTGGCCGGCACGGCGTACCCGATCGACCGCGCCGCGCTCGCCAAGGACCTGGGCTTCCGCGCCCCGACCGGCAACTCGCTCGACGCCGTCAGCGACCGTGACTTCGTGGTCGAGTCGCTCGCCGCATGCGCGCTGTGCAGCCTGCACCTCTCGCGCATGGCCGAGGACCTCATCTTCTACTCCACCAGCGAGGCGTCGCTCATCGAGCTGCCGGACGCGTGGACGTCGGGCAGCAGCCTGATGCCGCAGAAGAAGAACCCGGACGCCTGCGAGCTGATCCGCGGCAAGAGCGGCCGCGCGGTGGGCAACCTGGTCACGCTGCTGGTCACGCTGAAGGGCCTGCCGCTGGCCTACAACAAGGACCTGCAGGAGGACAAGGAGCCGCTCTTCGACGCGATGCGGCACCTGAGCCTCTCGCTGCGCGTGCTTCCGCCGATGCTGGCCGGCATGGTGATCGACCGCGACCGCGCGCTCATCGCCGCGGCCGAGGGCTACACCAACGCCACGGACCTGGCCGACTACCTGGTCCGCCTGGGCGTGCCGTTCCGCGAGGCGCACCACCAGGTGGGCCGCCTGGTCCGCACCGCGATCGAGCAGGACCGGGCGCTCGAGGAACTCTCGCTCGAGACGATCCGCGAGCAGGCCCCGAAGGCGAACCAGGACGTCTACACCCAGCTGACCGTCGGCGCGACGCTCGAGAAGCGCGCCGTCGAGGGCGGCACTGCGCTCAGCGCGGTCGAGGACGCGATCGGCCGCGTGCGCCGCATGCTGCGCGAGCGCGCGGTCCCCGACGAGGGCACCGGCATCGCCGAGTTCCGCCAGGCACGCGCGGACGACCTGGACCAGATCTGCTGGCTGGTCGA
>JBEIFT010000321.1:0-2458 GCA_040382255.1 Phycisphaeraceae bacterium
CCGCCGCGAGCGTCTCGCGCGCGGCGCTGCGCACGTGGGCCGGCTGGTCCGCATCGGACGCCAGCGCGTGCAGGCGGTCGAGCAGCCCACGGCGCACGTCGGGCGCCAGGTCGGCGTCGCGCAGCGCCGACGCAGCGGCCATCGCCGCGTTGCGCCGCCACATCGCGGGCGTCGCACGCCGCAGCACGCCGGTCAGGCGCGCGGCCTCCCACTGCGCCTCGTCCCAGCCCAGCAGCTCCAGCAGCGGGAAGCCCGTGCGGTGCGGGCGATACGCCTCGTGCACGCCCAGCCGGCGCGAACGCACCGTGGGCTGCGCGTGTGGGCACACCTCCTGGCAGATGTCGCAGCCGAAGACCCAGTCCGCGGTGGCGACGGCGAACCCCGGCTCCAGCTCGCCGTCGTCCTCGATCGTGCGCGTGCTCAGGCAGCGCCGCGCGTCGACCGACCACGGCGCGATCGCCTGCGTGGGGCAGGCGTCGATGCAGCGCGTGCACCCGCCGCACGGGTCCGGCGAGGCTGGCGTGTCCCCCGCCGCCACCGGCGCCAGCGGCAGCGTGGTGACGATCGCACCCAGCGCGATCCAGCTGCCGACGCCGTCCGGCGCGATGACCAGCGTGTGCTTGCCGACGCGTCCGATGCCGGCGCGCATGGCGTGCTCGCGCTCCAGGAGCGGCGCGGTGTCCACGCACACGCGGAAGCGGTGATCGGGGTGCGCGCGGCGCAGCTCCTCGGCCAGCGATTCCAGGCGCGCGCGGATGACGACGTGGTAGTCCTCGCCCCGCGCGTAGCGGGCGATGCGACCGATGCCGGCGACGCGCGCGTCCGGCCGGCCGTCGGCGTAGCGGTCCGCCACGCACAGCACGCTGCGCGCGCCGGGCACCAGCGCGGCGGGGTCCAGGCGTTCGTCGACCTTCTCGGCCAGGTACTGCATCGGGCCGTGCTTGCCGGCGGCGATCCAGGCGCGGTAGGCCTCGGCATGGCCGCTGGGGCGCGCCTCGGCGATCCCCGCGCGCGCAAAGCCCAGCTCGCGGCAGCGTGCAAGGAGCGCGTGCGCCGCCGCGATCATCACCGCGCCACGCCCAGGAGCCGCGCGAGCGGGGCCGCGGGCAGGTCGGGCACCAGGCACGGCGTGCCCAGGATCGCGGCAGCGGCCATGTAGCCGCTGCGGACGGCGCCCTCCATCGTCGCGGGCCAGCCGGTGCGGGTCCAGTCGCCGGCCAGGTACAGGTTGCGCGCGCCGCCTTCGCGGTCCAGGCCGGTGGCGGCGGCGGGCGGGCGCACCGCGTCCAGCCCCGGCGTCACGGCGAAGGTGGCGCGCTTCTCCTTCACGCTCCGGACCGCGGTCGGCTCCACGCCCACCGCGGCGGGCAGCGCCCAGCGCACGTCGGCCACGACGCGCGCGGCGATCTCGGCCTCGGGAAGGTCCATCCACGCGTCCGCGCCGCTGATCACGGCGTGCAGGTGCTGGCTGCCGTCGGCATCGGTGCCCTTGTTGAAGAGCCACTGCGTGCCACGGCCCGGCAGCACCAGGTGCGGCAGGTCCATCACGGCGCGAGGGAAGCGCAGGTGCACGCCCAGGATCGGGCTCGGGCGGATCGCGTCCAGCTTCTGCAGCCGGGCATCGGCCAGCGTCAGCGCAGGCCCCGCCAGCTTCGCCAGCCGTTCGGCGGGCACGGCGCTCACCGTGACGTCGGCATGGAACGCGCCCTCGTCGGTGACGACGCCCGTGACGCGACGGCCGTCCCACGTCATGCTCATCGCGCTGACGCCCAGGCGCACCTGTCCGCCGGCGGCCACGATCGCGGCCTCGGCGGGGTCGTACAGTTCGATCAGCGGCACCGTCGAGATGCCCATGAGCGGCGCGGTGCGGTTCGCCAGGAATCCCTCCTGGAAGACCTGCATCGCGCTGGCCGCGCCGCAGGCGTCGCACGGCAAGTTGCAGGCGCTCACGACGACCGGCTCCCAGAACAGCTCGAGCGCGCGCGCCGGCTGCTTCGTCTCGCGCAGGAAATCGCCGAACGTGCGGCCCTCCCACGCGCGGCGGCCGGTCGCACCCAGGCGCAGCAGGCGCCACATGGCCGTGCCCACGGCGCGCTTCTCGGCCAGCGTCAGCATGCGCATGGCGGCGAAGCTCCGCGTGAAGTGCGCGGGCGCCGGGAAGATGCCGGGCCGCATGCGGTCGGGCGCGTGCGGCGGGTTCGCCCAGAAGACCGTGTCGTGCCACTCGATCGCGTCCAGCACGCCCAGGCGGCCGTAGAAATCGATCAGGTTGGTGCAGCAGCCCATCAGCACGTGCTGGCAGTTGTCCAGCACCTGCCCGTCGCGCGGGTCGACGAAGCTGGTCGCGCGCCCGCCGAGCTTGCGGCGCGTCTCGAGCACCGTGACCGCGACGCCGGCCTCGGCCAGCCGCAGCGCGCAGGCCAGGCCCGCGATGCCGCCGCCCACGACGACCGCGGTC
>JBEIFT010000322.1:0-2432 GCA_040382255.1 Phycisphaeraceae bacterium
CGGCGATCGCGGCGTGGTCGGCGTTGGGCAGCCGGTCCGCCGCGTCCAGGTGGCGCGCAGCCTCGGCCAGCAGCGTGGCGCACTCGGCGCGGTCGCCCAGGCGCGACCACGCGTCCGCGGTCAGGCGCGCGAACGCCGCGCGGTGCGCCAGCACCACGGTGTCCTCGCCGCGGACCTTCGCGAGCGATTCGATGTGCGGGCGGAGCTCCTCGCAGCGCTCCAGGCAGGCTCCGGCGCTGTCCGAGGACTCCTCGACGGCCAGCTCGAAGGCGCAGAGCACGGCGGCCTCGACGGCGCTGGGATGGTCCGCGGCGCCCTTGGCGGCCTTGGCCCACGCCCGCGTCTCGTCCCACGCCTGCGCATGCGCGGCCCGGCGCTGCGGGGCGTCCTCCAGCATGCGGGCGACGGTCGCCAGCGGCCGCACCAGCGACTCGGCCAGCGCCAGTCGCACCAGCGGATCGGTCGTGCGGTCGCGCAGCATCGGCGCGAACGGCCCCAGCACCACCAGCGCGGCGCGCAGCGTGTCGAACGCGGCGCGTGCGTCCCCGGCGTGCACCTCGCATGCCGCGGCCAGTTCCAGCACCCGCGCGAACGCCAGGTGGCGCGCGACGTCCTTCTTCTCGCGGCGGCACGCGTCGCGCAGCGCGGCAAGCGCCTTGCCCGCCATCCCGCGCGCGGCACCCGTGCGCCCGGCGCGCTGCGCCAGCACGATGTACGCGGCAGCCAGCTCGGCCATGCGCACGAACGCGGGCGATCCGACGGGCGCGGCCTCGGCGCGCGAACGCGCCTCGTCCCACAGCTTCAGCAGGCGCTCGGCCTGCAGGTCGGCGGCGATCCGGGCGGCGTCGGCGTCCCCGGTGAACTCATGCTTCGTCTTGATGATCATCGCGTCCTGCTCGTCGTGTCGTGGAGGCCATCCTGGCGTCCGGGTCGTTCGGTCGTCGTCGGTTCAGCCGTCGACGTGGTCGGGGTCCTTCGCCTTCTGCTTGGCGGTCTTCTCGGGCTGGGGCAGCTTCTCCATCCACAGGATGCGGCCGCACGTCAGGCAGGTCACCACGTCCTCGCGCGGGCCCGAGACGCGGCTGAAGGCGTCCAGCGGCAGTTCGGCGTTGCAGCCGCCGCAGGCGTACTCGCGGTGGCGCACGCTCACGGCCTGCACCTCGGCCAGCGCTTCGCCGTCGTTCTGCTCGGCGGCCTCGTCGAAGGCCTCGCGGGCCTCGGCGGGCAGGTGGGCTGCGGCGCGCTCGCGCTGGGCCTCCAGTTCGGCCAGGCGGCCGCCGAACTCGGACTTGGCCTCCTCGAGGGCGGCCTTCGCCATGTCGCGGAGCTTGGTGCGGTCGGCGAGCGGCCCGGCGTTGACGGCCAGCTGCCCCTTGACCTTCTCGACGTTCTCCATCTGGGCCAGGATGCGCTCCGCCAGCGCGTCGCGCTTGCCCTCGATGACCTTCAGCTCGTCGCGCAGCGCGTTGTACTGGCGCGAGTTGCTCGAGTTGTTCAGCTCGGTGCGGATGTGGTTCAGGCGCTCCTGGAAGCCCTTGTCCTCGAGCTCCAGGTTCCCGACGGCCGCCTGGAGCTGGCGCAGCTGCGTCTCCAGCTCACGGCGCTCGGCGCTGAGCTTGTCCATCTGCGCCTGGTGCCGCCGCAGCTCGCTCTCGGTGTTGCCCAGCCGCGTGCGGATGCCGCGGACCTGGCTGTCGACGAGATGGAGCGCACGGAGGTTGGCGATCAGGCTCATGAGGTCCAGCAGCGTACCCGCGTCAGGCCGTGCCGCAGCATGGAAGCGTGCCGATCCCCGCGATCGCCAGGATCGCCAGCACCGCCGGCCCGGCCAGCAGGGGGCTGTCCAGCACGTCGAGGGCCCCGCCCATCCCCGGCAGGACGCTTCCCGAGTCCTTCATCCCCGCATTCCGCTTGAAGAGGCTCTCGGCCAGGTCGCCGAATGGCCCGAGCAGGCCCGCCACCAGGCCGACCGCGACCCCGACCGGAACCGTCAGCGCGTGGCACTCAGGCAGGCTTCCCGCGGCGAACCAGGCGAGCACGCCGCCGACGGCCGCACTGGCCGCGATGCCCCCCGCAAGGCCTTCCCAGCTCTTCGCCGGGCTCAGCCACGGGATCATCTTGTGCCGGCCGATGGCCACGCCCGTGAAGTACGCGCCCATGTCGGACGCCTTCACCGTGAGCACCGCGCCGGCCAGGCCCCACGGGCCGATCAGGTTCCGCACAAGCATCCAGCAGCCGAGCATGAGCCCCAGGTAGGCGAACGCCAGCACCGTGCCCGCGGTCGCCGCCATCGCGCCGGCCACCTGGTGGCTGCGCGTGTGCACCACCAGCGCCAGCGCCAGGACCAGCCACGCCGCGCCCGCCACGATGCCTGCCACGACCCCGGCACCGGGCGCGCACGCCGCGATGCGCACCGCGGCCGCGCCCGCGAC
>JBEIFT010000323.1:0-2419 GCA_040382255.1 Phycisphaeraceae bacterium
CGCGGCGACGAGGCCGCGGCGCTCCGCACCCGGGTCGCGGCCGCCGCGGCCGCCGTCCTCGCGGCGTCGCCCGATCTGGCCGTCGACGCCGCCGACGCACCCGCACCTGCTACCGTGACGCCGTGACCACCGCACCCCGCACCGGCATGCGCATCCTCGTCGTCGGCCCGCACCCGGACGACCAGGAACTCGGCATGGGCGGCACGATCGCGCGCTTCGCCGCGTCCGGCCACCGCGTCCTGCTCCTGGACCTGACGAACGGCGAGCCCACGCCCCACGGCGACCCCGCCACCCGCGCAGCCGAGGCCGCCGAGGCCGCACGCATCCTGGGCGCCGAGCGCCGGACGCTCGACCTGTCCAACCGCGAGGTCCAGCACACGCTGGCCGCGCGCCACGCCGTGGCGGGCGTCATCCGCACGTTCCGGCCGGACATGATCTTCGTGCCCTACTTCGAGGACGCGCACCCCGACCACGTGGCCGGCACGCGCATCGTCGAGGACGCGCGCTTCGACGCCAAGCTCACGAAGACCGCCCTGCCCGGCGCTCCCGTCCACGTGAAGTGGCTGTTCCACTACTACGCCACGCACCTGCGCATCGTGCCGCAGCCGTCGTTCGTGCTGGACACGACCGGCTTCGCGGAGCGCAAGCGCCAGGCCGTGCTCGCGTACCGCAGCCAGTTCGTCGTCAACGAGGGCAACCGGAAGGTCGTCGACTGGCTGGACGCCGCGGGCACCTACTTCGGCAGCCGCATCGGAACCGCCACCGCCGAGCCGTTCTTCGCGCGCGAGCCGCTGGGCCTGACGTCGCTCGATGCCCTCGCCTGACGCCGGGCGCCGCGCGGCGCGCGATCACGCCAGCTTCCGCACCGCCTCGACCACGCTCTCGGCCACCCAGGCGCGCTGCGCCTCGGTCAGCTCGCCGAAGATCGGCAGCGCGATCGTCTCGGCCGCGGCGCGCTCCGAGTGCGGGAAGATGCCGGCCGTGTAGCCGAGGTGCTTGAAGCACTCCTGCTGGTGCAGGCAGAGCGGGTAGTAGATCTCGGTGCCGATCTTGCGCGCGGACAGCTCGTTGCGCACGGCGTCGCGGATGCGCGCCGGCACGCGCACGATGTACTGGTTGTAGATGTGGCGGCCCGGCAGGCGCTTCGGGAAGCGCAGCGGGAACCCGCCCGCGTCCAGCGACGTGCCGCTGTCCGTGGCGCCCGCCGCGCGGAACGCCGCGTCGTAGAACTCGCCGTTGCGCTGGCGCGCCGCGCTCCACGCGTCCAGGTGCCGCAGCTTGATGCTCAGCACCGCGGCCTGCAGTGCGTCCAGGCGGCTGTTCATGCCCACTTCCTGGTGGTAGTACTTCGGCTCCATGCCGTGGTTGCGCAGGCGCTTCAGGCGCGCGGCCAAGGCATCGTCGTTGGTGGTCATGATGCCGCCGTCGCCGAACCCGCCCAGGTTCTTCGAGGGGAAGAAGCTGAAGGTGCCGATCGCGCCGACGCCGCCCACGCGGCGGCCGTGCGCGTCCTCGGTGCCGATCGCCTGCGCGCAGTCCTCGACCACGTGCACGCCCTTCGCCTTGGCGATCGCCATGATCGCGTCGATGTCGGCCGACTGGCCGAACAGGTGCACCGGGATGATCGCCTTGACCTTGGTGTGGCAGCCGAAGGCCTGCTCGGTCGACTTCGGGCAGATGTTGTAGGTGGCCGGGTCGCAATCGACGAACACGGGCTTCGCGCCCAGGCGCGCGACGCTGCCCGCGGTCGCGAAGAACGTGTAGCTGGGCAGGACGACCTCGTCGCCGGGGCCGACGTCCAGCGCCTGCAGCGCCAGCAGGATCGCGTCGGACCCGTTGGCGCAGCCGATCGCGTGCTTGGTGCGGCAGTACTCGGCGGTCTCGCGCTCCAGCGCGTCGATCTTGGGGCCGCCGATGAAGTACTGGCTCTCGATGACCTCCTTGACGACCGGCTCGACCTCGGCGCGGATGGACGCGTACTGGGCCTTCAGGTCGAGGAGCGGGACGGCGACTTCGGTGGCGGTCATCGTGGACATTCCGCGCAGTGTAGGGGAACCGGGCGGCTCAGCCCTTCCCCGTGCTCCCGAAGCCCCCGTGGCCCCGGACCGTGGAATCCAGCTCCGCGACCTCGGTGACGGTCGCCCGCGCCACCGGGGCGATCACCATCTGCGCCACGCGCATGCCGTGCTCGACCGTGAACGGCTGCCGGCCCAGGTTGATGAGCGGGACCTTCATCTCGCCGCGGTAGTCGCTGTCGACGGTGCCCGGGGCGTTCGGCATGCCGATCCCGTGCTTGGTGGCCAGGCCGCTGCGGGGCCGCACCGAACCCTCGAACCCGTGCGGGATCGCCATCGCGAAGCCGCACGGGATGAGCGCGATGTCGCCCGGCGCCAGCGTCACCGGCGCTTCGAGGCACGCG
>JBEIFT010000324.1:0-2416 GCA_040382255.1 Phycisphaeraceae bacterium
CCGCGCGCGACGAGCGGGCCGCGGCGGCCGGCCGTGGCGGGCGGCCGAAGCCCTCGCTCGACGGCGCGACGCTCTGGCTGCGCGGCGCCGACCAGTACGTGATCGAGCGCCAGGCCGAGGACGGCACCGCCACGATCACCGGCAGCGACGGCCGCACCTCGTGGAACGTCCCCGCGCGCGGCACCGTGCGCGTGAGCGGCGATCCCGCGCGCTTCCGTGGTGCGCTCCCGGGCGCGCGGCACGACCTGCCGTTCGTCGACGTCCCCGGCGGGCTGGCCGCGCTGGCGCAGGCCTACGACGTCTCGTTCGGACCGAAGGAGACGGTCGACGGCCGGACGCTCGAGTGCATCCGCGGCACGCGCCGCGCCGGCGCATCCGGCGGCCCGCGCGACATCGCCATCTGGTTCGATCCGGAGCGCCTTGCCGTCCGGCGCATGCGCTTCGACCACCTGCCGCAGGCCCAGGGCGGCCCGCGCGCGGTGACGCTCGAGCTGGTCTCGGGCGACCCGCTGCCCGCCGAATTCTTCCGCCACGAATCGCACCACGCGTCCGACCGCACCGTTTCCCGCGAGGATTGATCCCACCATGCTTCGTTCCTTCGCCACCACCGTCCTGGCGCTCTCCGTCGCATCGCTCGCCGCCGCGGTCGCGCCGCCGGCGGTCCCGGCGAAGGCTCCTGCGCCGGCCGCGCCCGCCACCGCGCGCCCGAACTTCATCTTCATCCAGGGCGAGGCGCAGGGCTGGTCCAGCACCTCGGTCGACATGGATGGGCAGCCGCCCTCGACGGCGCGTCCGGCAGGCCTGACGCCGAACCTCGAGCGCATGGCCGCCGACGGCATGCGGTTCGCCGACTTCTACGTCACGGCACCCCGCTGCACGCCGTCGCGGTCGAGCTTCGTGACGGGCATCAGCCCGGCGAAGCTGCACATGACCTACCAGAACGAGGGCGGCGCGAGCCGCCGCGAAGGCGGTGGCGGTGGTGGTGGCGGCAAGGGCGGCGACGCCAACCCGGGCTACAACCTGATGCGCACGATCGCGCCGACCCCCGACGTCGACCTTCCCGAGGGCGTGCGCACCACCGGCGGCTGGCTGCACGACCTGGGCTACGCGTCCGCGCACTACGGCAAGTGGCACGTCGGCCGCAAGGCGCCCAGCGCGGTCGGCTTCGACGACTGCGACGGCGCCAACAGCAACCAGGGCCCGGACCGCGGCGAGGCCCCGAACCCGAAGCAGGCCACCGCGATCACCGACCGCGCGATCGCGTTCATGCGCCAGCAGCACGCGGCGGGCAAGCCCTTCTACGTGCAGATCGACCACTACGGCTTCGGCGCCGAGGAGGAGGCGACGCCCGAGTCGCTTGCGATCGCGAAGGGGCTGGTCCCCAACGTCAGCGGCAAGCCGATGGGCGCGATCGCCGGCGCGCACGACGTCGACCTCCAGGTCGGCCGCGTGCT
This sequence comes from Phycisphaeraceae bacterium, assembly GCA_040382255.1. Lineage (GTDB taxonomy): Bacteria > Planctomycetota > Phycisphaerae > Phycisphaerales > SM1A02 > UBA966. Next base: position 1,455 of record JBEIFT010000324.1, read on the forward strand.
GGCCGCGCTGAAGGAGATGGGGATCGACGGCAACACCTACGTCTTCTACGGTGCCGACCACGGCGCGCAGGGCGGCGGCGGCAACCGCCAGGCCAACCCGCCGTTCAGCGGCGCGAAGGGAAGCGTCAGCGAGGGCGGCATCCGCATCCCGTTCATCGTCCGCGGCCCCGGCATCGAGGCCGGCAAGGTGAGCCACGTCCGCGCGAGCGGCATGGACCTGCTGCCGACCATGCTCGACCTGGCCGGTGCGCCGGTCGCGAAGCCCGCCGACCCCGACGCGCGCAACGCGATCGAGGGCGGCAGCCTGGTGCCGGTGCTGCGCGCCGGCGGGATGGGCTCCGTCACGCGCCCGCGCAACGACCTGGTGATCCACTTCCCGCACTACGACCTCGGGAACGGCGGCCCCGCGACGGCGATCTACGCGGACAGCCTGAAGCTGGTGCACAACTACGACACCGGCAAGACGATGCTGTACGACATCTCGAAGGACCCCGCCGAGCGCAACGACCTCTCGGCCTCGATGCCCGATCAGGTCACGCAGATGAAGGCGCGGATGGACGACTACCTGAAGGCCGTCAAGGCGCAGATGCCCGTGCCCGCGCCCGCGGACGGGAAGGCGCCCGCCGCACCCGCCGGCGGTGACCAGCCCAAGAAGGGCGGCGGCGGCAAGGGCGGCAAGGGCGGTGGCGGCAAGGGAGGCCAGGGCGGCAAGGGCGGCCAGGGCGGCGGCAACGGCACGAACGGCGGCTCGTCCGCCGGGGAGGAATGAGGCTCATGGCACCGAACACGATCGTCACCGTCCGGATCCCCGCGCTCGCGCTCGCCGCGGCGCTCGCGCCCGTCGCGATCGCGCACCCGCCGCTGCCCGACGGCACCGATGCGCACGACCGCATCGGGACCGCCGACCGCGAGACGGTCGTCGCCGCGCTGGCCGCGGCGTTCTCGCCGCCGGCCGGTGGCGC
>JBEIFT010000325.1:0-2415 GCA_040382255.1 Phycisphaeraceae bacterium
CAGCCGCAGGCGGTCCACGGCCTGCGCGCTGCGCCCGGTGTAGTGCTCGACGACGGCGGACGCGTAGATCCAGCGGTGGTCGTGCCGCAGCACGCCCGATGAGCGGTGCAGCGCCTCCTGGGCCACCGGCAGCCGCCCCAGCCCGATCGCGCTGCGCGCGATGCCCAGCCAGCCCTCGGCGTCCAGCGGGTTGCGGCGCACCAGCTCCGACGCCAGCGCCCGGGCCTGCTCAAGCTGGCCGGTCTCGACCAGACGGTTCAGCTCGGCCTTGTGCTTGGGGGAGGGGGGCATGGCGGGGAATGCTAGCGGTGCGTGCGGGTCGAACGATCCGCGCGGATCGCCACGGATTGCATCGCACGGCCCGCCAACCGTCTACCGTTCGTCTCCCGCCATGCCGCCCGATCATGCCGCCCCCGTCATCGTCTGGCACCGGACCGATCTTCGCCTTGCGGACAACGCGGCCGTGACCGGCGCGGCGAACGGTGCCGCCGGTGGGGTGCTCGGCGTGGTCGTGCTGCCCGACGACCCGGCCGCGCCGTGCACGCTGGCGCCGGCGCGCGGGTCGCCCGCCGTCGCGCGTGCTGCGGCCCGGCGTGCCGTGCCCGGCGTGACGCGTTGGAGTTCGCGTCGCCTGGGTCACCTGCTCCAGGCGGTCGATGGCCTTCGCGCCGAATGGCGTGCGGTGGGTTCGGAACTGGTCGTGCTGCGTGGCGATCCGGCGGAGTGCATCCCCGCCTTGGCTGCCGAGCTGGGCGCCCACGAGGTGCACACGGCGCCATGCCCGGCGTTCGACGAAGTGCACGAGAACACGGCCGTCGCGCGTGCGCTTGCTGCATCCGGCGCCGTGCTGCGCGTGCACGACGAGACGACGATGATCGCGGCGGACGACCTGCCATTCGCCATCGCCGAGCTTCCCGACGTCTTCTCGAGCTTCCGGCGCAGCGTCGAGCGCGCGTGCCGCGTGCGCGCGCCGCTTCCCGTCCCTGCGATCCGGGAACTGCCCGGGCCGCAGCGTGCGCGAGCGTTGGCGCGTACCGAGGCGACGCTTGCGTGCGCCGATCTTGCCGGCGCCCGGGCTGCGGCCGCCGCGCACGACCCGCGCTCGTCGTTCCCGTGCGATGGCGCGCGCGAAGCCGGGCTGGCGCGGATCCGGCAGTGGTTCTGGCAGGACGACTGCATCGCGCGCTACAAGGAGACGCGCGACGGACTGGTGGGCGCGGACTTCTCGTCGCGGCTCTCGCCGTGGCTTGCGCTCGGGACCCTCTCGCCCCGCGAGGTCGCCGCCGAGATCAGGCGCTACGAGTCCGAGCGGACGGCCAACGAGAGCACGTACTGGCTGTTCTTCGAGCTGCTGTGGCGCGACTACTTCCACTTCTGGGTGCGAAGGTGGCAGGGCCGCGCGTTCAAGGCCGCCGGGGTGCTCGGCCGAACGCCGTGCGGCGCGCAGGACCGCGGCACCTTCACGGCGTGGTGCGAAGGCAGCACCGGCGAACCGTTCGTCGACGCAGGCATGCGCGAACTCCGCGCCACCGGCCAGCTCTCCAACCGCGCGCGCCAGAACGTCGCAAGCTGGCTCACGCGCACCGCGGCAATCGACTGGCGCTGGGGCGCCGCGTGGTTCGAGAGCCAGCTCATCGATTTCGACGTCGGCCCGAACTGGGGCAACTGGCAGTACGTGGCAGGCGTCGGCAACGACCCGCGCAACCGGGTCTTCGATGTCCGCGGGCAGGCGGAGCGGTACGACCAGGATGGGGGGTACCGGGCGCGGTGGTGCGGCGCGTGACGGGACTTGAACCCGCCGAAGGCGTGTCCGAAGGACCCAGGCGGCGACCTCGCCCGCGGACCGGGCGCAGCCCGGGACGCATCAATCGAGCCCAAAAGCGCAGCAACCGAGGCCATCGGCCTCGGTTGCAAGCTTGAGAGCGGGTGAAGGGACTTGAACCCTCGACATCCACCTTGGCAAGGTGGCACTCTACCACTGAGTTACACCCGCAAACGTCCGGGTCGGGCGCGCCTTCCGCTACTTCGAACTTCAGCGCGCCCGACTTCGGAACGAAGATGGTAGCAGGGGTCCCGTGAACCCGCAAGCCGCTTTGGGGGGTTCGCGGACGCGGGATCCGCGCGAAGGTCCGTCTGTGCGGCCTGTGGGGCGCGCAGTGGCCGTGCGGCCGCGGCTGGGGCGGCCATTCCCACCTGATAACGCGTGGTGGTCCTTGGCCGCGGCGGCCCGTACGCTCCGCCCGCAATGACCCCTCGTCGCGCGATCCTGGCGGCCGTCTTCGCGTTCCTGCTGGTGAACGTCGCGTTCGTCGGCACGCGGCCGGTGCTCTCGCCGGACGAGACGCGCTACGGCAGCATCGCGGTGCAGATGGTCGAGTCGGGCGACTGGCTCGGCATGCGCATGAGCGGCTTCCA
>JBEIFT010000326.1:0-2399 GCA_040382255.1 Phycisphaeraceae bacterium
ATCAGCGAGCTCTCCGACCAGAAGGTCGAGAACCCGCAGGACGTGGTCAAGCCCGGCCAGGAGGTCGAGGTCAAGATCCTGCGCGTCGACACCGACGACCGCAAGATCGGCCTCAGCCTCAAGCGCGCCCAGTGGGGCGCCGCCCAGGAAGAGGATCCCGGACAGCGCCGCCAGCGCGACCCGGCCCTGCGTCCGACCCGCGGCGGCATGGACGACCACGGCTCGCTGGGCACGTCGAAGATCAAGTTCTGATCGACGGCGCGGCCGCACCGCACGCAACCACCACGACCCCCGCCCCGTGCGGGGGTCGTGTGCTTTTTCGTGCGCGCAGCCAGGCCGGTGCGGCCGCCGCTGCATGCGCCGCGCCGACGTCAGGCCTCCCGCCCGCCGATCCGGTCGATGATGATCTTCCGCCCGCCTCGGAACGTCGCGGTGAGCGTCAGGTCGCCGCCCAGCGCCTCGACGTACTTGCGCAGCGTGGTCAAGTACATGTCGGCGGCGTTCTCGACCTTCGAGATGCCGCCCTGCGTGGCGTCCATGCGCTCGGCGAGCTCCGCCTGCGTCAGGCCGATCGCCTTGCGGATCTCGGCCAGCGGCATCGAGGCCAGCGTGCACCGGACGCGGGCATCGACCCGCGCGCGGGATTCGCGCGACATCGACTTGCGGATTTCCTGCCAGTCCTTCGCCATGGGTCGCTCCTTCGGGCTCACGGTCCATCGATGCCGGCGATGCGTGCCAGGTGCCTGGCGTAGATCGCGTCCGCCCGCGGGATCGTGCGCCGGTAGAAGCGCGGATCGCCCGACTTGTCGCCCCCGACCAGCAGGATCGCGCTTCGAAGCGGGTCGAAGGCGAACAGCACGCGAAGGGCGGCGTTGCGATGGCGTGTGCGGAGTTCCTTCATGTTCCGGTACCTCGAGCCCTTCACCGAGTCGACCTGCGGACGCCCAAGCCCAGGGCCGAAGAGCGCGAGGAGGTCGATGTCGTGGGCGAGCGACTCCTGCATGTCGGCCGGCAGCGAACGCCACCACCGCGTGAATTCGTCCGAAAGCTGGACGCGCCACATCGAATATACCCCATAAGTAATATTCATCAAGAAGAATGTGCCGCGGACGCCCCGCGATGCCGCCACAGTGTGGGAGCGCCCGCCGGCTCCCCCGGGGATGACCGCCCTATTTCGCCGCCGATCCCAAAAACACGCAGGCGCGGCTCTTCGGCCGCGCCCGTGGTGGCCGCGGATCCGCGGCCGGGTGCTGTGCACCCTGCTGATCGATGGACCCGATCAGCAGAGTGCGATGTACGCCAGGGTGGCGAGCAGGAGGATCTTGCGCGCGTTCTCCTCGACGGAGACGACTTGGGTGGCGGCAATGGCGACAGCTCGCATGGGGTCAGCTCTTGTGTTGGGTGTCCGGTCGCACGGGGGGGTCGGCGGTTGCCGATGGTTCCCTCGCGCTACGATCTGACTCTTCCCCGACTTCACGATGGCGTCCACCCCTCCGTTCGCGATTGACGCGCAAAGGCATGCGAATCATGCGTTTATGCGGGCATTTGGGCCTGCGCGGCGCGTTATCGGATGTTCGATCGGCGCCTGGACGCTGCTGGTGGCGATGTTCATGGCCACCGCGGCGCCTGCGGCGGCGGCACCGCCCTCGCCCGATGCCGCCGTCGGCGCGTTCCTGCAGGCCCGAAGCTGGCTGGACGCCGGGCAGGTCCCGGCCCAGGCGGCCGACCCGGACGGCGTGTCGGCCGCGGCCGCGATCCTGCGCCTGAACGGGCGCGTCCTGGGGTCCGGCAAGGCGCTGGCGGCCGACCCCGCGGTGGGGCGCGCAGCGGACGCCGCCGCGGGCACGAAGCCCGATGGGCGCGGCACGGTCGCGCGCGCCGTGGCTGCGGCGCTGGCGGCGGCGATTGCCGAGGTGCCGGTGAAGGCCCAGGACGGCCTGGGCGCGCGGCTCACGCTCGAACTGGAAGTGGCGTCCGCGCCCGAGCCGCTGATCGGCCGCACGTTCACCGAGGTCGCGAAGGGTTTCGAACCGGCCGAGGCCGGCCTGGCGATGCGCCACGGCGACCGATGGTCGTACCAGCCGGCCGCCGCGATGATCGCGCGACGGCTGGCGGCGAACCCCTCGGGCCCCATCCTGGCGATGGTCGCCGACCTGCAGCTGCCGCCGCGCGACCTGGCCGACCTGCAGGACGCCGGCTCGACCGCGGTCTACGCGGTGCGCGGCATCCGGCTGGCGCAGGTGGAGCCGGGCGCGACGCCGTTCGTACCCGCACGCGCGCTGCCGGTGCGCAGCGGCGACGAACTCTCGCGCGCCGATGCCGCCACGCTGGCGGCCGCGATCGTCGGCCGGCTGGCGGAGCAGCTCCGCCTGCCCGCGCCGGGCGAGGGCGTCACGCCG
>JBEIFT010000327.1:0-2395 GCA_040382255.1 Phycisphaeraceae bacterium
GCGGTGGTGGGGAAAGCGAGGCTGCGGGTGCGGACAACGCGGCGACGTCAGCGACCGCGGCCGTATGTCGCCAGCAAGCGGAACGCCGCGCCCGCGCCCGTCTGCGGGTGCCACACCGCGGTAGCCGTCGCCGCAGTCACCGGCAGCGCTTGCCGTGGGCGGACCTGCTGCGGCGCGTGTTTGGCATCGACGTGCTGGTCTGTACGAAGTGCGCGGGCTCGCGGCGCGTGCTGGCGGCGATCCACGATCCGGCGGCGATCGCGCGGTTGCTCGCGGCGCTCGGGCTGACCGCGGCGGGGGCCGATCCGTCGGAGTGCCGGGCACCGCCGGCTGCGGCAGGGGACGCTGCCGACGAAGGTGACGCTGAAGAGTGACGGTGTGGGGCGAACCTGCGGCCGCTGGCCGGTCGCGGCGCGGGAGCGGTGTGCTCGCGCGGCGGGAACGCGGCGGAATGGGGCCGGGGATCGGTGCGTGCGGGCGGTTGCGGCCGGGTGGACGGGGTCGCGCGCTGGGGGCAGGATCGCGGTGGTGGGGCCCGGGTGGTCCGGGACCGGTGCTTGCACTTCCTACGCGCTCGGTCGTGGCCGGGGGCGGTGCAGGGGCTTTACGCCGTGCACCGCGCGTGTCACGGTCAGAGCGCCCGTCCCCGTGCCCCCAGCAGAGACCTGCTTTGTCCGACCCGTCCGACGACCCGATCACCGTCATCACCCCGCGTCTCGAGCTGCACGAGTTCGACGAGCAGGTCGATGCGCCTGTCGTGCTGCGGCTCCTCAACGAACCGTCGTTCATCGAGTTCATCGGCTACCGTGGCGTGCGCACCCTCGAGGATGCACGCCGATACCTGCGCGAGGGACCGATCGCGAGCTGTCGCACCCATGGACACGGGCTGCTGCGCGTGTCGCTGCGCGGTGACGGGACGGTCATCGGCATGTGCGGCCTGGTGAAGCGCGACACCTTGCCCATACCCGACCTCGGTTTCGCACTGCTCCCGGAGCACTGGGGCAAAGGCTATGTGCAGGAGGCATCCAGGGCGGTGCTCGAGCACGGCAGGTCCGCCCTCGGGCTCACCGAGGTGCTGGCGATCACCTCCACCCACAACCAGCGCTCCATGGCGACGCTGCGCACGCTCGGCATGACGCTCGAGGACACCCGCGCGCTGGCTGCAGGCGCAGCCCCGGTCAATGTTTTCCGGCTGCGGCTGTCGCCGTCCGGCGCGCCGTCGGGCGACGCGCCGGCGACGGACCTGTCGATGGGTTAAACTCCCCGCCCTTCCGCTGCCCGCCGCCCGAGGACGAGACCATGCTCGAACGCTCGATCGAACGCCTGCTGTTCGCCTGCCGCTGGTTGCTGGCGCCGATGTACCTCGGGCTCGCGTTGGCGCTGCTCGCGCTCGGCGTGAAGTTCTTCCAGGAGGCGATCCACCACGTGCAACTGCTCGTGCAGCGCATCCGCGCTCGCGTGCTGCGGGCGCTGCGCAAAGCCGGGAAGTGGGTCGACGAAGACGCCGCGGCGGACGCTGACTGGGCCCCCGCTGACGACCTGCTGACCGGCCTAGCCGCCGCGGCGGTGGCAGGACGCGCGGCCTTTGGTGCGCGCGCGGGCAGGCGCGATGGTCGCGTCGGCGGCGATGGTCGCTGGCAGCCGCAGGCCAAGGGCCCGCTGTGCGCGGCGTTGGACGGCTTCTCGCTGCACGCCAACACCTGGGTGGCATCGCGCGACCGCGACCGCCTGGAGGCGCTGTGCCGCTACGCCGCGCGCCCGGCAGTGAGCGAATCGCGGCTGGCCGAACTGCCGGACGGCCGGATCGGGTACGCGCTGAAGAGGCGCTTCGCCGACGGCACGACGGCGGTAGTGATGACGAACGCGGTCTTGATGGAGCGCCTGTGCGCGCTGGTGCCGCCGCCGCGCAAGCACTTGGTGACCTACCACGTCGTGCTGGCGCCGGCGTCGGGTCTGCGGTCGAAGGTGGTGCCGCGGCAGACGGCGGCGGGTGAAGAAGTTGGGGCAGGCGCTGCCGCTGGCTGCCGCCACGGTGCAGGCTGTGCTGGGAGCAGCGAGGCTGCGGGTGCAGACCACGCGGCGACTTCTGCAGCTGCGGCAGCTCGCCGCTGAGCCGCATTCTGGAACGCCGCAGCCGTGAGTTGCCACGCTGAGCGGCGTAGACCCAGCCGCTACCGACCTCAAATCCCCACCTGCTTCACTAGGGCCTCGAACTCCGGCTCTCCGTGCAGTGGCTTGAGCTGGCGATCCATCAGCAGAAACACCATCGAGTGCGCGCGCTCTTCGAACGCGCGTCGCAGCCAGCGCAGCGCCTCGCCCTTGTCGCCGAGCGCAAGGTGCACCTTGGCTACCTCGTAGGCCGGTATCGGCTCGCCAGCGAGCACTTCGTCCAGAA
>JBEIFT010000328.1:0-2390 GCA_040382255.1 Phycisphaeraceae bacterium
AGCCGCCCGTCGCGCCCGCGCCGCCGCCGCCGTCCGCCGCTGCCGGAACGCGCCCCTGGCCGGCCGCGCCCGCCAGCGCCAAGCCGTGGTATTCGCCGGAGTTCGAGAAGTGGCCGGGCCAGCGCCTCGACGCGCAGGAACTGGCGCTGATCATCCAGCGGCCGCTGCCCGTCAACCCGAACGAGGGCCGCATGCACGTGGTCTTCATCCGCGAGGACTGCGACCACTGCCACGAGCTGCTGAACAGCTACTTCAGCGGCAAGCTGGCCACGCCCACGCTCTGCGTGGTCGTGCCGGACGCCACCGGCGAACTGCTGGAGAACCCCTGCACCGAGTGCACCAAGGCGACGCTGCCGGGCGGCGGGAAGATCACCTACGTCTTCACGACGCCCGTGCTGCTGACGCTGCAGGACGGGGTCGTGGTCGGCGTGTGCCAGGGCGGCGACATCGACCGCCCGGAAGCCGTGCGCGCGACGCTCAACGCCGGGAAGAAGTGAGATTTCGATGTCGCCGCGCACCATCGTCGAGCGGATTGCCGCACCGGCCGCGCTCCTGGCGTGCGCCACGATCGAGTTCGTGGCCGGCGGCAACGCGCTGCCACAGTGGACCGTCAACCTGGCCACCAAGACCGGCATCGGAACCGACGGAATGCTGCGGGGCCTGATCGCCGCACAGGCCATCGGTGCCGCGTTCGCGCTGATCTTCCCGCGGCTGCGCACGCCGATCGCGTGGTTCGCGTTCGTCGCGATCTCGTTCAGCGGGCTTGCCGAGCTCAGCGCGCTGGTCAACGCGCCCGGCGACCGCATGCTGCCGCCCACCGTGTGGATCGCGCCGTTCGGCGTGCTGGCGATCGGCGTGGCCGGCGTCGCGGTCCTGTCGAAGGTCCCGCCTGCCCCGCGCGCTGCGTCCCGCCCGCTGGGCGCATGGCAGGTCTTCGTGGCACTGTTCGTGGCCGCCGGCGCGATCGGCATCGCCGGCCGCGCGACGCTCGCGCCGCGCACCGCCGGCAGCGCGCCCATGCCCGGCAGCGTCGAGACCGTGATGTTCAACATCGACGAGTGGGTCGGCCGCACGATCCCCGAGACGGGGCTGGGCAAGCACCTGCCGCTGCTCACGGCGGCCACCCTCGAGGGAACCAAGTGGATCGTGTTCTACCAACCGTCCTGCGGCCGGTGCCATGAGGTCTTCCGCACGTACTTCAAGGGGCCGCAGGGCAACGAGGTGGTCGGCGTGGTCGTCCCGCACGCGCCGGACGCGGACGTCCTGCCCAGCGACCAACCGTCCGACGTCGAGTGCGAGCAGTGCATCCGCATGTCGCTCCCCGAAGGCAAGCGGTGGATCGTCACCACCCCCACGATCGTCAAGGTCGAGGGCGGTCGCGTCACCTGCGTGACCAACAACGACTACGACCGCTGCCGCCCCGGCTCGGGCACCGTGCCCTGAGCGGCCACCACGCGCACCGCGTGCGCGTCGACCACCAGCGTGCGGCCGTCCGCCATCGGGAAGCGCCGTGGTTCCGTGGACACGTCGATCGCCGCGTCCGCCGCCTGCCAGAGCGCGGCGGCATCGATCGCGTCGCCTGCCATCCGGTGCACGACGCTGGCCGCGAGCGCCGCGGGTGACCCGCGCAGCGACGCGCGGGGAACGCTGCCCAGCTCGGCCCCCAGCGCGTCGGAGTGCTGGGCACGCAGCACGTCCCCCAGCCGCGCCAGCTCGGCGGTGCGCGCGGCGCGGCGCGCGGCGTCGGGCGCGATCGACTCGATGGCCGGCAGCACCAGGTGCCGCGCACGCCCGCGCGGGGTGTCGACGCGTGCATTCCCTGGGTCCTCGTGCCACGCCAGCCCCAGTTCCATGCAGGCACCGCGCAGGTCGCCGCGGGTCATCCGCAGGCACGGGCGCACCAGGTCGACGCCCGGCGCCAGCGCACGGCGCGTGGGCATGCCGCCCAGCCCGTGCAGCCCCGCGCCGCGGGCCAGCGCCAGCACGATCGTCTCCAGCTGGTCGTCGGCATGGTGCGCCGCCAGCACGAACGCAGCGCCCGCCTCACGGGCGGCGTCCACGAGCGCGTCGTATCGGGCGGCGCGTGCGCGGTCGGCAAGGCCCGCGCCCGGCGCGAGCGTCACGGTCCGGCGCAGGCAGCGCACGCCCAGGCGAGCGGCCAGCGCCGCGACGGCATCGCCCTCGGCGCGCGACTCGGCGCGCAGGCCGTGATCCACGTGCACCGCGGTCACGGCGATCCGGCCGTGCGCCGCGCAACCAGCCGCAAGCGCCAGCAGCCCCGTCGAGTCGACGCCGCCGCTCGCAGCCACGACCGCGGACGCGCCCTGCGGGACGCCCGCGCGGTCCAGGCCGCGCGCGACCTCCGCCGCGCCGGGATGCCGGCGGCACGC
>JBEIFT010000329.1:0-2379 GCA_040382255.1 Phycisphaeraceae bacterium
GACGCCGCGTTCTGGGCGCGCTGCGTGGCGGGCTGCTCGCCGGGCCGCGGCGCCCCGCGCTGGGACGCACTGCCCGCGCTGGCCGCGCGCACCACGTTCGCGGCCGGTGAACTGGACGACCGCTATGCTTCCTACGCCCGCCGCGCGCAGCAGCTGGCGCCCGCGATGGCGGTCGCCGTGCAGCCCGGGGTGGGGCATGTCCTGCCGCTCGAGGCGCCCGCTTTCTGCGCCCGGCTGATCGAACGTTCGCTCGCGTCGCGGCCTGCCTGACCGGCCCCGGGCGCGCGTCCGCCGCACCCCGCACCCTCCCCAGACCACGATGAGCACTCCCACGACCCCCACGCTCCCCCCGCACGCCCGCGTCGGCGAGCGCCACACCACCGAGACGTCCGAGCGCATCCGCCCCGCGCTGGACTGGAAGCCCGTCGCCATGGCCGCCGGCTTCGCCGAGGTGCGCTACCACAAGGCCGACCGCATCGCCAAGATCACGATCAACCGCCCCGACGTGCGCAACAGCTTCACGCCGCGCACCGTCGAGGAGATGCGCGCCGCGCTGCTGGACGCGCGCAACGACCGCGAGGTGGGCGTCGTCATCCTGTGCGGCGAGGGCGAGCGCGCCTTCTGCGCCGGCGGCGACCAGCGCGTCCGCGGCCACGCGGGCTACCGCGCCGAGGGCGGCAGCGAGATGCTCAACGTGCTGGAGTTCCAGCGCGAGATCCGCACGTGCCCGAAGCCGGTCGTCGCGATGGTCGCCGGCTGGGCGATCGGCGGCGGCCACGTCCTGCACATGATGTGCGACCTGACGATCGCCGCCGAGAACGCGCGCTTCGGCCAGGTCGGCCCGCGCATGGGCAGCTTCGACGGCGGCTACGGCTGCAGCTACATGGCGCGCATCATCGGCCAGAAGAAGGCGCGCGAGATGTGGTTCCTCTGCCGCAGCTACTCGGCGCAGGAGGCGCTCGCGATGGGCCTGGTGAACACCGTGGTGCCCGTCGCCGCGCTGGAGGAGACCACCGTCGAGTGGTGCCGCGAGATGCTCGCGAACTCACCCACCGCGATCCGCGCGTGCAAGGCCGCGCTGAACGCCGACTGCGACGGCCAGGCCGGCCTCCAGGAGCTGGCGGGCATCGCCACCATGCTCTACTACATGTCGGACGAGGCCAAGGAAGGCAAGAACGCGCAGCTCGAGAAGCGCAAGCCGGAATTCGACCGCTACGCGCCCTGAGCCGGCGCAGGCGGTGCGCGCGCCGCGACCGATCGCATGACCACCTCCACCCGCCCATCGCCGATCGCCGTCTGGGTCGAGGCCCTGCGGCCGAAGACGCTGGGCGCATCGCTCTGCCCGGTGCTCATGGGCGCCGCGCTCGCGTGGCATGCTGGGTCGTTCGAGTGGATCCCGGTGCTGGCGGCCTTCGCGGGCGCATGCCTGCTGCAGATCGCCAGCAACTTCGCCAACGACCTGTTCGACGGGCTGCACGGCACCGACTCGGGCGCGCGCCTGGGCCCGGCACGCGCGGTCGGCAGCGGGTGGGTGACGCCGCGCGCGATGGCGACGGCGCTGCTCCTGGTGCTGGCGATCGCGGTCGTGCCTGCCGTCTACCTGGTGCGTCGCGAGGGCGCGGCCTTCGCGTGGATCGCGGTGGCGGGGGCGATCTCGGCGGTCGGCTACACCGCGCCGCCGCTGCGGATCGGGTACCGCGGGCTGGGCGACGCGTTCGTGTTCGTCTTCTTCGGGCCGGTCGCGGTGGTCGGCACCGTGGCGGCGTGCGGCGGGCAATGGCCGAAGGATGCGCTGGTCGCCGGCATCGCGCCGGGCGCGATCGGCATGGCGCTCCTGGCCACGAACAACCTGCGCGACCGTGTGGGCGACGCGGCCAGCGGCAAGCGCACGCTGGTGGTCCGCTTCGGCGAGCGCTTCGGGCGCGCGCAGATCGTGCTGTGCCACGCGGCCGCGGCGCTCGTGCCGGTGCTGCTGTGGTGGCGGTTCGGGCTGCCGGCCGGGGTGATGCTCGCCGGCGCGCTGTCCGTGGCGTTCGCGCCTGCGTCGATCGCCGTCCTGCGCGGGCGCGACGGCGCGGACCTGAACCGCACGCTGGCGGCGTTCGGCATCCAGCTCTACCTGTACGGCGCGGCGTTCGTGCTGGGCATGTGGCTCGGCGGCGGGGCGGTGCAGCCGTGACCGCCGGCGCGCCGCGGCTCCGCGTGGTGCGCGCCGCGTTCCCGGTGCAGCCCTGGGCGCGCGCGATCGTCGGCTGCGACGTCCGGCACGCGGCGTTCGTGCGCGCGGAACGCGACGGGCGCGTGGGCTTCGGCGAGTGCGCGCCGCTGGCAGGCGTGCATGCGGAGGGCTTCGATGCGGCGGCCGCCGCGCTCGAGCGC
>JBEIFT010000330.1:0-2371 GCA_040382255.1 Phycisphaeraceae bacterium
CGACCGGGACGTCATGTTGAACTACCGAGGCTGACCCGGCTGGTTGGGGAACCGCCCATGGCGCATGGGCGTAGACTTTTGTCGCATGCACCCCGTCGCCCTCGCCGTCCTCCTGGCATCCTCGCTGCTGCTTGCGCAGGCCGCGCCCCCGTCCGTGCCGGGCAATGCCCGTCCGCCCGCGGCCGGGTCGTCGCCCCCGGGGCTGGCCCGCATCCCGGTGATGGTCGACCCGCCGATGCGCGACTTCGGAGTCGTCGCGCCCGGCTCCAAGCACCCCGCGACCTTCTCGCTGCGCAACGTCAGCAAGGACCCGGTGCGCGTCGTCCGCGCGATGCCCAGCTGCAAGTGCACGGACCTGACCTCGATCGACGGCCAGGTGATCCCTCCGGGCGGGTCGATCCCCGTCTCCGCCGCGCTGCTGGTGCCGCGGACGCCGGGCCCGAAGGACGCCAAGATCATGGTCGTCTTCGAGGGCTACAACGGCATGGTCGAGGCCAAGATGCAGGCCGACGTCACGCTGCCCGTCCGCGCGGCGCCCGCGTACATCGACGCGCTCCGCGGCAGCAACGACGGGACCATCGCGCTCTCGTCGGTCGACGGCAAGCCGTTCCGCGTGCTCACCGTCGGCGGCCGTACGCCGGCCTTCGTCGGGTTCGACCCCGCCAAGGACGGGCCGCGCGCGCAGTACCAGGTGTCATGGCGTGCCGCCGACATGGTGAACGGCACCGAACTGCCGCAGTGGTGGGTGGTCGAGACCGACCGCGCCGACTGCCCGCTGATCCCGCTCCGCGTGCGCCACGAGACGACCGGCAGCCGCTTCGACCCGGCGCGCCTGGCGCGCTTCTGGTTCCCGCCCGAGAACGTCATGGTCGCGGGCCGTGTCAAGGCCGGGACGCCCGTCACGCTGACCACCACCATCGAGCACCTGAACCCGGCCGCGCAGGGCCGCGTGACCAACCCCGCCTGGAGCGACGTCAAGGGCGTGCGCGTCCCGGGCACCGAGGGCACCGCCAAGCTGGTCAGCGCCACGAAGCGCGGCGAGGACTTCGTCGACCTGGTGATCGAGTTCACGCCCGCCGCCGGCACCTCCGGCGTCAAGTACGTCCCGGTCGAGCTCGAGACCGCCACGGGCAAGGGCCCGATGTTCGTCTCCGTGGTGGTCGAACCCTGAGCCGCGCGTGGACTTCGACCCCGCCGTCGCCGACCTGAAGGACCCCGAGCAGGTCCGCGCGCTGCTCGAGGCCGCTGCCGCGCAGCTGCTGTCGTGCCCGCACCGCCGCGGTTCGTGCGTGCACCTGCCCGCGCGCGGCCGGCTGCTGCTGACCGGCGACCTGCACGACAACCCCACGCACCTCGAGGCCGTTCGCCGCGCCGCGCGCCTGGAGCGCGGCCCCGACAACCACGTCGTGCTGCACGAACTGATCCACGGCGACCGCCTGGTGGCGGGCGTCGACCTGAGCTACCGCATGCTCTGCCGCGCCGCGCAGCTGGTGCTGGCCCACCCGGGGCAGGTCCACGTGATCCTGGCCAACCACGAGCTGGCGCAGGCGTTCCGGCAGCCCGTCTCCAAGGGCGCGGGAGACAACCTGGAACTCTTCGACGGCGGCCTCGATTGGGCGTTCGGCGACGCCGCCGAGGAAGTCGCCGCCGCGATCGTCACCTTCGTGCGCGCGATGCCGCTTGCACTGCGCACCGCGAACGGCCTGCACCTGAGCCACTCGCTGCCCTCGCCGTACGAGATGGAGGGCTTCGACGCGGCGATCTGCGACCGCCCGCTGGTCGACGCCGACTACGCGCACCGCACCGGCAGCGCGTGGCGCATGGTCTGGGGCCGCGGCTGGACCCGCGAGCAGCTGGCCGAACTGGCCGCCGCGTGGGGCATCCGGCTCTTCGTGCTTGGCCACGCGCACGTGGAGACCGGCGCCGAGTCGCCGTTCCCCAACCTGCTGGTGCTGAACACCGACCACGAGCGCGGCCGCGTCGTGCCCGTCAGCCTCTCCGAGGAGCTGCCGAGCGCGGACGAGCTGGTGCTGCACTCGGTGCCCGTCGCGTCGCTGGGGGCCATCGATGCCTGACCGCGGGGCCACGCTCGCGATCGAGTCCAGCCAGCGCGATGCCAGCGTCGCGCTGCGCCCGCGGCCCGGCGCACCCATCGACGAACGGCCGGTCCCCGCGCCCGACGATTCGCACGACCACCTGATGGCCGCGATCGCGACGCTCTGCGCCTCGCATGGCGTGGAGCCGCGCGACCTGGCGACCATCGCGGTCTCGACCGGGCCCGGCGGCTTCACCGGCCTGCGCGTCGGCTGCGCCACCGCCAAGGCGATCGCGGACGCGACGGGCGCCGGGCTGGTGGCCGTGCCTTCCGCCG
>JBEIFT010000331.1:0-2364 GCA_040382255.1 Phycisphaeraceae bacterium
GCGTGGATCGCGCTCTCGCCGGCCACGACCGTGTCGATGTGGCAGATGGACACGTGCTCGCAGACGTGGGCCGCCGCGCTCGCCGCGTGGGCCGGCCTCGCGGCGTGGGACGTGTTCGACGCCGCCGCCGAGGGCCGCACCGCGTGGGGGCGGCTGGCGCTCCTGGGCGCGCTCTTCCTGGCAGGCTGCACCGTGAAGGAGATCTTCTACGGCTGGAGCTTCGGCATCGGCCTGGCATGCGGCGCGGGGCTGGTCGCCACGTGGCGACGCTCGCGCGCGCAGGCCATGCATGCCGCGTGGGTGCTGCTGCCGGTGGTCGTGCTGCCCATCGTGCACCTGGCCGTGCGCTGGAAGACGAGCGCGCTGGGCGGCGTGGCGAGCGGCACGGGCGGCGGCGCGCGCTACAAGATGGAAGTCGGCGAGAACCTGGTGATGAACGCCGTGCTGAGCATCGGCGGGCTGCTTGCCGGCGGCCCGCTGCACCTGATCGCCGACGACCAGGCATCGCTCGCGCTGCGCACGCTGCCGTTCGTCGGCCTGCTGGCCGCGCTCTGCCTGGCGGGCGCCGCGCTCGGGTTCCTGGCGTACCACCGCGGCTCCGCGGACGGCATCCGCTGGCGCGCGGTCTTCCTCTGCGCGTTCGCGGGGCTGGCCAGCCTGGCGATCACGCTGCCGATGGGTTCCGTCTCGGACCTCTACGGCTTCGGCGCGAACATCGGCTCGGGCCTGCTGCTGGCCGCTTGCGCCGCCAGCCTGTGGAGCCCGGTGGCCAGCGACGAACGCACGCTCTGCCGCGGGATCGCGGTCACGATGCTTGCCGGCATCGCGCTGGTCGGCGCGTATGGCCTGGCCAGCCGCGCATACCACTTCCGCACCACGTGGCGCATGACCGCGATGGCGAACGATGCGATGCTCGCCGCCCAGGACGCGCTGCCCGCCGAGGCCGGCCGCCCGCCCATCGGCATCCGCTTCGCCGAGGACTGCTACGCGCGCACCTTCTACGGCCAGGTGATGGTCTCGCCGATCCAGTCGATCGACCTGGAGGACACCATCGCGTGGATGAACCGCCGCGACCCGGCCCGGCGCGTGGCCTGGGGGCCCGAGGCACCGCTCCCCCGCGAGGGCGACCCGCGCCCCGTGATCGACTGCGCCGGCTTCCCGGTGCGCGAGCACCGCTGAAGGCCCGGCCGACCGCCGCGGCAGCCACCCGGCGCCCTTCCTGAATTCCAGGCCGCGGGGTCCGCATTTCACGGAGCCGGCTTCGGACTTTGTAGCCTTCCCCGACCCGCCAGCCGCGGGAACCGGAGAAACCATGCTGCACGGACTGTTGATCGCCCTTCCCCTCCTCTTCCAAGGCGCCCCCGCGGCGCCCGCACCCGCGCCGGCCGCGGCGCCCGCTGCCCAGCAGCCCGCGAAGCCGCGGCAGGAGGAAGGCAACCAGAAGCCCATGCCCGAGGACATGAAGGGCCTCTCGTGGTTCGGCGGCGACGCGCCGGCACCGCGCCCCCTCTTCCAGGAGCCGCGCGACATCCGCAGCAAGGACGGCGTGCTGAAGACCACGCTGCACCTGAAGAAGCAGACCGTGCAGGCCGGCGACCAGACCGTGACCACCACGTGCTTCGACGGCGGCTACACCGGCCCGACGCTGCGCCTGAAGCGCGGCGACACGCTGGAGCTGACCGTCATCAACGACGGCGAATACAACACGAACATCCACTTCCACGGGATGCAGATCTCGCCGGACGAGTACGGCGACAGCGTGTTCCTGATGATCCCCCGCGGTCACCAGTTCACCTACAAGATCAAGATCCCCGAGTACCACGCGCCCGGCATCTACTGGTACCACGCGCACGCGCACCAGACCAGCCAGCGCCAGGTCATGCAGGGCGTCACCGGCTGCGTGATCATCGAGGGCGTGCTGGACCAGTACCCCACGCTGAAGGACAAGGTCAAGGAGCGCGTGATGGTGCTCCACGACTACCAGCGCTCGGTCACCGGCGAGGTGACGCTGGGCATCCAGACCTCGTGGCCCACGTACCGCGTGGTCAACGACCAGAAGTTCCCCGACGTCTCGATCCGCCCCGGCGAGGTCCAGCTGCTGCACCTGAGCGCGCAGTCGACCAACCTCTACTACTACGTCGACTTCGGCGGCGAGCCGTTCTGGGTGGTCGGCGTGGACGGCAACCCGACCACCGAGATGAAGAAGGTCACGCGCTGGGCGCTCCCGACCAGCGCGCGCGTCTCCGTGCTGGTCAAGTTCGACAAGCCGGGCCGCTACAAGCTGCACACCTCCGAGATCCGCACCGGCCCCGCCGGCGACGGCTACAGCGCGGAGAACCTGCTGACCATGGTCTGCGAAGGCGA
>JBEIFT010000332.1:0-2360 GCA_040382255.1 Phycisphaeraceae bacterium
ACGGCGAAGAAGGCGGGCGCGCGGAAGGCCGCGCGGACGGGGACGCGCACCCGGCGCGGGTAGGCGCCATGGAGACGCGCGAACACCTGGGCCTGAAGGACCTGGCCGCGGCGTGGCTGCTCTCGATGGGCTGCCGCGCGGTGGCGCACGAGGTGCCGTGCCCGGTGCGGCGCTTCGTGGTGGACGCCGCGGGGTACGCCGAGCACGACTTCGTCGCCGGCACGGACCCCGGGGCGCACGGCAGCGTCTTCGAGGCCGAGCGCGCGGGCGCGGCCGTGCGTTCCACGCGCACGGTGGTCATCGAGTGCAAGGCCAGCCGCGCCGACTTCCTGCGCGACGACCTGCGCATGGACGACCTGCTGGCCGAGCGCGACCGCCTGCTGGCGCGCAAGCAGGAGATCGAGTCCGAGCTGATCCCCGTGCACGAGCCGCACCTGCGGCGCGGCGACGACGCGCTGTTCGAGGAGTTCGGCGGCTGGGATTACGAGCGCAGCCGCCTGCTGCCCTACCGCCGCGTGCTGCGGCAGCTGGCCAAGATCGAGGAGCGCATGCACGGCCAGACGAAGTTCAACATGATCGCGCGCTGGCGGCTGGCGGACGAGCTGTGGATCCTGGCGGCGACCGGCGTGGTGAAGGCGCGCGAGGTGCCGGCGGGATGGGGACTCGCCGAGTGCTCACCGGCGATCCTGCGGCGCGGCGTGCAGCACTCGCTGGGGCTCGGGCAGCTGCCGCTGCGCGTGATGGTGCCGGCGCCGCGGCACGCAAGCCCCGAGGTGCGGCGCGCGCGGCTGCTGCGGAACATCGCGGTGGAGCTGACGAAGGCGCGGTTCCCGCGCGTGCGCGCTGCACCGGACGCGGAGGCCGAGCACCCCGGGCGGGACTCGAACCCACAACCTGCCGCTTAGAAGGCGGCTGCTCTGTCCAGTTGAGCTACCGGGGCGGACGGCACGATCGTACGCGGACGTGCGATGAAAAAAGGCGGCGACGCGGGGCCCGCGCCCGGGGCGGCATTACCGTTCCGGGTGGCCGCGGGATGCGGCCTGCGCGGACGGGCAAGGCGTACCGCGGGGAAGGCAGCACATGCACATGGAGATCATTCGGCGGACGGCCCTCGTCGGGGGCCTGGCGATGGCGTGGACGGCGGGAAGCGCGATGGCGGGCGGTGCCGGCGGGCGGGCGGACGGAGATGCCGGCGGCGTGCCGCCGTGCGCAGGGTCGAGCGACGACCCGTGCGACCTGGGGCTCGAGCGGCGCTGCATAGAGGCGTCCTCGACCGGCGGCGCGACGCTTCCTTCGCCGTTCTGCGGCTGCACGTGCGGCACCGGATTCTGGGTGCAGGAGGTCACGACGGCGTCCGCGAAGCCGGCGGAGCCATTCGAGGAGTCGCGCGATGACGAGCGGATCAACGGGACCACGTGGTGGTGGCGGCGATCCAGCGAGGCGCAGCCGTGGTTCGCCGAGGCATCCGTGCTCGGCCGGGGCATCAGCGAGTTCTGGCACGCCGGATCGCTCACGAAGTCGGCGACGGCACGATTCGCCACCACCGAGCGCGAGCGCTGGATCGGCTCCGGCGTCCCGTGCCCGCGGCTGGTGCAGTTGGCCGCGGTCGGCGGCGGGATGCTGGAGATCACGCTGACGTGCTCGGCGCAGGCGGGGTGCGCGGCGACGGCTTCGGCGTCGATCGCCGGCATGTGCGCGTCGCGCGGCGATGCGAACGCGGCGATCGAGGGAAAGACCGTGGACGGGAACGTGGCGTACCGCTCGCTGACGCACACGACCGCCGTCGAGGGCAGGTTGGGAGCATCGGTCGACGACGACTCGGTGGGAATCGACGGCAAGATCAGCGAGCAGCGCAAGTGGGAGGTGAGCGGCGCCGGCACGGCCAGCGGCAGCGCCAGCTACACGGTGCGGCCCGACCGCACGTACTGCGCGTTCACCAACCGGCCGATCACGCGCACGGCCAGCGGGTCCGCGGTGGCGGTCGGCGGCGGAACCGTGGACTGGAACGGCTCGATCGCCTTCGAAGCGATGGCGGTGGTCGCCATGCGCGTCCAGTGAACGCACGAATGGGGGACATGACCATGCATGCACGCAACAACCGGTTCGCGGCGTGGATCGCCGCGGGAGTGGTCCTGCTGGCGCCGGCCGCCAACGCCCGGCAGGATGCCGCCGAGGAGGCATCGGACGATGCAGCCACCGCCCTGCGCGACCGAGTCCGGTCCGAGGCGGCACGCCTGCGCGCGGAGCTGGATGCGGCGCAGGCCGCGGAGGCGACGGACGGCCTGCTGGCACGGCGTGCGACCGTGCTGGCGTCGCTGACGCCGGCGTTCCTGCTGGCCGAGGCGGCGTCCGCGGCGGCG
>JBEIFT010000333.1:0-2356 GCA_040382255.1 Phycisphaeraceae bacterium
CAATGGCCTCACCGCCGCGTGGGGGTAGCCGCATGACGTGAATGTCACGCTTGCGAGCACCCGCAGCGAGCACGGGACCCCTGGCCCGAGGCGTCGACAAGCGCGAAGTCCGGCAGCTGCGGATCCGAATAGTCCCGGGTGCCGCCCGGACGAGCGGTTGTCGTCGAGGCCGAGAGGAGCCGGGTGGAACGAGGCCGTCCGCGGGACAGGGGTCCCGCGCGCAGCGGAGGGTGCGGTCGAACTTTGAACTGCCCCGCCCGTGGACTGGCCCCGTCGCCACTCAACGCAAACGCCCCGGCGCGAGGCCGGGGCGTTCGGGAGGTGTTGCGTTGGGTGGTCGCTTGCGCGACCCTGCTCAGGCGCGACGGCGGCGCGTGGCGCCGATGCCGGCGACCGCGAGGAGCGCGAGGGCGCCCGGGGCCGGGATGAGCGTCGAGTCGATCGTCATGAAGCGCATGCTGGACGTGTAGCCGGCGTTGCTGCCGACGTCCAGGTACCCGATGTTGTTGTACAGGTCCGGACCGCTGGCGAAGACGCTGAAGCTCGTCACCAGTCCGCCGAACACGTTGGAACGCCAGCAGGTGCTGCCGGTGCCCGCCCAGTACTGGTTGGCGCCGTTCTGGTCGCCACCGGTGAAGCCGCTGGCGTAGAAGTAGTTGTTGGACAGCAGGTCGCTGAAGTTGCTGAAGGCGTACATGCCGACGTTGTTGCTGCCGCCGAACGACGCGGTGCGGAACGTCCAGCCGTTGCTGGTGTTGGCAACGACGTCCTCGTTGTAGTACATGCCCTGGGTCATCCCAATCTCGGTACCGCCGGTGTTCGAGTTGAGGTTGGCCAGGCTGCTGTAGCGGACGTACAGGTTGTTGTAGCTGCCGGCGACGCCGATGGCATTCGCCGTGGTCTTGTAGACGTAGGTGCCGTCCGTCCAGACGCCATCGGTGGACAGGATCGACGAGCTGGTGCCGGCGCTGGTGCCGTTCACGTTGGCTGCCATGTCGGCAAGCGAGGAGTAGGCCGTCCACACCGTCGTGGAGCCGGCGTTGGCGGAGCGGACGTAGGAGAGCGCGGCATCCGCGGACGCCGCGAAGCTGCCAGCCACCAGGGCTGCCGAGGTGAGGGCGAAGAAAGCACGATTCATGTTTGGGAAACCTCTCGGAAAAGGAGACGCGGGAAGGCGTCGACCGACGCGTGAAACAAAACGCAGGGCTCGCAACGGGAAGGGCCGTTGACGCACCTGCCACCCACAGAAACGCAAACCGTGCACACGACCCATCACGGAATCTGAAATCAATTTTCCAACGCAAACGCCCCGGCGCGGGGCCGGGGCGTTTGGGAGGTGTTGCGTTGGGTGGTCGCTTGCGCGACGCCTGCTCAGGCGCGACGGCGGCGCGTGGCGCCGATGCCGGCGACCGCGAGCAGCGCGAGGGCGCCCGGGGTCGGGATGAGCGACGACTCGATCGTCATGAAGCGCATGCTGGCGTCGTAGCCAGCGCTGCTGCCGACGTTCAGGGACGCGACATTGTTGTACAGGTCCGGGCCGCTGGCAAAGACGCTGAAGCCCGTGACCTGGCCGCCCTGCACGTCGGAACGCCAGCAGGTGCCGCCGGTGCCGGCCCAGTACTGGTTGGCGCCGTTCTGGTCGCCGCCGGTGAAGCCGCTGGCGTAGAAGTAGTTGTTGGACAGCAGGTCGCTGAAGTTGCTGAAGGCGTACATGCCGACGTTGTTGCCGCCGCCGAACGACGCGGTGCGGAACGTCCAGCCGTTGGTGGTGTTGGCAACGACGTCCTCGTTGTAGTACATGCCCTGGGTCATCCCAATCTCGGTGCCGCCGGTGTTCGAGTTGAGGTCGGACAGGCTGTTGTAGCGGACGTACAGGTTGTTGTAGCTGCCGGCGACGCCGATGGCATTCGCCGTGGTCTTGTAGACGTAGGTGCCGTCCGTCCAGACGCCGTCGGTGGACAGGATGGACGAGCTGGAGCCGGCGCTGGTGCCGTTCACGTTGGCTGCCATGTCCTCGAGCGAGGAGTAGGCCGTCCACACCGTGAAGCTGCCGAAGTTGGCGGAGCGGACGTACGAAAGAGCCGCGTCGGCCGAAGCCGCGAAGCCACCAGCCACCAGGGCTGCCGAAGCGATAGCAACAAAGGAACGGTTCATGTCTGGGAAACCTCGAGGAAAGGGGCCGAGAGGAGGCGTCGTATGACGCGTGAAGGGAGGGATGCTTGGCACGCAACGGAAAGGGGCCGTCGCGGCAAGCAGGAACAAGATGACTCAGATTCGAGGAAGTGCCTCCACGGTCGTTACGGAATCGGCTGAAAATCTGCATTCCAGAACTGACCCGGAAATGAAATGAGAGGCG
>JBEIFT010000334.1:0-2350 GCA_040382255.1 Phycisphaeraceae bacterium
CCGGACCAGGACGTCGCGCACGTGCACGAACGTGTCGGAATCACGGGAACGTTCCTCGGGCGCGCGGCGGCGCAGCGATGCGAGCACCTGCGCCATGCGGGGATTCGTCCGCAGCACGGGCTCGTGGCGCGCGAGGAACGCCCAGTAGAGGCGCGTCAACGGGCACGTGCGCCCGGGCGTGAACGCGCAGCCCTCGCAGCAATCGCCCATGCGGTCGATGTAGGCGGCACCGGCGACGTACGGCTTCGTCGTCATCACGCCGCCCGCCGCGAACGTGGCCATGCCGAGCACGTTGGGCTCCACGACCCAGTCCCACGCGTCCATGTAGGCCACCCAGAACCAGTCGGTGAGCGCGCGCGGGTCGACGTCCAGCAGCGACGCGATGTTGCCCAGCACCATGAGCCGGGTGATGTGGTGGCTCCACGCCTCGTCCCAGACGGATGCGACCACCGTGTCCAGGCATCGCAGGCCGCTCGCCTTGCCCCAGTACGCGGGCGGCAGCGGGGTGGCCGCGCCCAGGTGCGACGGGCACCCGCCGCCGTCGACGCCCGCGGGGGCGGCGGCGACCGGCTGCCAGGCACGGCCTGCCCACGCGGCGAATCCCGCGTCGCCCGGGGCCCCGGCCGTGCGCGCACCCTGCCGGAACCCATCCGTCGCCGCGTGCACGTGGCGCACGAATTCGCGCCAGCCCAGCACCTGCCGGACGAAGCCCTCGACGCTCTGGATGGGCGCACCCGACGCCAGCGCGCCTTCCACCAGTTCGCGCGGCAGGATCCGCGAGAGGTTCAGTGCCGGCGAGATGCGCGTGTGGAACAGGCCCGTGCTGCGCGTGCTGATCGCGTCCTCGTAGGGGCCGAAGTGCGGCAGGCAGTGGCGCACCGCCCACGTCCACAGCCGCTCCGCGTCCGCCCGCGTCGCAGGCAGCGTCTCGAGGTCAAGCCGCCCGGGGTGCGCGGCGTAGCGCTCGGCGATCTCGCGGGCGACGTCGCGGCGCCGCCCGTCCATCGCGAAGCGCGGCGGCTCCGGCGCGGCGGGGATGCCGTCCCAGCGCTCGCGGTTCTCGGTGTCGAAGCTCAGGCGTCCGCCGGCGAACGAACCGTCCGGCTCCATGAGGATGCCGGTCCGATGGCGCAGCGCCCGGTAGAAGGCATCCATGCGGAAGCCGCCTGCGGTGGTGCGCGCGGCGCGGAAGTCCTCGTCGCTCGAGAGCCACGTGCGGTTCGGCACCCACGCCAGCGCCCCGTCGGCGACCAGCGGCGAAAGCTCGGCGCGAACCTCGCGCTCGGCGGGCTCCGCCGCCTCCAGCGGCCCGTGCTCCGCCGCGAACGCACGCAGCGCGTCCAGCATGGGCCCCTCGGTCCGGAGTTCGCGCACCTCCGCGCCGGCCGCGCGAAGCTCGTCCGCGAAGGCGCGCTGGTTCAGCAGGATGAGCGCCACCCGCTGCACGTGGTACGGGCGCCGCGACAGCCACTCGCGGCTCTCCACCAGCACCACGCGCCGGCCACGGACCCCTCCCGACAGCGGACCGGCCTCCGGGTGCAGCTGGTCCGGCAGCACCAGCACCCATCCGTGGGGATCGGTGCGGCTGCTGCGGCTGGCCGGGGGCACGGGGGGCATCCCCGGCGGCTTCGCCTGCACCCCGCGCCCGGTTTCGGCCGACAACTACCATCAGGCGAACCGGAGTGAATTCCCCGGCGTCCCACCCCCGCGATGAGCAACGACACCCCCGCCGCCCCGTCCGCCCGCCATCTGGCATGCAAGGTCCTTGCCCGGGGCATCGTCCCCGCCTGGATCGCCGCCGGCGCCGCCTTCAAGCTCTGGGAGCGCAACCCGCAGCTCCTGCCGAAGCCGGTCACCGACGTCACGGACTTCATCTTCGTCCGGACGCTGGGCATCCCGCGCGAGACCTACCTGGACCCCGCCATGCGCGGCATGGTCGCCGTCGAGTTCGCATGCGCGCTCATCATGCTGTTCGCACCGCTCGCGGTCGCGCGCCGCCTGGGGATCGCCATGCTGGGCCTGTTCGTCGTGATCCTTGGAGTCCTGCTCGCGTCCGGCGCCGCGAGCTGCGGCTGCTTCGGGAACGCCGGTCCCTCGCCGCTGTGGATGCTGGTGATCGACGGGTCGATGCTGCTGGGACTCCTGTTCGCGGTGCCGATCACGGGCGCCACGTCCCCCGGCTACGGGCCGGTGCTGCCGCGTGCCATCCTCGCCGCGGGCCTCGGCGCCGCGATCGCATTCCTGGTGCCCGCGCGCGCGGAGGTCTCGCTCGAAGGCGATGCAACCGCCGCTCCCACGCCGCAACCGGCCGCGAACGCGCAGCCGCCCGTCGCGCCCGCGCCGCCGCCGC
>JBEIFT010000335.1:0-2336 GCA_040382255.1 Phycisphaeraceae bacterium
CCGGTCGCGCGCCAGCAGCACATGCAGGATGCGGCCGTCGGTCGTGGCCCACGCGG
Organism: Phycisphaeraceae bacterium; assembly: GCA_040382255.1. Taxonomy (GTDB): domain Bacteria; phylum Planctomycetota; class Phycisphaerae; order Phycisphaerales; family SM1A02; genus UBA966. The sequence goes on from JBEIFT010000335.1 coordinate 57, forward strand.
CGCCGGCCGGGTCGCCGCGGTCGTCGCTCAGGGCGTCGTCCCACTCGTCGCCGGGCGCCAGCGGCAGCGCGCGGCCGAATCCGTCCAGCCGCACCACGCGCCCGTCGTCGGGCAGCAGCACCACGCTGGCCACGTCGCCCGCGGCGGCGTCGCGGTAGACGACCATCAGTGCGTGCATGTCGGGGCCAAGCTCGACGATGCGCGCGTCCTCGGGCGCGTACCCGGCGTCGGAGAGGTCGGGCATCGGGTGGCCCATGGTGTCGGTGGCCAGGCGGTCCATGCGCTCCAGCGCGGCGGCGGCGGAGCGGCCCTGGCGCATGTCGATCGCCGACTGCATCTGGTGCCGCGCCACGGCGACGGCCACCTCGCCGACGGGCAGGTCCTGCTGGGTGCTGGACTGCCGTTCGCGCAGGCGCGGTCCCGTGACGCCCACCACGACCGCGAACCCGATGGCCATCACGCTGAGCGCGACCGCGACGGGGCTTACGGGACCGGTCCGGGATGGTTCCGCGCGTGCTTCCAACGCCGCCGATGCTACGCTTGGATCATGCGCCGACTCGTCGCCACGATGGGGCTCTTCGCCGCCGCCACCTCCGGTCCAGCCGCCTGGGGACAGGATGCGCTGGGGTCCGGCGGTGCGCTGTCGCGCGATACCCGCCACGCCGTGCCCAACCGCGCCACGCGCGACAACCCGCTGGACGCGAACACGCGCGTCGGCAGCTTCGGCCTGAACGACACCGCGGCGAAGCAGGACTTCTACTCCCGCAACCTCATCGTCACCGGCGACGTCGGCGGCGGCCGCCAGTTCCGCGGCAGCGTCGGCTACCGCGAGCAGTCGGAGTTCACGGGCCAGACGGGGTCGGACGACAACCGTGCCTGGCGCGCGTACAGCGTCTACTCCAGCCCGTACATGGGCCAGGCGGCGTACAACCCGCTGCGCGCCAGCCAGGAGTTCGGCGCGATCATGTACACGCGCACGTACTCGGGTGCGTCCGCGCGCGACCTCCTGACCGACCAGCAGCCGCTGGACGCCCGCATCGCGTTCGACCGCTTCACCGCGGACGGCACCAAGATGAAGCGCCAGGCCGACATCATCGACCCGGGCAACGTGCGCGACACCTCGGCGCGCATCGACTGGCGCCGCACGCGCCAGAGCACCGAGAAGGACCGCGACACCCGATGGCGCGGCATCCCCGTCGACGACCTGGTCGGCAGCCTGGGCCTGACGGCGTACGACCGCCAGCGCCTGAAGGCCGACATCCTGGCAGGCCGCACGCAGCGCGAGTGGATCGGCGACCCGTTCCAGGACACGTCGCTGCTGCCGGGCGCGTCGCTCGTGGATTCGGCGCGCGTGCGCGCCACGCTGGCACCCGAGTACGGCGCGATCCTGGACACGCTGCGCCAGCGCGCGGGCGACCGGATCCCCGCGGCCGCCGCGCCCGCGGAGCCGTCGGCGCGCGAGAAGGCCGCCACCGACCGCCTGAACACAGACCTCGAGTGGCTGCGCGGCGAGCTCATGCGCAGCGGCGTCGAGGGCGGAACGCGCAAGGAGTCCGGGCAGGGCACGCAGGGACCCCGCCAGTCGTCGACCGCGCGACCAGAGGGCACCGCGCCGCTGGGCCCGGACGGCAAGCCGCTGCTGGGTCCCGACGGCAAGCCGGTCGAGCCCGCGAAGGGCACCGATGGCGGGCGCGCGGGCGATGCCGACCGCGCGCCGACGCCGAACATCGACGAACTGGCGTACATCCTGCGCCATGGCAAGAAGCTGCAGTCGCTGGTCCCCGAGGATTCGAGCGCGATCCGCGACATGATGGACCTGGGCGCGACCTGCATGCGGCGCGGCGAGTTCTTCCGCGCCGAGGAGCGCTTCAACACCGTGCTGCAGGTGGTGCCGAACAGCGCGCTGGCGCTGGCAGGCGTGGCCAACAGCCAGCTGGGCGCCGGCCTCTACGTGAGCAGCGCGCTGAGCCTGCGCAAGCTGTTCGCGATGCACCCCGAGATGATCGGCACGCGCCTGGGCAGCGAGGTGATCCCGTCCGACGACCGCCTGGCCGCCGCGCTGGCCGCCGCGCGCGAGCGCCTGGCCGGCGCGAACCTGCCCACGGCGTCGGCCGCGACGAAGTCCGACCGCTTCGAGTTCGGCCTGCTGATCGCCTACGTCGGTTTCCAGACCGACAAGGCCGACGCGGTGACCGAGGGCCTGGACGCGATGCGCACCGCCAAGCCCGGCGATGCCCTGCCCGAGCTGCTTCAGCGCGTCTGGGGACCGGGCGCCGCGCC
>JBEIFT010000336.1:0-2334 GCA_040382255.1 Phycisphaeraceae bacterium
CGTGCTCTTGCCGGCGTTCGCGGGGCCGGTGACGACGACGCGCGGCGGGTGCAGGAGGCGTGCGAGGCGGTGGTCGCGCGGGGTGCGCGGGGTGTCGTGCGCGGTGCCGTGCGCGGCGGTGCGCGCGGCATCCAGCGTCCACCCCGCGGCACGCCAGCGTGCGGGCTGCGCGGCCAGGAGGTCGATCGCCATCGGGCTGGCGGCCTGCGCGATCGCGGCGAGGGCGGCGGCCTCCACATCATCGGCGGCCTCGGGGTACGTGGCGCGCGGGTCGCTGGGTACGGGCCCGGGCAGGGCACCGGCGGCCGCGGCCAGCGCATCCATCCGCGTGCGGATGCGCGGCCCGCCGTGGGGCATCACCAGCGCGTGGCCGGCCTGCATGCGCGCGACGACGCCGTCGTCGACTTCGCCGAAGAGGCGCCAGGCCACGCGTCCCGCGGCGGGTGCGGCTGCGCCCGTGAGCGCGCGAAGGACCCGTTCGACGTGCTCGGGCGCGCCTTCCAGCTGCGCCACCGCGATCGCCCCGGGTGCGCGCGCGGTGGACCACCACCAGCGCGCGCCGGTCACTCGGCCTCGCCGGCGGTGCGGGCCGCCACGAGGATTCCGCGCAGCACCAGGTCGGGCGCGACACGGCTGACCAGCTCGCTGTCCTCGAAGAGCGTCTCGGCGTCGCCGCCGGTGGCGATCACCAGCGGGAACGCGCCGTAGTGCGCGCTGTAGCGCTCGACCAGCGCCTGCACCGCGCCGCGGATGCCCTCGTAGACGCCCAGCTGCATCGCGTCGACGGTGTTGCGGCCGAAGGCTTCGTCCGATGCGGGGCGTTCGAACTTCACCTTGGGCAGCGCGGCGGTACCGGCGTTCAGTGCGTCCAGCTGCATCTGTGCGCCGGGCGCGATCGCGCCCCCGTGGAAGACGCCCTCGCCGTCCACGAAGTCGACGGTCACCGCGGTGCCGGCATCGACGATGATCACGGCCTGCTTGAACGCGTCGAACGCGGCGGCGGCGGCCAGCAGGCGGTCCTGGCCGGGGGTCGCGCCCTCGTCCAGGCAGCGGCCGATCGGGACCTCGATGTCGCGGCCCACGCGCCACACGTCGGTGTGCAGCGCGGCGGCCAGCTTCGCCTCGACGGCGGTGGCCACCGGGTCGTTCACGCTGGCGACGACGATCGTGCCCTCTTCCTCGCCCTTGTGCGCCCACTGCTTGGCGGCGGCATCGACGATCGCGGCCAGGTCGCCGTTGGTCAGGCGCTGCACGACGTGCAGCTGGTCGCCGTGGAAGTGGCCCACGGCCGTGCGCGTGTTGCCGACGCTGATCGCCAGGAGGAATGACATGGGCGCGAGTATAGAAATTGTGTTCGGGATAACCCGTACCGATTTCCGGGCCGAAATTGGTACGGGGTTATCCCGAACACAATTTCGCCATCCGCGCGTGCATCGCCGCGAACAGCGCGCGGCACACCGGCCCGGGGGTGCCGTCGCCGACGGTCGCGCCGTCCAGCCATGTCACGCCGCTCACGAAGCGGCGGCTGCTCAGGATCAGCACCTCGTCGGCGGTGCGCAGCTCGGCCTCGGTGACGGCGCGCTCCTCGAACGCCACGCCGGCCGTGCGTGCCGCGTCCAGCATCCACGCGCGCATTGTGCCGTGCAGCACGGGCGTGCGGCCGTCGTCCAGCGCGCACGTGGCCACGCGGCCGCCGCGCACGACGGCGACGTTCGTGTACGCGCCCTCGCTGACCAGGCCGTCGCGCACCAGGATGCACTCGTCGGCGCCGGCACGCTGCGCCTCGATCAGCGCCAGGATGTTGCCGGCCAGGCTGATCGTCTTGATCTCGCAGCGGTGCCAGCGCAGGTCGGGGCGCACGATCGCGCGTGCCGCCTCGGGCTGCGTGAACCCGGCCAGCGGCGCGGTCGGCGTCGCGAACGCCACCACCGTCGGCACGAGCCCCGGCGCCGGCATGTGCGCCCGCGCCGCGCCCGCGCCGCGCGTCACCTGCAGGTAGACGCTGGCGTCGCGAAGCCCGTTCGCGCGCAGCAGTTCGGCGGAGATCGTCCGCAGCGTCCGCGCATCGAAGCCATCGATCCCCGCCAGCGCGCAGCTCCGGGCCAGGCGCTCCTCGTGCAGGTCCATCGCGGCGCCGACGCCGCCGAAGAAGCGCACCAGTTCGTAGACGCCGTCGCCGAACAGGAAGCCGCGGTCCATCACGCTGACCGTCGCGGACTCCTGCGGCACCAGCGCGCCGTTCACCCAGGCCAGCATGCCGCTCACCGCCCGCCGCCCGCCGCGCCGCCGCCGATCACGCTGCGCACCGCGCCCATGCCGGCGGCCTCGGGCGCC
>JBEIFT010000337.1:0-2333 GCA_040382255.1 Phycisphaeraceae bacterium
CGTCCGCCAGCGGCCGCGCCGCCGCCGCGATCGCGCGCACCACGCGCGCCGCCGCCTCGGCCGGCAGCGTCGTCGCCGGATCGCCGTCGATCATCGCCACCGATTCCGCCACCATGCGGTCCAGCCGCTCGCCGGCCACGACGCACGCCAGCACGGGGCGCCCGTCCGCGTCGGGCCGAGCGTACTGCTGGCAGATCGCGCGGCGCACCGCACCGCGCGCGGCATCGGCCATCGCGTGCGGGTCGCGCGAACGCGGCGCGGCATCCGCCACGGCCTCCAGGATCGCCTCCAGGTCGCGCACCGCGACGCGCTCGCGCAGCAGCAGCTGCATCACGCGCTGCAGTTCGCCGGGCCGGATCGCCGCAGGCACGGTCTCGTCGACGAGGCGCGGCGCACGCACGCGCAGCTCGGCCAGCAGGTCGCTCACGTGCTCGCGCGTCAGCAGCTCGTCGGCGTGCCGGCGCACCACGGTGGCCAGATGCGCACCCAGCACGGACTCAGGCGTCGCGACCGCGCAGCCCAGGTGCTCGGCCTGCGCGCGCAGGCTGGGCGCGATCCACGTCGCCTCCAGCCCGAATGCCGGCTCGTGCGTCGCGATGCCGGGCAGGTTCGGCGCACGTCCGTCGCTTGGCATCGCCAGCAGCTCGCCCAATCGCAGCTCACCCTCGCCGACCGATGCGCCGCGGATGCGGATGCGGTAGCCGCCCGAGGCCAGCGAGCGCTCGTCGCGCACGCGCACCGGCGGGACCACGATCCCCAGGTCCTGCGCCACCTGGCGACGGATGCCCTCGATGCGGCGCAGGAGCGGCGACTGCTCGCCCTCCCGCACCAGCGAGACCAGCCCCGCGCCGACCTCCACCTCGAGCGGCTCGACGGCCAGCAGCGCTCCGATCTCCGCGGCGCGGCGCGCCTTCTCGTCGTTCGCCGGCGTCGCCGCACGCGCGCCGCGCGGCCCAGGCTTCGCCTCGGCGACCGCGCGCGGCACGGCGGCACCCGTTCCCGCGCCCACCCCCGCCGCACGCACGCGCGGCGCCAGCCGCGCCATCAGCAGCGCACCGCCCGCGAACACCGCGGCGCCCACCAGGAGCGGCGCCGAGGGCAGCGGCGTCAGCGCCAGCAGCCCGAGGAACCCCGCCAGCACCCACAGGACGCGCGGGCTGCCGACCAGCTGCCGCGGCAATTCCTCGCCCAGCGAACGACCGCGACCGGCGCGCGCCACCACCAGGCCGGCGGCCACCGCGATCACGAACGCCGGCACCTGCGCGGCCAGACCGTCGCCGATCGTCAGGATGGTCACGTTGCGCAGCGTCTCGGCAAGGCCCCAGCCCTTCTGCAGGACGCCGACCGCCAGGCCGCCCACCACGTTCACCGCCGTGATCACCAGGCCGGCGATCGCGTCGCCGCGCACGAAGCGGCTGGCGCCGTCCATCGCGCCGAAGAAGTCGGCCTCGCGCATCAGGTCGTCGCGACGCGTGCGCGCGGTCGGCTCGTCGATCGCGCCAGCGGCCAGGTCGGCGTCGATCGCCATCTGCCGGCCGGGCAGCGCATCCAGCGCGAAGCGCGCCGCGACCTCGGACATGCGCGACGCGCCCTTCGTGATCACCACGAACTGCACGATCACCAGGATCGCGAAGACCACGCCCCCGACCACCACGCTGTTGCCCGCGATCAGCCGGCCGAACGCCGCGATCAGGCTGCCGGCGACGCCCTGCAGCTCGTCCGGCGTCGATGCATCCGCACCCAGGATCAGCCGCGTCGACGCGACGTTGATCACCAGGCGGTAGAGCGTCGTGCCCAGGAGCAGCGCGGGAAACACGCTGAATTCAAGCGGGTTTCGGAGCGTCGACGCGCGCACCAGCACCAGCGCCGCCAGCGCCAGGTTCACCGCGACCAGTACGTCCATCGCGAAGGGCGTCATCGGCGCGACCAGCACCACCACCATGCCGAGCATGGCGGCCGGCACCACGAAGGCACGGTGCTCGCCGACGAACCGAAGCACGCGATCAAGCTGCACGTCCACGCCTCACCTCCCTGTTGCCGTTGCCCGGGGCCACGCGCATCCGGCGCGCCGCCGCACGCCGCCGTCCGCGCGCATCCGGATCGCCTTCCGCCGCCCGGTGCTCCTCGCGCGCCTCCTCGGGCGTCATCTGCACTGCCTGCGTCCAGCGCCAACGCGCCCACGCGACATCCACCACCGCCAGCGCGCAGCCCGCGACGAGCGCGGCCGCCACCACGTCCGTCGCGATGCCGGCCGCGGCACGCAGCGCGTCCTCGAGCGGCAGCCGCGGCAGCGCGGCCAGCCGCGACCAATCCGCGACCAGCGCCGCCGACGC
>JBEIFT010000338.1:0-2327 GCA_040382255.1 Phycisphaeraceae bacterium
CCGCCACCCTTGCCGCCGCCGCGCTGCCGGGCACCGCCCGCGCGGCAGCCGGCGACCCGCAGCCCGCGCCGGGTACCGCGCCCGCCGCGCGCAAGGGCCGCATCCGCCAGTCGGTGTGCCGCTGGTGCTTCGGCGGCATGAAGCTCGACGACCTGTGCACGCTCTCGAAGTCGCTCGGCATCCAGGCGATCGACCTGCTGGACGAGGGCGACTGGGCGACGGTCGCGAAGCACGGGCTGGCCTGCTCAACCGCGAACGGCCCGGGCGGCATCACCAAGGGCTGGAACCGCAGGGAGATGCACGACGAGCTCGTGAAGAAGAGCGAGCGCCTGCTGCCGCTGGTGGCCGCGGCCGGCATCCCGAACATGATCGTCTTCAGCGGCAACCGCGCCGGCATGGCCGACGACGAGGGCATGCGCAACTGCGCCGAGGGCCTGAAGCGCATCATGCCGCTTGCCGAGAAGCACGGCGTGACGGTCATCATGGAGCTGCTGAACTCCAAGGTCGACCACAAGGACTACATGTGCGACCGCAGCGCGTGGGGCGTGGGCCTCTGCACGATGGTCGGCAGCGACCGCTTCAAGCTGCTCTACGACATCTACCACATGCAGATCATGGAAGGCGACGTGATCCGCACCATCCGCGACCACCACGCGCACTTCGGCCATTACCACACCGCCGGCAATCCCGGCCGCAGCAACCTGGACCAGACGCAGGAGCTGAACTACCAGGGCATCTGCGAGGCGATCGTCGCCACCGGGTTCAAGGGGTTCCTTGCGCAGGAATTCATGCCGCACGGCGACGCGGCGGCGGCCCTGCGGCAGGCCGTCGAGGTCTGCGACGTCTGATCGGGCGCGGTATCCTTCCGGGCCGCGCCCGAAGGCGCGCACCCCGCAACACAGGCACACCATGAGCGAACAGACGCACGGCTACAACGAAGCAGACCGCCACTTCCACGAGCAGGACGACGCCGCCCTCAAGGCGATCCGCACCAAGCTCGACGCCGACCGCGCCAAGGCCGCGGCCGACCAGGCCAAGCAGGCCCACTGGATGCGCTGCCCCAAGTGCGGCGGCCAGCTGAAGGAAGTGCAGCTCGAGTCCGTCACCGTCGACCAGTGCGGCGGCTGCGGCGGCGTCTTCTTCGATGCCGGCGAACTGGACACCTACGTCCGCCACCACCGCCCGACCTCGAAGGGCCTGGAGAAGCTGTTCGGCTGGATGCCGGGCTGGACCGTCGGGAGCGGCCCGTCCGGGCGCTGACGCCCGCTGAGGCCAGATGACCAGCGCCACCCTCGGCTGGCCCGTCATCGCCAAGCTGCTCGGGGGTGTCGGTCTCTTCCTGCTCGGCATGACGCTGCTGACCGAGGGCCTCAAGGCCCTGGCCGGCCCGCGGCTGCGCCGCACGCTGCAGCGCGTCACCGCCAACCCGCTCCAGGGCTTCGTCGCCGGCACGGCGATGACGGTCCTCACGCAGGCCTCGAGTGCCACGGTGCTGGCGACGGTGGGCTTCGTCACCGCGCGCCTGCTGTCCCTGGCGCTGGCGATCCCGCTGGTGGTCGGGGCGACGGTGGGCACCAGCAGCACCACATGGGTCGTCGCGACGCTGGGCATGAGTCCGGGCGTCGTCAGCGTGCTGATGCCGCTGCTGGCGCTCGGTGCGCTGATGCGCGCGCTGGGGCGCGGCACCGTGCGGCCGGTGGGCACCGCGCTGGCGGGCCTCTCGGTGCTGCTGCTCTCGATCGGCTTCATCCGCGAGACCGTCGGGCCGGTGGCGATGGCGCTCGACCTGTCCTCCACGACGGCCGACGGGCTGGGCGGCGCCGCGCGGCTGCTGGCGATCGGCACCCTGCTGGCGATCGCGATGCAGTCGAGCGCCGCGCCGATCGCGATGGCGATGCTGGCGCTGGCGGGCGGCGCGCTGGGCTGGACCGAGGCGGCGATCGTGACGGTGGGCGCCACGGTGGGCACGACGAGCACGGGCATCGTGGCGACGCTGGGCGCGCGGCCGTCCGCGCGGCGCGTGGCGATCGCGTGGACGGTGACGGCGGTGGTGCAGGCGGTGGTCGCGCTGGCCGCGTTCCCGCTCTTCCGCGCGGCGGCGAAGGGGCTGGCCGAACCGATCGCGGACCTGACGCACACCGATCCCCGCGCGGTGGCGATCGCGCTCTTCCACACCGGCTTCACGCTGACGGGCGCGGCGATCGTGCTGGCGGCGCCGGCGTGGATCGGTCGGCTGCTGGTGCGGCTGGTGCCCGACCCGCCCGGCCGCGCGCCGGCGCTGCAGCTGGACCGAAGCGCGCTCGAGGTGCCCAGCGTCGCGGCGGCGA
>JBEIFT010000339.1:0-2317 GCA_040382255.1 Phycisphaeraceae bacterium
AGGCCGCGAGGCACGCGTACCACGGTCCGATTCGGCCCGGGTCGCGCCACGTGCCGAGCCAGCCGAACACGATGACGAGCGGAACCTGGTGGAGCGAGGAAGTTCGCGGAGGAGGGGGCCAAGCGCAGCGAAAGGGCGCGGCGACCACGCACTGCCTCGGGGCCCAAGCGCAGCGAAAGGGCGCGGCCCTGCGCCGATGCCTCGATTCCCATCTCCCGGAAATCGGTACGGGGTTATCCCGAACCCAATCTCACGCCGGCTCGCGGCGGCTCGTGTCCAGGATCGCGATCAAGTTGACCAGGCCGCCCAGCGCGATCAGCAGCGTGCCGAACTCGTTGGCCGCGCCGATCCCCTTCAGGCTGGTCACGGTCGGCGGGGTCGGCCGACCGGTCGCGGGATCGATCGTCGGCGGTGCGGGCAGCAGCTCGCCGACACGGCCGGTCTTCACGACACGCTGGTTCACCGCGTCCACCGCATAGGCGATGGGGCCGTTCATCGACTGCGGGAAGAACCACGGCCAGTCCTCGTCCGAGTCGACGCAGTCGACGCCGCCGACGGCAAGCCCCGTGATGAACATGCCCAGGATGCCCGCCATCACCAGCACGCCCCGCCGCTTCTGCCCCAGCGCCAGGTAGCCCAAGCCCGGCAGCACCCACGCCAGGATCGTCTGCCGCGGGCAGCTGCCGAGGAAGGCGCGGATCAGGACCACGCCGACGCCGATGCCGGCGATCAGCAGCAGGTGGCTGGACTTCGTGCTGCCCGGGGTCGGGGACTGCGCCAGCAGCCCGCGTGCGGGGGCGCCGGCGGTGGGCAGGATGCCGATCCCACGGTGGGCGCCGGCACCCTTGGCGGGTGCCGCGGGTGCCGCGGGCACCGCGGGGGCCGCCACGGGCGATCCCGGTGCGGCAGGCTGCGCGGGCGTGGCGGCCGGTGCCGGCGCGGGCGCGGCCTTCTCGCCGCCGGCCCACAGGATGCCCTCGCGCAGGTGCTCGCGGAACAGCGGCTCGGCGTAGCTCTCCTTGGTGTGGCCAAGCGCCGTGTACCAGGCGCGTCCGCCGTCGAAGTCGTGGTACCACGCGATCGGGTGGTCGCCGCCCATGTTGGTGCTCGGCGCGGCGCAGCGGTAGCTCTTCTCGTCCAGCGAGGCCAGCACGTGCACGTCGCTGCGCGGGTTCGCGCGGAAGGCGTACCACTCGTCGGTGCGCTTCCAGGTCTCCGGCAGCATCGCCGTGGAGCGGTGGGTGCGGTCCTCGACCTTCACGTCCGCCTGCTGGATGTCCGGGTGGCCCTTGAACCACGCGCCGACCATCCGGCCGTACCAGGGCCACTCGTACTCGGTGTCCGCCGCGGCGTGCACGCCCGCGTACCCGCCGCCGGTGCGGACGTAGGCCTCGAACGCGCGCTGCTGCGCGTCGTCCAGGACGTTGCCCGTGGTGCTCAGGAAGACCACGCAGCGGTAACGGCGCAGGTTGTCGTCGGTGAAGCGCGTGGGGTCCTCGGTGGCGTCCACGGCCCATCCCGCGGCAGCCAGCAGTTCGGTGATCGCCTGCACGCCGTCCGGGATCGACTGGTGGCGGAAGCCCGCAGTGCGGCTGAACACCAGCGCACGCGGGCGAAGGTCGCCTGCCGGCGCCGCAGCCGTTCCCTGCGCACGCGCCACCACCGCGCCGCCACCCCCCACCAGCGCGGCAAGCGCGACGAAGGCGGCGGTGAACAGGGCAAGCGTGCGCCCAGGGCGCTTCGACGAGGCTGGCATGCCCGCATCCTAATGCGATGCCCACACGACGGCGCGCACTACACTCCGGCCATGTCCGAAGCGAACCACCCCGGCAGCGAGCCCCCCGTGAGCCCCGACGATCCCCGCCGCAACGAGGTCGTCGACCGCCGCAGCGGGCTCGACCGCCGGAACCTCGAGGACGCCTCGCCCTCCAACCTGGAGCGTCGCCGCGGCCCGGGCCGCCGCCTGACGGACTTCATCAAGAGCGCCGAGGAAGGCGAGATGAACCGGGAGCAGTACCTGTTCCTGCTGGCCATCGACACCTTCAAGCGCGTGAACCACAAGACCTTCCCCTCGTGGACCGACGTGCTGGAGATCATCCGCAAGCTGGGCTACCGCAAGACGATGCCCAGCGAGCTGAACCTGGGCTCGCGCGCCAACGACTGGACCGAGAAGCCCGACGCCCCCGCCGGCGTCAGCAAGCCGTCCGAGCACCGCGACGAGTGACGCCGTGCGGCCGCGCCGCGCGCGCGGCCCCCGACCCGCCGCCCCACCGACGCAAAACGACCGCGCGCCCCCCAGGGAGGGGGGGCGGGGGGG
>JBEIFT010000340.1:0-2315 GCA_040382255.1 Phycisphaeraceae bacterium
ACCCGGCCAGCCGCGCGCATGACATGACGGTTCGCGCCGGCCAGCGCCGGCGGCTCGCTCCAGCGGACGATCAGCCCGCCGTCACTTGGCAAGCTTGACGGCCTCCTGGGCCCAGTCGTCGAAGCTCTTCTCGACGCTGCCCCACTCGGACATCTTCTCGAGCCCGAAGCGGCTGGTGGCACGCGACTCGCGGGCGGAGACCAGCGTCGCACCCGTGACGCCGTCCTTCAGCGTGATGCGCACCACGGCGTAGCCGTAGCCGGTGCGGCCGATCTGCGACTGCGGTGCGATGTTGCGCAGCGGCGAATTGGGCACGGCGCGGATGATCTCGGCCTTGACGACGATCGTGCCGGCCCCCGCGGCGTCGGCCTTCTTGAACTTGCCGGCGAACGCCGTCTGCAGGTTGGCGCGGAACTTGCCCGGCAGCGCGGCGACATCGGCCTCGGTGATGTCGCGGCCCTGCGTCGCGTCGGCGTCCATCACCACGGGCTCGACGAATGCGGCCGTGTACTTCGACCAGTCGACGCCGGGCGTGCGGGTGATCTGCGGCCCCTCGTCGAAGCCCTGCGAGGCCATCGGATCGTTGTTCGTCAGGCGCCCGACGCGGCAGCCGGCGAGCGGCAGCGCGCAGATGGCGGCGGCGAGGAGGACGGTACGGAACGCGGTGGTGGTGTTCATGGCGGACGGGAGGATACCGCCCGTCACACCGCGAAGTACCCCGCGCCCGGGTGGTGCACCACCAGCGCGCTGGTCGACTGCTCGGGATCGATCTGGAAGTTCTCGGTGAGGCGGCAGCCGATGCGCTCGGGGCGCAGCAGGCGCCACAGCTTGGCCTGGTCCGCCATGTCTGGGCACGCCGGATAGCCGAAGCTGTAGCGGCAGCCGCGGTACTTCTGCTGGAACAGCTCGCGGATCCGCGGACTGTCGTCGTGGCCGATGCCAAGCTCGGCGCGCATGCGCTTGTGCCAGAGCTCGGCCAGCGCCTCGGCGCACTCGACGCCGAAGCCGTGCGTGTACAGGTAGTCGGTGTACGCGTTCGCGTCGAACAGCTTGCGCGCGCGCTCGCTCGCCCGTGGGCCCATCGTCACGCAGGTCAGGCCGACGACGTCGGTCGCGCCGCCCTTCCCCGCGCGGAAGAAGTCGCTGATGCTCAGCGCGCGTCCCGAGCGCTGGCGCGGGAACGTGAACCGCTCCAGCTCGCGCGCGCGGTCGGCCGGGTCGTAGATCACCAGGTCGTTGCCCTCGGCCGCGCACGGGAACCATCCGTAGACGACCTTCGGCTGCAGGAACGCATCGCCGTCGGCGCGCGCCTGGGCCTGCAGCTTCTCGAGCGCGGGCTTCGCCTGGTCCCCGATCAGCGCCTCGTACGCCTTCAGCTCCATCTCGCCCTGCTTGAAGCCCCACTGGCCGCGGAAGAGCGCATTGTGGTTGATGAACGGGAAGACCTCGTCCAGCTCCACGTGCTCGACCACACGCGTGCCCCAGAACGGCGGCTCGGGGACCGCTTCGACCGGCGCGATCGCCGCCGCCGCGGGCCGCGCGCCGTCGGTGCCGCCGGAGCCCTGCTCGCCGCGCGCGCCGGCGCCGCCGTCCACGCTCTCCAGCACCGCCGCGCCGGCCGCCGCGCCGCGGCCCGTGCCGCCCGCGCGCGCCGACGCGACCTTCGCCTCGACCGAGCGCCGCTTGTCCAGGCGCTCCTGCACCTGCGCGTCGATCTGCGCAAGCGTGCCCGTGGCCAGCGCGTCGCACGTCGAGAGGCCCTCGAACGCGTCGCGCCCGTAGTACAGCGGCCCCTTGTAGATGCCGCGCAGGTGGCCTTCGGCGTAGTGCCGCGTCAGCGCCGCGCCGCCCAGGAGCACCGGGACGGTCACGCCGCGGCGGTTCATCTCGTGCAGGTTCTCCTCCATGACGGCCACGCTCTTCACCAGCAGGCCGCTCATGCCAAGCGCGTCGGCGCCGGTGCGCTCCACCGCCTCGAGCATCGCCGCCAGCGGCTGCTTGATGCCGATGTTGTGCACCTCGAAGCCGTTGTTCGTCAGGATGATGTCGACCAGGTTCTTGCCGATGTCGTGCACGTCGCCGCTGACGGTCGCCAGCACGATCTTCGCCTTCGCCTTGCCGGTGGCGCCCGACTTCTCCATGTGCGGCTGCAGCAGCGCGACGGCCTTCTTCATCACGCCCGCGCTCTGCAGCACGAACGGCAGCTGCATCCTGCCCTCGCCGAAGAGGTCGCCCACGACCTTCATGCCGGCCAGGAGGTGGTCGTTGATGATGGCCAGCGGGCCGTACTGCCCCAGCGCGCGGTCCAGCGTCTG
>JBEIFT010000341.1:0-2302 GCA_040382255.1 Phycisphaeraceae bacterium
CGCCCAGTTCGCGCGTGCCGTGGGCGACCTCTGCCCGAACGACGCGCTCAAGACCGACCCCGGCACCTGCGGCTGCGGCACGGTGGACGCGGACACGAACGGCAACGGCGTGCCCGACTGCTCGGACAACACCCCGCCGGCCGTGCGCCTGGCGCTGCTGACCGAGGACGCCAACATCGGCAGCGGTGAGAAGCTGTACGTCACCGTCGCCGTGCAGAACGGCCCGGTGCAGGGCGTCGGTGCGCAGGTCGTCCTGGCCTACGACCGCACCAAGCTGAGCCTGGACACCAACTACGGCTCGGGCGGCACCTTCTACGACATCCCCGAAGGCAGCATGCTGGACATGCCGCTCTTCGCGCAGCATGACGCCTCGGCGGGCAAGCTGATCGTGGCGCTCGGCACGGGCGTCGGCAACAGCAACCTGGCGGTCGGCGGCGCGCTGCTGAAGCTGCGCTTCACCTGCATCGGCGACTACGCCAACGCGGCGAACGCGGTGAGCTTCACGACGTGGAACACGTTCCAGTCGTCGATCGGCAACGCCGCCTCGCAGTCGGTCGGCGTGGGCGCTCCCGCGAACCTGCCGCCCGTCACGGCGACGCCCGGTCGCGTGAACTTCACCGCCGTCCCCGCGCCGGTCGCCTACTGGGCCGACGCCAACGGCAGCGGCAGCGCGGCCGTGACGATCATCCCGCCGACGGCGCTCGATGCGTCCAGCCAGACGCTGCACGTGAGCTGGACCCGCAGCGACAGCGCGGCGAACCTCACCACCTTCCCCTCGGGCATCACCACCATCACGTGGAGCGCCACCGACGGCACCGGCAACACGAGCACCGCGACCACCATGGTCAACGTCTCGGCCGACAGCCTGATGATGGCGGACGTGGCCCTGGGCGGCAACTACACCGCGTCGGCCTTCACGCGCGGCATCCAGGTGGCGGCGCGCAAGGGCTCTGCCAACGACACCGACGTGAACACGGTGATCCTGAACCAGTCGAGCTCCGGCGGCAACTACCGCGCCGAGGGCCGTGCGATGCTGGCCGTGGCCGGCGGCACCGACTGGACGGCGGGCTGCGCCGCGGTGCGCGATCCGCTGCACACCCTGCGCCGCGCGCTGGCGGTCGCCAAGACCACCGTCGCGGGCAGCATGGGCGGCCGCAGCTACAACAGCGCCTACACCGTGGACGGCACCGACCCGAGCGACTACCTGCTCTCGGGCAACGTCGACGGCAACACGGTAATCGACATCCTGGACTACGGCACCTTCGTCAACCAGCGCGGCGTGCTGCTGGCCGTGAACACCTACGGCGGAAGCGCCCTGCCGCACAGCGACCTGAACGGCAGCGGCCAGGTCACCCTGGGCGACCTGACGTTCATCCAGGCCAACATCTTCAAGCAGGACGAGCAGTGCACGGCTGCGGCCGGGGAAACCCCGATCCGCAAGATCACCGTGCGCGAACTGCGCCGCCTGGGCCTGGGCGACATGGCCGCCGCCGACATGAACGGCGACGGCGTGCTGGACGCCACCGACCTCGCGCTCGCGATGCAGGGTGCCGACCGCACCGAGGATGCCGGCGCGCCGGACGCGGAGCAGCCTGCGGGCAACGCGCAGGAGTGACCTGCCGAGATCGGTGAACGAGTCGGCTGCCGTGACGCGGCAGCCGGAGATGCAACGTCGCGCCGTGCGCGAATCGACGACACGTGCCCCGCAGCCCCAGAAGGCGGACTGCGCACACCCAGTTTCAGACCACGAACGGAACACGCCATGAAGTACTTGCTGACCCTCGGTCTCGCCGCGATGCTCGCTCCCGTTGCCGCGGCGGATGTGAAAATCACGTTGACGAGCAGGCCAATCTCCATCACCGGGCCCGTTCACGTACCGTCGCTGTCGGGCACGCTGACGGGCGCGAGCATCGCGAACCTGTACTACTCCGGGAGTGGCTACTCATCCGATTTCGGTGTCGTTGTCATAGACTCCTCAGCAGACGTACCATCGGATAATCCGAAGAACTGCAAGGCTCAAATCGGGAGTGAGTGGGGCGACTTTGTCGTGAACTCGACTTCTGCTACGAGGATCGATTGGGATCCCGCAAGTCGACAGTCGGGCAACAATTATCTGACAAAGGGACCGCGTAACTTCCCGCCCCCGTCTCCCTGGAACCTCACCGCAAACGCGAACTACCGGATCTGGCTCGTTTGCGGGTATGACTCTAGTAACTACTCCGGCACGGTCACCCTCCACGGCGTGAACGGACCGACTTCCTACTATCTGGACAGCGACGGCGACGGTTACGGCGCCGGCACC
>JBEIFT010000342.1:0-2288 GCA_040382255.1 Phycisphaeraceae bacterium
GCACGAGGGCACCGCGCCCGAGGCGAACGCGCACGAGGCGCATGACGCGCACGCGCACGACGCGCACGCCCACGCCCGCAAGCACGACGACTCCGACGCCCCGCAGGGCGGCGTCCAGTGGACCGAGTCGGCCCCCAAGCATGACCTGATCGACGCCGCGGACGCCGAGCCCGAGGACGAGCACGCGCTGGACGACGGCGCGCTGGCCGCGCTCGAGGCGATCGAGAGCACCGAGGACGCGCCCATCCTGCCCGTCCGGGCCATCGACGACGACGACGAGGCCGAGGAAGAGGACGATTTCGACGCGGACGAGGCCGATTCCGAGGCCGATTCCGACGAGGAAGCCGCCGCCGAGGGCGAGGACGTCGAGGCCCCCGAGGGCGCCGACGAGGCCGCCATCGACGCCGAGACCGGCGAGACCACCGAGGCCGGCGAGGCCGAGGGCGAGGGCGCCGAGGGCGAGGCCGGCGCGGGCGGCAAGCGCCGACGCCGTCGCGGGCGCGGCGGACGCAACCGCGACCGCGAGGGCCGTGGCGGCCGCGGCCGCAAGAAGGAGACGCAGCAGGTCGCGCCCAGCGCCAAGCGCAAGCAGCTGATGGTGGTGAACGACACCCCCGGCGAGGAGTGCCGCATCGCGGTCCTGGAGAACGGCCGCCTGGAGCAGGTCTTCGCCGAGCGCGAGACCACCGCGACCAACGTCGGCAACATCTACAAGGGACGCGTCGTCAACGTCGAGCCGGCCATCCAGGCCGCGTTCATCGACTTCGGCGAGGGCGCCAACGGCTTCCTGCACATCAGCGACCTGCACCCGCGGTACTTCCCGGGCCAGGACAAGACCGAGCAGGTCGGCAAGAAGATCCCGCGCCGCGACCGCCCGCCCATCCAGGAGGCGCTGCGCCGCGGCCAGGAGGTCATCGTGCAGGTGCTGAAGGAAGGCATCGGCACCAAGGGCCCGACGCTCACCAGCTACATCAGCATCCCCGGCCGCCTGCTGGTGATGATGCCGCACATGGACAAGGTCGGCGTCAGCCGCAAGGTGGACGACGAGGACCAGCGCCGCGAGATGCGCCGCATCCTGGACAGCCTGGAGCTGCCCGAGGGCTGCGGCTTCATCCTGCGCACCGCGGGCTTCGACCGCACCAAGACCGAGCTGCAGCGCGACGCGCTCTACCTGCAGCGCCTGTGGGAGGCCATGGAGCGCCGCATGGCGTCCACCGGGGCCCCCTGCACGCTCTACACCGAGAGCGACCTGCTGGTCCGCACCATCCGCGACGTGGCCGACGATTCCATCGAGGCGATCGTGGTGGACAGCGAGAGCGCCTTCACGCGCGCGCGCACGTTCCTGCAGGTCGTGGCGCCGCTGAACGCGCCCAAGCTCTTCTTCTACGACCGCCCCGGGCCCATCTTCTACGCGTTCAACGTGGAGCCGCAGATCGACCAGATCCACGCGCGCACGGTGCCGCTGCCCTCGGGCGGCGCGCTGGTCATCGACCAGACCGAGGCGATGGTGGCGATCGACGTGAACAGCGGCAGGAGCCGCAGCGCGCGCGACAGCGAGACCAACGCCTTCAACACCAACAAGGAGGCGGTGGACGAGATCTCGCGCCAGCTGCGCCTGCGCGACCTGGGCGGCATCATCGTCAACGACCTGATCGACATGCGCTCGTCGAAGCACCGGCGCGAGATCGAGGAGCGCCTGGACGAGAACCTGCGCCGCGACCGCGCCAAGACGACGACGCTGGAGATCAGCGACTTCGGCATGATCGAGATGACGCGCCAGCGCATGCGCCCCGGCCTGCACAAGGCGCAGTTCATGGACTGCCCGCACTGCCAGGGCAGCGGCGAGGTGCGCGTGCCCGACGCGGTGTGCGCCGAGGTGCTGCGCCGCGTGGCGCTGCTCTTCTGCCAGGACCGCGTTGCCCGCGTCGAGGTGGTGTGCAGCGTGAAGGTGGCGAGCGCGCTCCTGAGCGGCCGCCGCAACGCGCTGTACGAGCTGGAGGAGCGCTTCGGCAAGCGCGTCGACGTGCGCATCAGCGAGTCGTTCCCGGTGGACCGCACCGACATGTACGCCTACGACGACCGCGGCACGGACATCGAGTTCGACCGCCCGCCGCGCGTGCCGCAGCCGCGCCTGGAGGAGCTGCCGCTGGAGCCGGTCTTCGCCGACGATGACGAAGGCGACGACGAGCCGTCCGAGGGCGGCCGCGGCGGACGCCGCCGCCGGCGGCGCCGCAAGCCCGCACCCGCGGACGCCACGGCGATCGCGCTGGCCGGCGGGTTCGACGACC
>JBEIFT010000343.1:0-2268 GCA_040382255.1 Phycisphaeraceae bacterium
CACCGCCCGGACCGGCGCCCTGCCCGCCGCGCCGCGGCTTGCCGTCCGGCGGCGGTGGCGGCGGATCCTGCGGGTCGCGCATCGCGCCGGGCGCGACCGACGCCGTGGTCTTCGGGCCGATCTCGTACGAATCGACGACCGTGCCGTTGGCCTCGGTGGGCACGTCGCCGCTGCGGCGGCCGCCGCCCTTGCCGTTCGGGACCGCGGTGCGCAAGAACTCGACCTTCGCCGCGCCCGGCGTGACGCGCACCCGGACATGGCCCGGGCTGCCCATGATGGTGCCGGAGCGGTAGCCGTACTCCTCGGCGCTGCGCGTGCCGCCGGCGATGTTGCCGGGCTGCGGGACGCACTGGTACTGGACGCCGTCGCGCTGGCTGTGCACGTAGAGGTGGTCGTGGCCGTGGAACACCGCGGACACGCCGCGCTTCACCAGCAGCTGGTGGATCGGCATCGGCCAGCCGGGGCGGTGCTCCGCGAAGCCGTCGGTACCGTCGGCGTTCCTGCCGCCCCACTCGAAGAAGGGCACGCTCTCGACGCCGCCGCGCGACTCGGCCCCGCCCATGCCGCCCACCAGGTGGTGGATGAACACGAACTTGTGGCGCGCCTTGGACGCGGCCAGCGTGCGGTCGAGCCAGTCGTACTGCTCGCGGCCCAGCGTGCTGGACCAGCTGCCGTCGACGGGCTTGAGCGGTTCCTTGGGCGCGCCGCGCTCGCCGCCGCCGCCGCGGATGCGCTCGGTCGTGCACCAGAAGGGATCGAGCACGACGATCTGCGCATCGCCCCACTCGAAGGCGTAGTAGTTGCCGCCCGTCGAGCCGTCCATCGTGGTGCGGCCCGTGTACATGCCCCCGCGCTCGCCGGTCACGGGCGCCGGGAAGCGCGCGGTGCGCATGCCGAAGCTCCACGCGGGCATCTCGCCGTCGCGGCCGCCGGTGCCGCCGCGTTCGCCGTCGTGGTTGCCCAGCACCATGAAGAGCGGCATGGCGCGGCACGCGACGCCGAACCACCAGCGCTGCGCGTCATACTGTGCCTCGGTGCGCTTCCACTCGGAGCCGCGCTTGTCGGTCATGAAGGTGTCGCCGAGGTCGACCAGAAAGTCGGCGCCCTCCTCGCGCATGTTGAGCAGCGTGCGCTCGTAGGCGCCCAGGTCCACGCCCTGGTCGAGGTGCGAATCGGCCTGGATCGCGAACGTGAATTCCTTGCCGGGCGAGCGGACCGTTTCGAAGGTGTTCTCCTCGCCCTGCTGCACGGGTGCGCCGGCGGCGCTGCGCCACGAGAAGCGGTAGCGGTACGTCGAGTCCGGCTTCAGGCCGTCCATCACGAAGTTCGCCGCGACGCCCGCCTTCATGGGCTGCTCGGCGGTGGTGCGCTTGCGGGGGTCGCCGTCCTGCCAGAACTCGACCTGGCCGATGCGGTCGGTGGACGCCACCACGCTCGACGTGGTCGACTCGCGCGTGGGACGCACGAGGATCACGTCGTGATCATGTGCAGGGACGTCGGTCTTGAACGCGGTCATGCGCGCGATGAGCGAGCCGCGCTCGCCCTGCGCGCCATCACCGCCACCACCCTGACCGCCGTTGCCGCCCTGACCGCCACCGCCCTGGCCACCCTTGCCACCACGGCCGCCCTTGCCGCCGCGGCCGGCGCCACCGTTCGTGGCGCCTTCCTGGCGCGCGTACTTCATCGGGAGGTCCGCGGTGCCCAGCGTGATGGGCGCGATCGCCGCGAGCAGCTGGCCGAACGTCGCCGACCCCGCCGTGAGCCTCGGCTCGGCCGAGAGCGCGTAGACGGTCGCGGTGTAGACCTTCTCGCCGGGTCCCTGCGAGCACGGCGGGGCGTAGCCGACGCGCCGCCCCTGCGAAGTCACGCCCCACGTGCCGAGATCGGACTGCGCCTCGGCAAGGCCCTTCGCCGTCGGCGGGATGCCCCACAGCACCATGTACGAGTGCTCGTCACCGCCACCCGACGCACCGGGCGGCACGTGGTGGATCGCGAGCGCCACGCTCTTCGTCCCGGCGGGAAGGCCGGACCACTCGAACGGCGGCGCGACGCTGTCACCGTCGCAGGTGTGGCGCACGGGCAGGACGCCGTCCAGGCCGATCACCGGGGAACGGAGCACGAAGCCCTCGACCGGCTTGGAGACCGGCGGCGTGCGGTCCTGCGGCTCGTCATCGCGACGCGGCGGCGGACCGCCCGCGTCGTCGCGCGGCGGGGGCGGGGGATTGCCGCCACCGCCCTGGCCACCGCGGCCGCCCTTGCCGCCGCCAC
>JBEIFT010000344.1:0-2253 GCA_040382255.1 Phycisphaeraceae bacterium
CGCTTGCATGTGGCGCTTGCGCTCCGCCTGGACAGCGCGCTGAACGAGCTGCGCGCGATCATCGAGACCGCGCCCGTCGGCATCGTGTCGCTGGACCAGCTGGGGCGCATCGCCACGATCAACCCGGCGGCCGAGCGCATCCTGGACTGCGGCGGGCGCCAGGCCACGGGCCGGCTGCTCATCGAGCTCGCGCGCTCGCCCGAGCTGGACGCACTGGTCGAGACCGCACGCGAGGCGGGACGCCGCGCCGACGCCGAGCTCACCTTCCAGTCCGCGTCCGGCAGCCGCACCGCGCGCTGCGCCCTGGTCCCGATCACCAGCGGCAGCGCCGCGTCGCTCCTGGTGATGGAGGACCTCACCGAGCTCCGCCGCCTGGAGGCGATGCGCACGGACTTCGTGGCCAACGTGAGCCACGAGCTGCGGACCCCGATCACCACGATCCGCGGCTACGCCGAGACGCTCTCCGACGGCTTCGAGCTGGAGCCGGCGGCCGAGCGCTTCATCGACGTGATCCACCGCAGCTCGATCCGGCTGGGCGCGATCATCGACGACCTGCTGCTGCTCTCCTCGCTGGAGGACCACGACGCCCTGCGCCGCAACGGCACCACGCGCTTCGCGCTCCGTGCGGCGGCGGCGGACGCCGTCGAGCACCACGCCGTCGCCGCCCGCGCCAAGCTGATCGACGTCGAATCGCACCTGGATTCCGACGCCGCGATCATGGGCGACCTGTCGCTGGTCTCGCACGCGGTCGGCAACCTGCTCTCGAACGCGATCAAGTACAGCCCCGAGAAGACCACCATCTCGATCCGGGTCCGCCGCGAGGGGCCCGAGGCCGTCGTCGAGGTCGCGGACCAGGGCCCCGGCATCCCCGAGCAGCACCGCGACCGCCTGTTCGAGCGCTTCTACCGGGCCGACAAGGCGCGCAGCCGGGACTCCGGCGGTACGGGGCTCGGGCTCTCGATCGTGAAGCACGTCGCCCTGGTCCACCGGGGGCACGCCGAGGTCGAGAGCACGGTCGGGGCCGGCAGCACGTTTCGCCTGCGTTTCCCGGCCGCCGACGCAGCCGTGGCCCCGGCCTGAGCCGGTCGGGCAAACCGAATCGCAACGAATCCCGAACCCGCCTTCACGATTCCTTCACACGCCGGTCCGACACTTCAGCCCTCCGACGGCCCGCGAACGGGCCCCCACCAGAAGGATCCCCTGCATGCGACCGCACTTCCTCGCCACTGCCGCCCTTGCTGCCCTTGCGCTCCTGGCCGCCGCGCCTGCCGGGCAGGACGCCAAGGCCCTGAAGGGCACCGTCCGCGTCGACGGCTCCTCGACCGTCTATCCCATCACCGAGGCCGCAGCCGAGGAATTCTCGAAGACCGCCGAGAAGGTCAACGTCACCGTCGGCGTCTCGGGCACCGGCGGCGGGTTCAAGCGGTTCGGCGCCGGCGAACTCGACGTCGCGGACGCCTCGCGCTGCATCAAGAAGGCCGAGATCGAGGCCGCGAAGGGGCGCAGCATCGAGTTCATCGAGCTGCCCGTCGCATTCGACGGCCTGACGATCGTGGTGAACAAGGCCAACACCTGGGTCAAGCAGCTGACGGTCGCGCAGGTCAAGAAGATCTACTCCGCGGCCGAGGCGGCCAAGACCTGGAAGGACGTCGACCCCTCGTGGCCGGCCGAGACCATCAAGCTGTATTCGCCGGGCACCGACAGCGGCACCTTCGACTACTTCAAGGAAGTCGTGGTCGGCAAGGACGGCAAGATCCGCGCGGACCTGAGCGTCAGCGAAGATGACAACGTGCTGGTCAAGGGCGTGTCCGGCGACGCCAACGCGATCGGCTTCTTCGGCTTCGCGTACTACGTCGAGAACAAGGAGAAGCTGACCTGCGTGCCCGTGGTCAACCCCGCCACCGGCGCCGCGGTGACCCCCAGCCACGAGACGATCGAGGGCGCCACCTACGCCCCGTTCAGCCGGCCGCTCTTCATCTACGTGAACAAGGGCTCGCTGGACAAGCCGCAGGTCAAGGCGTTCGTCGACTTCTACCTGTCGAACGCCGCGAAGTTCGCCGAGGAGGTCGGCTACGTCAAGTTGCCCGCGGCGCTGTACGACCGCGCCAAGGCGAACCTGGCCGCCGCCAAGACCGGCACCCAGATGCTGGACGAGAACGGCAAGGAGCGCCCCGGCGCGCTGGCGGACCTCTACAAGTGACCCCGGATCGGGTCAACGTCCCGTGAAGATTCGCGGCGGGGTGGCCTCAGGGC
>JBEIFT010000345.1:0-2242 GCA_040382255.1 Phycisphaeraceae bacterium
GCCGGCGCGGGCTTCGACGCGGGGGTGGTGGCGGCGGGCGCGCTCGAAGGCGACGCGGGTGCCGACCCCGGCGCAGGAGGCGGCTCGGGCGCAGGCGCGGCCGGTGAAGGCGGCATGGGAGGGCTCACCAGGAGCGCGGCGCAGAGGAACAGGGACGCGGTCATGGCGCACCCCCGGGCTTCGGCTTCGCCGGCGGCTGTGCGGGCATGAGGGTGATCCTCGCGATCACATAGCCGTCGTCCCCGACGAGCGTGCACTTGCCGATCGGCGCGGACAGGCGATCCTGCACGTCGATGCGCGCCTGCTTCAGCCCCGAAAGGCGGTCCTTGGCGGCCGCCGCATCCTGGCTCAGCCTGTTTCGCAGCGACTCCAGCGCGGCATCCCAGCCGCGGATGCTCTTCAGCGACACCCGCATGTGGACCTGCAGGGCGCCACCGGGGCCGGTCGGCTTGCGGTCGAAACCGACGGACTTGCCGGTGGAGTCGACCAACATGTCAAGCTCCCGCTCCTTCAGCAGCTGCACGCACCTGAAGAGCTCGTTGACGCGGTCGTCCTCCTTCTTCCTCGCGACGTTCTTGCGCGTCCTGTACCAGTCGATCATCTCGGCGAGCCCGGACAGGTCGCGCTCCGTTTCCTTCACCGTCGCCTGGACGGCGTCGAATTGCGCCTGCAGCTCTGCAGGCGATTCGCCCTGGAACTCCGGAGGAGTGAAGCGGACCATCGCCTCGATCCGGTCTGGGACCAACTCGACGTCGAGGTGCCCGACCGCAAGATCCACCGCGACCGTTCGGCCCGAGTCCGCCTTCGATGCCCTGATCGCACGCACGCGGAACTGCTTCCCGTCCTTGGTCAGCTCGCCCGGAACGTCAAGCCAGACCGCGGGGTCGACGACGTCGCGAATGACCTGATCTCCGCCGGCAACGACCGATGCAGGCAGCACCGGCTGGAACAGCGCGCCCTCGTCGTCGACGAGCAGCCGACCGACGACGAGGCGCATCCACTCCTCGGGGCGCAGGCTGCCCGCGACGGAAGGCGGAAGCCATCCCGTCGGGAATTCACGCGGACTTCCACCGAGCTTCCCCACGAGCCGCGCGGATTTCCTGTCGGTTGCCAGCATCAGCTGGATCGGCACACCCATGTCGACGACGAGCGTGCGCGAACGGCTTGAAGCGCTCGGATCGACGACGGCGCCCTGCACGAACGACGGCGCGACCAGCTTCGCGGACTCGAAGCGCGGCGCAGGATCAGGCCACGTGACCTTCCACTCCGGGCGCTCGTCGACGCACTTGCCGAAGTTCGCTGCGATGCTCGCGGGGAATCCCGGCTCTGGTTCAGGCGCTGGCGTGATCGTCGGCGGCGGCGGGGGCGGCGCCACGGGCTCGGTGCCTGGCTTCACGACGGGGGCATCCGGCGCGGAGCGGGGGTCGCCCTTCGGCGCCGAATCCGCTCCCGGCCTCGGAGCCGTCTCCCCGCCCGAACCATGCACCCCCGCCGGCTCATCGGCAGGTGCCGCAGGCGCCGCAGGTGAGGGCGGAACGACCGGCGGCCCCTTCGCACCACCCTGCCTCTGCCCTCCCGACATCGTGATCAGGATCAGCGCCACGATCGCGATCAGCAGCACCCCGCCACCCACGCCCAGTGCGATCTTCGTCGTGCGCGGCAGCCCCACCGCCGTCAGCGCCACCGGCTCGTCCAACTCGATCGGCAGCCCGCGCGGCGCAACGGGGGCACGCGGCGCGGTCTTGCCCGCCGCAGCCCGCGGATCGGCCACCACCCGGATCTGCGACGCCCGCGCGCGTTCCGCCGCCGCGCGTGCCTCGCGCTCGCGGCGCTGGCGCGCGGCCTCGGCGTCGCCCTCGGGATCGGTGCCGGTGCGCGCCATGCGCACGAAGCGGCTGTCCGGCGCCTGGCCGATCGGATGCGCCAGGTCGATCACCAGGCCCTTCGACTGGCGTGCCTGCTCGGCGCCGGGGGTGCCGTCGACGCAGAAGCGCCACGCGCACTGCACGCCGGCGACGGGCTGCAGGAAGTACGTCGTGAAGGTCGCGCGCCACCGCGCCCACGGCGGCAGCAGGTGCATCGCGTCGTCGACCAGCGGCAGCGGGTCGATGCCCGCGGGCACGATCACGTGCGCCGGCTTGCCCTGGTCGCGCAGGAATGCGCTGGCCAGCACGCCGGCCCAGCCCGCGTCGCCGCACGCGGCTTCCCACGCGGCCGCGCGCCGCAGGCCCGCAGGCCCGCC
>JBEIFT010000346.1:0-2230 GCA_040382255.1 Phycisphaeraceae bacterium
GGCAGAACCAGGTGCTGGCCTCGCCGGCGTCGTGCACGGCCGTCTCGTACGACCGGACACCCGCCGCCACGCCGACCGGCCCGGCCGGGACCGACCGCAACTGGTCGGCATGGGCCGCGGACGCGAGGGTGGCGACGGCCATGCCCACCCCGAGCACCCGAAGAAGACGCGTGAACCGACGTGACGAACCCATGGCAGACACCTCGTGGAAGCGTGCGGGACCTGAACCGGGCAATGCCCGACTCCCACCATGGACGGGCCACTGGCGGACGCGTCCCTGCGATCCGACGGATTTCGACAAAATTCCTGCGCCCCCCGCCAAGTGCTGGGCCCCCACCCCCCGTGCTACCGTATGCCATGCCCCTCACGGACGGACCCGGCCACCCCAACCAGCAGTTCGAGCCCGCCCCCGACCCCACGGCAGGGTTCCTGGCCCAGTTCGGCGCCTCCGACGAATCGAGCGAAGCGTTCAGCCCCACGCCCCGCGGCTACCAGCCGGGGCGCACGAAGTACGTCGTCGTCATCGGCACGGTGATGAGCGGCCTGGGCAAGGGCATCTTCTCCAGCTCGCTGGCCAAGCTGCTGAAGGACAAGGGCCTCTCGGTCGCCCCCATCAAGATGGAGGGCTACCTGAACATCGACAGCGGCACCCTGAACCCCTACCGCCACGGTGAGGTGTTCGTGCTGGAGGACGGCCTGGAGACCGACATGGACCTGGGCACGTACGAGCGCGTGCTGAACCAGGACCTGGGCCGCCGCAACTTCGTGACCGCCGGCCAGATCTACACCGAGATCCTGGAGCGCGAGCGCCGCGGCGGCTACCTGGGCCGTGACGTGCAGATGATCCCGCACGTGACGGGCGCCGTGAAGATGCGCCTGCGCGAACTGGCGATGACCGGCAACGCCGGCAAGCCCTGCGACGTGGTGTTCGTCGAGGTGGGCGGCACGGCCGGCGACTACGAGAACGGCTTCTACATCGAGGCCCTGCGCGAGCTGGCCTTCGAGGAAGGCCCCGAGAACTGCTGCTTCGTGGCGCTGACCTACATCCTGGAGCCCTCGATCCTGGGCGAGCAGAAGTCGAAGGCCGCGCAGCTGGGCATCAAGCGCCTGATGGAGGCCGGCGTGCAGCCGCACCTCATCGCCTGCCGCGCCAAGAACCCCGTCACCGAGAAGGTGATGCAGAAGATCAGCATGTTCTCGAACGTGCCGGTGAAGCGCATGTTCAGCATGCACGACCGCGCCAGCATCTACACCATCCCCGACGCGATGCGCGACGCGGGCCTGGACCGCGAGATCCTCTCGATGCTCAACCTGCACCCGCGGGTGAACGCCGTGCAGGAGGACCGCGAGCGCGCGAAGTGGAACGCGTTCACGTCCCAGCTGGCGGCCGCGCGGACGCACAAGGTCAAGATCGGCGTGCTGGGCAAGTACGCCAGCCTGCGCGACGCGTACGCCTCGATCGACAAGGCGCTCGAGCACTGCGCCGTCGCGCTGGGCGCCGACATCGAGATCGAGTGGTTGGACACCAGCGACGTCGAGACCCTGGCCCGCGCCAAGGAGCTGGTCACCCGCTTCGACGGCGTGATCGTGCCCGGCGGCTTCGGCATGCGCGGCGTCGAGGGCAAGATCCGCTGCGTGCAGGCCGCGCGCCTGGAGCGCGTGCCGTTCCTGGGCATCTGCCTGGGCTTCCAGGTGGCGGTCATCGAGTTCGCCCGCAACGTCCTGGGCTGGGCCGACGCGCACAGCACCGAGTTCGACCCCGCCACCAAGCACCCGGTCATCAGCGAGCTGCCCGACCAGAAGAAGATCGAGGGGATCATGGGCGGCACCATGCGCCTGGGCGGCCAGGACGTGGTGATCGAGAAGGGCACGCTGGCGCAGTCGCTCTTCGGCGGCGCCGACCACGTGCGCGAGCGCTTCCGCCACCGGTACGAGGTGGACCCCGCGCAGATCCAGGCCCTGACGGCCGGCGGGCTGGTCTTCAGCGGCCGGCACCCGAAGCACCCGATCATGCAGGTGCTGGAGCTCCCCGTGCAGGCGCACCCCTACTTCATCGGCGCGCAGTTCCACCCGGAGCTGACCAGCCGCCCGCTGACCCCGCAGCCGATGTTCATGGGCCTGGTGGCCGCCGCGATCGCGCGGCGCGAGCCGGGCTTCGCGCAGACGGAGCTGGGCCGCCGCTGGGTGCGCAGCGCGAACAGCGCGGCGACGGTCACGGCGTGACGGTGGA
>JBEIFT010000347.1:0-2201 GCA_040382255.1 Phycisphaeraceae bacterium
CTCGAACTCGCCCTGGAACTTGGCGCCGGCCAGCAGCTGGCCCACGTCGAGCGCCACGATGCGCACGTCGCGCATCTGCTCGGGGCAGTCGCCGTTCACGATGCGCTGCGCCAGGCCCTCGACGACGGCGGTCTTGCCGACGCCGGGCTCGCCGATCAGCACGGGGTTGTTCTTGGTGCGGCGGCTCAGCACCTGCATGCAGCGGCGGATCTCCTCGTCGCGGCCGATGACGGGGTCGATCTTGCCCTGCCTGGCCTTGTCGGTGAGGTCGATGCCGTACTTCTTCAGCGATTCGTAGTTGCTCTCGGCGGTGGGGTCGTTCACGTTGGTCACTCCGCTGGCGGCGCGGATCTCTTCGATCGCGCGGCGCAGCCTGCGTTCGTCGGCGCCCAGCGTAGACAGGACCTGCTTCGCGGGGCCGCCGGCGTTGGCAAGCGCCAGCAGCAGGTGCTCGGTGCTGACGTACGCGTCCTTCATCGCCTTGGCGGCGCGCTGCGATTCGGCCACCACGGCCTGCAGCGCGCTGCCCGGCGCGGCCGCGCTGCCCTGCACGGTGGGCAGGCGCTTCAGCTCGGCGTCGGCCACGTCGCGCACGCGCAGCGGCTGGAAGCCGGCGCGTTCGAGCACGCTGCCCGCGGTGCTGCGCGGGTCGGCCAGCAGCGCGGCAAGCAGGTGCAGCGGCGAGTATTCGCCGTGGCTGCGGGTGTTGGCAAGGGCGGCGCCGGCCTGCAGGGCCTCCTGGGCGGCGTGGGTGTATTGGTCGTTCGGCATGGCCATGGCAGGAGGCAAACCGCGTGCCAGCGGGGGGCGGGAACGGGGCGGGGAATCACGGGGGTTTCGCGAACGTGTCGCGGCATCGGTGGCGGGACGCGCCCACCCGGCTGCCGTTCTTGCAGTCAGTGCCGCTCAGGCACCCACGCCTCCGCCGGAAACCCCCGCGGTGCGATCTCCGGCCGTGCGTTGATCCACGCGGCCAGCCACTCGAGCGCGTCCACCAGGCGCGGGCCGGGGCGGTTGAACATCGCGTTGCCGTCGACCAGCATCACGGCGTCGGACGGGTGGCCGGCGGCCAGCGCGGCGCGGTGGGTGCGCACGGCGGGCAGGTCGTTCCACCACGGCTGCGCGGCCAGCGCGGGCATGCAGGCGCGGACGGCGGGAAGGGGCAGGCCGCACGGCGCGACGACGATGCGGTCGGGCGCGCTGGCGGCGAGCTCGGCGGGCGTGGCGACGCGGCTCTTCGCGCCGGCGGGGTTCAGCGGGTGGCGGCCGCCGGCCAGCGTGATGAGTTCGGGGGTCCAGTGGCCGCCGACGAAGGGCGGGTCGGTCCATTCCAGGAAGAGGACGCCGGGGCCGTCGGTGAAGGGGCTGCCCTGCTCGGAAGCGGTCCACAGGCGGTCGCGCAGCTGCGTGGCGGCGTGCTGCGCGGCGTCGGCGCGGCCGACGGCTTCGCCGACGGCGAGGACGTCGTCCAGCACCTGCCAGATGGTGGTGGGGTTCAGGCTGACCACGCGCGGGCGGTGCGGCAGCGTGTGCGCGACGCGCTGCACGGCGGCCAGGTCGATGCTGCAGACCTCGCACAGGTCCTGCGTCAGGATGACGTCGGGGCGCAGGTCGCACAGCGCGGCTTCGTCGAGCGTGTAGAGCGAGCGGCCTTCGGCCAGGCTGGCGCGGACCTGGGCATCGATGGCGGCGGGGTCGGCGGCGGCGCGCGCGGCGTCGTGCGGGTCGGCGCCGGTGTTCGCGATGCGCGCGGCGGTGAGGACGGGCGCGGCGGTGGCGGCGGCGGGGTGGTCGCACTCGTGGCTGCGGCCGACCAGCAGGTCGCCGGCGCCGATGGCGAAGAGGATCTCGGTGGCCGAGGGGAGGAGGCTGGCGACGCGCATCGGAACATTGAACCCAGTTGACCGGGTTCACGCGCCCGATTCACGCAAACACGCGGGAAACGGGCGCATGCACCCGGTTCACAGGGTCAACCCGGTCGACCGGGTTGCGTGTTACCCGCAACCCCCGCGCCCCTCGCGGGTATGCCGCGCGTGCCCACGTTCGCCTTCGAGGCCCGCGATGCAGCCGGCGCCCGCGTCCGCGGGACCGTGGACGCCGCGTCCGAAGCCGCCGTGCTGGCCGACCTGCAGGGCCGCGGCCTGGCGCCCGTGCGCGTGGCCCCCGCCAAGGCCGCCCGCGCGCGCGGCGTGGGCATCCGC
>JBEIFT010000348.1:0-2190 GCA_040382255.1 Phycisphaeraceae bacterium
CCGCGCCGCGCCCGGGGCCCCGGCGAAGGCCGCCGATGCCGCGGCGACGCCCGCTGCCACAGCGAAGGACCCGAACGCGCCGAAGCTCACGGCACGCGCGCCCGGCCAGGCCGCCGCGAAGCCCGCGCCGATCGGTTCGCTCGATCCCGCGAAGGCGCGCTTCCAGGTGACGTTCGCCGCCCAGGGCGCGGGCGTCGAGCGCGTCGTGTTCAGCGAATACTGGCGCAGCGCCGCCGAGGACCGCCAGGCCCGCCTGCACGCCAAGGGCGGCGAGTCGGCGCCCGCGCTCCCGGCGGATTCGGAGCGCTACGAGCTGGCCGCCACGCAAGCCGGCATGTCCGGTCCCGGCGGCGAGGCGAAGGCGTACTCGATCCCGCTGATGGCGGCGCGCGTCGTCGAGGTCGACGGGCAGCAGGTGGACGTCTACGGCGCCGTCTGGGCCGAGACCGCGCCGGGCACGTTCGTGACCGAGATCGTCGACCCCGCCGGCGCCGTGCAGCTGCGCATCACGCGCCGCTGGGTGCTGGAGCCCGGCTCGTTCGACCTGCGCGTCGAGCAGCGCGCCGAGAACGCGGGCACCGCGGTGCGCACCGTGCGCTGGCTGCAGTTCGGACCGTGCGCGCTGAACCGCGACGCCAACGAGCTGGTCGACACGCGCCGCTTCCAGGCCGGCTACCTGATGAGTCCCGAGCGCGACCCCGCGCAGGCGACGGTCATCGCGCACGGCGCCACGCTGAACCACGGCGACGTCGTCAAGCAGATCGAGGGCGGCGACTGGGTCCTCTGGCCCAACGCGCACCAGAAGGACGAGAAGTACGGCCTCTCGTGGTTCGGCTCGACCAACCGCTACTTCGCGCTTGCCGTGCACGCTCCGTACGCACCGCCCACGTCCGACTCGCGCGCGATCGCGCCGGCAGTGGCGGTCGTCGAGGGCCAGGCCGGCATGGTCGAGCACGACGGCAAGCAGGAGCCGGTCGTGTTCACGACCGCGGCCAGCCAGGCCGTCTCGATCGCCCCCGGCAAGACCGCCGCGTTCGACATCGGCGTCTACGCGGGCCCGCTGGACCGCGCGCTGCTGACGGGCACGCAGCCCTACTCGGCGCTCAACATGCAGGGCCTCATCCTCTACCTGATGAGCGGCTGCTGCAGCTGGTGCACCTTCAGCTGGCTGGCCGACTTCCTGGTGTGGTTCCTCGGCTTCCTGCACAACTGGGTGGTCTTCGACTGGGGCCTGGCGATCATCGTGCTGGTGATCTGCGTGCGCGCGGTGCTGCACCCGCTGACGCGCCGCTCGCAGATCAGCATGCAGCGCGTCACGCGCCAGATGGCCGCGATCAAGCCCGAGCTGGAGGCGATCCAGAAGCGCCACAAGGACGACCCGAAGAAGGTCCAGGAGGAGACGATGCGCCTGTACCGCGAGCGCGGCGTCAACCCGCTGGGCTGCGCGGGCGGCATGCTTCCCACGTTCCTGCAGATGCCGATCTGGATCGCGCTCTACGCGGTGCTGTACTTCGCGTTCGAGCTGCGGCAGCAGCCGGCGTTCTTCGGCGTGTTCCAGAACGTGGGCGGATGGGGCTTCCTGTCGGACCTGAGTTCGCAGGACCGCTTCATCCCGCTGGGGACGACGATCAACCTGTACGTCATCCAGCTCTCGTCGATCAACCTGATCCCGATCCTGATGGGCGTGGTGTTCTGGCTGCAGCAGAAGTACATGGCGCCCGCGCCGACCGCGAACATGACGCCCGAACAGGAGAGCCAGCAGAAGATGATGAAGTGGATGATGGTCATCCTCTTCCCGTTCATGCTGTACAGCGCGCCCAGCGGCCTGACGCTCTACATCGCGACCAGCACGCTGGTGGGCATCTTCGAGAGCCGCCGGATCAAGGCCGAGGTGGACAAGATGGACTTCACCAAGCCGCAGCCGAGCAAGCCCGGCTTCCTCGGCAACGTGATGCAGCAGGCCATGCAGCGCGCGGCCGATGCGCAGAAGCAGCAGGCGCGCAACGCGCCGGCGAAGAAGTTCCGCGACCGCTGAGCGCGCGATGGGCGACGGGCCGACCATCGTCGCCGTCGCGAGCGCACCCGGCCCCGCTGCCCGCGGCATCGTCCGCGCCAGCGGGGCCGGTTGCCTTCGCGCGGTGGGTGCCGTGCTGGAGCCGGGCTGCGGGGCGGAGC
This sequence comes from Phycisphaeraceae bacterium, assembly GCA_040382255.1. Classification (GTDB taxonomy): domain Bacteria; phylum Planctomycetota; class Phycisphaerae; order Phycisphaerales; family SM1A02; genus UBA966. The sequence goes on from JBEIFT010000348.1 coordinate 2,176, forward strand.
GGGCGCTCGCGCAGG
>JBEIFT010000349.1:0-2186 GCA_040382255.1 Phycisphaeraceae bacterium
CCGTGAACGGCGTGCACATGACCGTGTTCCCGCAGCAGACGCTGGCCGTGGTCGGCGAGTCCGGCTGCGGCAAGAGCGTCACGGCGATGAGCACGATGCAGCTCATCCCGCGCCCGCCGGGCCGCTTCGACCGCGGCACGATCCTCTTCGAGGGCAAGGACATCCTCTCGATGTCCGAGGAGGAGATGCTCGCGGTGCGCGGCGGGAAGATCGCCATGATCTTCCAGGAGCCGATGACCAGCCTGAACCCGGTCTACACCATCGGCGACCAGGTGATGGAGGCGATCTTCCTTCACCAGAAGGTGGACGCCGGCGAGGCGCGCCGCATCGCGGTGCAGGCGATGAAGGACGTGGGGATCCGCAAGCCCGAGGAACGGCTGGACATGTACCCCCACCAGTTCTCGGGAGGAATGCGCCAGCGCGTGATGATCGCGATGGCGCTGGCGTGCCGCCCGCGGCTGCTGCTGGCCGACGAGCCGACGACCGCGCTGGACGTGACCATCCAGGCGCAGATCCTGGAGCTCCTGCGCGAGCTGCAGCGCACGCGCGACATGGGCATCATGCTGATCACGCACAACCTGGGCGTGGTGGCGGAGAACGCCGACGTCGTTTCCGTGATGTACGCCGGCCGCGTGGTCGAGGTGGCGAACGTCTTCGAGCTCTTCGACGAGCCGCTGCACCCGTACACGCGCGGTCTTTTCCGCTCGATCCCGATGCTGCGCGACGTCAAGCACCGGCTGGTGACGGTCGAGGACGTGACGAACGATCCGGCGGAGTTCCGCAAGATCCCCGGGGTCGTTCCATGGTGGCCGCATGTCTCCAGAGAAGCGCGGCCTGCCCCCGCGCCCGGTCGCGACGAGCACGTGCTGGTCGAGGTGCGCCCGAACCGCTGGGTGGGATGCTGGCGAACCCCGGAGCTCGATTCGCAGGTTCACCGCCGGCCGGCGCTGGAGTTCCGCCGCGGGGACCGCTGAGGCGGACACGGGGGCATCGGATTTCGGGGCGTCTTCCTGATTTCTTTTTTTCACATTCACGTGTGTCGTGCGCTTTCGTCCGAACCGACATGCCGCGATACCTCGTCGAACTCGCCCCCATCGCCACCCGTGGCACCGCGTACTTCAGCTGCATCGCTGACGACGAGGAACGCGCGCGGGCCGTGGCGGCGCACGTGCATCCCGGCCGGGCCGTGCTGCGCGTGCACTGCGAGACCGACGAACGCCCGGCGACCGCGGAGTGGACGGACAGCTCGCCGGACGCATCGTCGTCGGACGCCTAGGCTTCGCGTCCCATGGCACTCATCGAGATCGGCCGCAAGGCCCCCGCGTTCCGCGTTCCCGACCAGGACGGCACCGTCCGCACGCTGGCGTCCTGCAAGGGCGCGCCGCTCGTCCTGTACTTCTATCCCAAGGACGACACGTCCGGCTGCACGGTCGAGGCCTGCGGCTTCCGCGACGCGTGGTCGCGCTTCCGCAAGGCCGGGGCGCAGGTGTTCGGCGTCAGCCCGGACGGGGTGGCGAGCCACGCGAAGTTCGCGGCGAAGTTCAAGCTGCCGTTCGCGCTGCTGGCCGACGAGCCCGCCAAGGCCGGCGCGGCGCCGAAGCTCTGCGCGGCGTACGGCACCTGGCAGGAGAAGTCGATGTACGGGCGGAAGTACATGGGCGTCGCGCGCACCACGTACGTGATCGGCCCCGACGGGAAGGTGGCGGCGCGCTTCGACAAGGTGAAGCCCGCCGAGCACGCCGAGGAGGTCCTGGCCGCGATCGCCGCGCTAGGCTCCGCGCCATGCACCACGCCGAACTCCGCTTCCGCCGGCTCCACCCGGGCGCGCAGGTCCCCGCGTACCAAAGCGAGCACGCGGCAGGCCTCGACCTCCACGCGTGCCTCGAAGCGCCGGTGACGCTGGCGCCGGGCGACATCGCGCTCATCCCGTGCGGCTTCGCGATGGCGATCCCGCACGGGTTCGAGGGTTCGGTCCGGCCCCGCAGCGGCCTGGCCACCAAGCACGGGATCGGCATGCCGAACGCCCCGGGCACGGTCGACAGCGACTACCGCGGCGAGATGAAGGTGCCGCTCATCAACCTGGGCCGGCAGCCGTTCACGGTCGAGCACGGCATGCGCGTGGCGCAGATGGTGATCGCCCCGGTGGCGCGGGCGACCGTCACCGAGGTCGCGGAGCTGGATTCCAC
>JBEIFT010000350.1:0-2158 GCA_040382255.1 Phycisphaeraceae bacterium
CATGCACCGGCCGAGCTTGTCGACCTGGTGGCGAAGGCGATGCTCAACCGCGACGCGATCGCGGCGGCGGCGGACGGTGGAAAGCCCGCCGACCCGGCCGCGGCCGCCGAGGCGAAGCGACTGGCCGGCGAGATCAACGACTGGATCGCGCGCGAGGCCGACAACGACCGCCGCCTGGCGCTGATCGAGTGGGTCTCGCAGGCGATGGATCCCGCGCGCGAGCTGCCTGCACCGGCGCCCGGGAGCGCGCCGTGAGCGGGGACGCACCGCGCGCGCGCCGCGGCTGGCCCGCGGCCACGGCGTGGATCGTCACGGTGCTGGGCGCGGTGGCGATCGCGTTCTTCGCGTTCGACCTGCTGCGCCGGTGCACGCCGCTGGCGGTGGTCGACAGCGCCGGCAACGCGGCGCGCGACGTGGCGCAGTCGCTGCGCGACGTGCTGCGGCCCAGCGTCACGGTGAACCCCATCGCGATCCTGCGCGGCGAGGACACCACGCCCAAGCTGGTCGTCTACACGCACATGGCCGACGTGGGCGCGGACCTGAACTACGACGGCTGGTTCGGCGACACGTACAGCCACATCCTGGCGCGCAACTGCCGCGTGCAGTTCGTCGTGCCGGTCGAACGCATGACCGACCGCGACGTGGTGTTCATCCCCGGCAGCGGCGGCGAGCCGGCGCGCATCGTGGTGATCGCGCCGCGGCCGCGCGTGGACGTGGACATGCTGGTCATCGCGCCGGAATCGCTGGAATTCACCGAGCGCAACACCGGGCTGCTCTATGCGCGCAGTTGGTTCGGCATGGACAACCGCGAGCAGCTCACCCGCCAGCTGCGCCCGCGCCTGCTGGAGGCCGTCGCCGACCCCAAGGTCCGCGCCCGCGCCGAGGAATCCGGCCGCGCCTTCTTCGAGAAGCGCTTCGCCGACTGGCTGCGCAGCGACCTGCAGCTGGGCCGCGACGTGGTCGTGGACGTCCGGTGGACGGAGTGAGAAATTGTGTTCGGGATATCCCGGGGTGGTTTTCGCGGCGTTGCGGGTGCGCGAGGAAATAGGGTTCGGGATATCCCGAACACAATTTCGCATGCGGTTTGGCGGCCAACTCGAAGAGCGGTCATGCGGCGGGGGACGATGCGCGCATGCCGCGAAGAAGGCGACCGATCGTTCCGGGCGTCCCGCACCACGTCACCCAGCGGGCAGCACATGGGCACTTCATCCTTGAGGGTGATGCAGCCAAGTCGGTTCTTGCGTCGTCCCTCAACAAGTGGTGCAAGAAGACGGGCGTCATCATCCGCGCTTTCGTCTTCATGGACAACCACTTCCATCTCGACGCGACGCCCCCGGACGAGGGCTCCCTCGGCTTCCTGATGGCACGCGTGGCCGCGGGATTCTCCGCATGGCTCAACGCGCAGCGAGGGGACGTCGGGCCCAATTGGCAGGGGGCCTTCTATGCCGCCCCGATGGATGACGAGCACGCATTGCTCGCAGCGCGATACATCGAGCGCAACCCGATCGCGGCAGGCCTCGTTGAGTGCGCCTGGGATTACCGCTGGTCGAGCGCGGCGTGGCATGCAGGGCGTGGCCCGAAACCGGAATTGCTCGTCTCGGAGTGCGCGCCGGGCGGGCTGTCGGCGCGCGAGTGGCGGGATTTCCTGCTGACGCCAGGCGACGAGGCCTTCATGCGGCGAGTGCGCGAGTGCACGGATCGCGGCACCCCGATCGCGTCCGAACAGTGGATCGAGGCGATGGAGCAGCGACTCGGACGTCAGCTTCGCCCGAAACCGGTGGGCCGGCCGCGCGCGGCACCCATCGTGGCCCTCGCGAGATCCAGTGAAGCGGCGCCGAGCCTCTTTCCCGGGAAATAGGTACGAGATATCCCGAACCCAATTTACTGCAGCTTGATCGCCGACAGGTCCTCGGCCGGCTTCGGCCAGTCGAGCTTGAGGTCCTCGAAGGTGCCGCGCAAGACCTCGCTGACCAGCAGGTTGCGGAACCACTTGCGGTTGCTGGGGACCACGTGCCATGGGGCGTGGTCGGTGCTGGTGTTCGAGAGCATGTCCTCGAACGTGCCGACGTAGTCGTCCCAGCGGCCGCGCTCGCGGATGTCGTTCACCGAGAACTTCCACTGCTTCGCGGGGTCGGCCAGGCGCGCGTGCAGACGCTCC
>JBEIFT010000351.1:0-2148 GCA_040382255.1 Phycisphaeraceae bacterium
CCCCGTCAAGACGCTGCGGACCTCGGTCTGGGGCGTGATGCACTGCCTGGAGATCGGTCGCCGCCGCGGCGCGCGGGTCTTCCATGCGTCGACCAGCGAGGTCTACGGCGACCCGACGGTGCACCCCCAGCCCGAGTCCTACCGCGGCAACGTCAACCCGATCGGCCCGCGCGCGTGCTACGACGAGGGCAAGCGCGCCGCCGAGACGCTGTGCTTCGACTACCGCCGCATGCACGGCACCGACATCAAGGTCGTGCGGATCTTCAACACCTATGGCCCGCGCATGCACCCCTACGACGGGCGCGTGGTGAGCAACTTCATCTGCCAGGCGCTGCGTGGCGAGCCGATGACGATCTACGGCGACGGCACGCAGTCGCGCGCGTTCTGCTACGTGGATGACCTGATCGCGGGGTTCCGGAAGCTGATGGACTCGCGCGAGGGCTTCACCGGCCCCGTGAACATGGGCAATCCGGGCGAATTCACGATGCTCGAGCTGGCGCAGGCCGTCGCCGCGGAGCTGGGCGCGAAGGACATGATCGAGCATCGCCCGCTGCCCGCGGACGACCCGACACAGCGCCAGCCGGACATCACGCTGGCGAAGAAGGAGCTCGGCTGGGAGCCGAAGGTGCCCCTGCGCGAGGGCCTGCGCCGCACGATCGCGTGGTTCCGTGCGCTGGACATGTCGAAGTACGCGCCGCCGAGCCCGTTCTTCGAGCAGCCCGAAGCGCAGCGCAAGTGACGCCGAAATGGTGTTCGGGACATCCCGGGGTGGTTTCCGTCGCGGGTGCGATGAGAATTTCCGCCGGATGAAGCAGGTGCTGCACCGGGGGGCCTTACTGTTCGCGTCATCGGGCCACGAACGGTTCGTGGTCTCGGTGTGCGGCAGGGCCCTCCAGCCGTCGGACGCGCGGGGAACCCCCGGACGAGAAATTCGTCCCGGGTACCCGAAAAAAGACCGAACAGGTCTTGACGCTGCCGATGAAGGGTGGGATCCTGACAAACACCGAACAGGCGGCCATGGGCCCCCTGGAATGCCTGGAAACAGGCCTTCCGCGGGCCAAACCCCTGGCGGAGCACGGATCGCAGCCCGCCCGGCCTCGGGCGCCCCGACGGGCGCAGGCCGGACGGGAGAAGGACGAAGGAACGAACGATGGCAACGACGACGAACAACGGCACCCCGACCGGGGCGAGCACCTCCCGCACCTCCACCAGCGCGGTCGCCACCCGCGAGGTCCCCGCCGGCCGGACGGACTCTGCGAAGATGCCGACCATGGCCCGCCCGACCGACAGCAAGACCGACGTGAAGCCCGCCGCTTCGACCCCCGCCCGCACGGCCCCGGTGATCGATCCCGCGGCGCGCGCCGCCAAGGCGAAGGCCCTCGAGGCCGCCGTCGGCCAGATCGAGAAGAGCTACGGCAAGGGCTCGATCATGCGCCTGGACAACGAGTCGATCCCGGTGATCCCGTCGGTGAACACCGGCGCGCTGAGCCTGGACCTGGCGCTCGGCGGGCGCGGCCTGCCGCGCGGCCGCGTGATCGAGATCTTCGGGCCGGAAAGCTCGGGCAAGACGACGCTGGCGCTCACCGTCATCTCCAACGCGCAGAAGACGGGCGGCGTCGCCGCCTTCATCGACGCCGAGCACGCGCTCGACCCCTCGTGGGCGAAGCGCCTGGGCGTCAACCTGGACGAGATGCTGGTCTCCCAGCCGGACACGGGTGAGCAGGCGCTCGAGATCTGCGAGATGCTCGTCCGCTCGAATGCGGTCGACGTGATCGTCGTCGACTCGGTGGCGGCCCTGATCCCGCGTGCGGAAATCGAGGGCGAAATGGGCGACAGCCACGTCGGCCTGCAGGCGCGCCTCATGAGCCAGGCGCTGCGCAAACTGACCGGCGCCATCGCCAAGAGCGAGTGCATCGTGATCTTCATCAACCAGCTGCGAGAGAAGATCGGCGTCATGTTCGGCTCGCCCGAGACCACGACCGGCGGCCGCGCGCTGAAGTTCTACGCCTCGGTGCGCATCGACATCCGCCGCATCGGCGCCATCAAGGACGGCGAGCGCAACGTGGGCAACCGCGTGAAGGCGAAGGTCGTCAAGAACAAGATCGCCCCGCCGTTCCGCGAGGCCGAGTTCGACATCATGTTCGAGGA
>JBEIFT010000352.1:0-2130 GCA_040382255.1 Phycisphaeraceae bacterium
CGGCTGCTCGATCCACGCGGCCGCTCCGCTCCATGACGTACGCACCGCGCCCGGCTGCGCCAGCATCCACGCCGGGCCGGCGTCGTCCAGCTCGTCCTGCCCCAGCACCAGGTACGTCGCGATCTTGTTCGTCCGCTGCGTGTGGTCCGGCGGCGCCGGGCCCACGATCGACAGCACGTGCGCCACGCCACCCGACATCTCGATGCGCCAGAAGCTGCGCGCCACCGGTCCGTCGCCCGTGGGGCCCGGCCGGTAGCCGCCCAGCGCCTCGAGCCGCGGCACCAGCCCCGGCTGCAGCGCGCGGCTCATCGCCACGGTGCAGAAGCCGCTCGTCCCCGCGCGCAGCCCCCGCTCGGCCGACGTGTAGACCAGCTCAAGGGCCATCGTCCGGGCCCTCGTCGGCGTCCAGGTCGCCCTCGCCGCCGACGTCGACCAGCTCCAGGCCGTCGTCGACGTCGCCGAACCCCGCGGTCCGCGCCGCCGCCTCGCCCTTCTCGGCCGCGATCAGGTGCCTGGACCAGCGCGCCAGCGTGTAGATGAACGGCACCGTCGTCCAGCGCGGGTTGATGCGCGCGACGGGCACCTTCAGCAGGCCGCTCGCCTCGTCCAGGACGGGCGAGGTGCCCAGCGCGCTGACGGGCACGAAGATGACGCGCTCGAATGCGTCCTCGGCCGCGGCGACGAGTTCCGGCGCCAGGTCCATCAGCAGCTCGCGCACGCGGCCGCTCACGTGGTCCACGCGCTTCAGGCTCATCTTGCCCAGGCCCACGCGCTCGCGTGCGTACGGCGGCGTGGTCACGTCCACCGGCGACCCGTCCGGCTCGTGCAGCAGCGATGCCCAGATGTCGCTCTTGCTCAGCAGCACGAAGAGCGGCTTGGCGATGCGCTCCTGCGGCGCCAGGCCCGCGTGCATGCGCACGCGGCGCGCCATCTCGACCAGCAGCTGGTCCTGGCGGGTGGTGCGCGAACCGGAAGAGAGCTGCGGGTCGCCCGAGACGCCGTGCAGGCGCTGGCGGAATCGCACGTCCTGCGTGGGATCGAAGACGAACATCAGCACCTGCGCACGCGCAAGGTGCTGCGTGCCGGGCGCACGGGCGGTGTCGGCACCCGGGAAGAAGTGCTCGCCGGCGTTGTCGTACAGCGTGAGCAGCGTCGTGAGCTTGTCGGGCGCGTGGCCGTTCACGTGGTCGCGCGCGGGGCGCGCGGTGAAGATGAACGGGTGCGCCAGCAGCGTGGCGACGCCGGGGTCGAACTGCACGCTGTTGTACTGGATGCCCTCGAGCTCGGTCTTCTCGATGTGCACCAGCGCGTTGCGGTCCTCGCTCAGGAAGAGGCGCGCCTCGTTCTGCGCGATCACCATGTTCATGGCCGGATCGGTGTCGGTGAAGGCCACTGAGAACGTTCGCGCCAGGTCCTCGCGCAGCTTCCACATGGCGCTGGCGATGAAGTAGCTCTTGCCGCTCGAGGGGCTTCCGGCCACCGACATGATCACCATCGGCCGCTCGAGCACGAGCTGCGGGATCTCGAGGTGGCAGTTCGGGCACGCCAGGCGCCGCGTCTTCTCGCCCTGCGGATCGATCGCCTCGCCGGCGGGCGTGAAGCGCGAGGGCAGGAAGCGGATCGGGTCACCGGCCGAGAGCAGCCGGTCGCCGATCAGTTCCGGATGGTTGGCGATCCACAGGGTCTCGTCGGCCCGGAAACGGTGCCAACAGTGGGGGCAGACGGTGCTGGGCCTGAGCTTGCGGGTCACGCGCGTCCTCGACGGGTGGTGCATTCGCACCCCGGGCCGGAAGTGTCCCACAAATCGCGGCCGGATGCAGCAATCGCTTCACCCCCATCCGTATCCTGCAGGGCGTGAGCGCAGCCAGCACGAGACATCCGGAGCAGGGCGTGGCGGCCAGGACGACCGTTCCGGCGATCGGCTGCCGTCCGCGCGAGCGCACGACCGCGATCGCGGCGTTCTTCGCGACCTTCGTGCTGATGCTCGTCGTCCTGGTGGCCGCGCTGTTCGCCGGGGGCGGCGGCTTCGGCGGCGCGGGCGGCGGCACGGGTTCGGGGTACGGCGCCGGCGGCGGCGCGGGCGTCGGCGCAGGCAGCGGGATCGGCGCCGGAAACGGGACCGGGTCGGGC
>JBEIFT010000353.1:0-2127 GCA_040382255.1 Phycisphaeraceae bacterium
AGACGATCAGCATCGCGTCGCCGTAGCTGTAGAAGCGATACCCCTCGCGCTGCGCGAGCGCGTACAGCTCCTTCAGCCGCGGCAACCCCACCAGCGCGCCGACCAGCGCCAGCAGCGTGCTGCGCGGCAGGTGGAAGTTGGTCAGCAGCGCATCGACCTGCCGGAACCGGTGCCCCGGCGCGATCAGGATCCGCGTGTCGCCGCTCCAGGGGCGCGACGTGTCCCAGTCCGCTTCCGGCGGCAGGCTCTCGAGCGCGCGCACCGTCGTGGTGCCCACCGCGACGATCCGCGCCCTGCCCGCCGCGCGCGCCGGGGCCATGGCGCGCAGCGCCGCGAGCGTCGCCGCGGGCACCTCGAACCGCTCCTGGTGCATCGGGTGCTCGCGCAGCGTCGCCGCGTCGACGGGCTTGAACGTGCCGGCGCCCACGTGCAGCACGACGTCCGCGCGCCCCACGCCCATCGCGCCCAGCTCCGCGAGCAGCGCCTGCGTCAGGTGCAGCCCCGCCGTGGGCGCCGCGACCGACCCACGTGCGGCGGCATCGGCGTAGACGGTCTCGTACATCGCGCGGTCGTGGTCGTCGTCGCCCTGCTGGTGGCGCGCCTCGCGGCCGGCCAGGATGTAGGGCGGCAGCGGCGTCCATCCGCTGCGCTCCAGCACGGCCTGCACGTCGGGGGCGCCGGGGGCCGCCCCGCCCGCCGCGGACTCGGCGGCGATCACGCGCACGGCCCATGCCTCGCCGTCGCGCTCGACCAGCTCGATCGCGTCGCGCGCGGGGCCGCCGTCGTGCGGCACCAGCGCCAGCCGGTCGCCGGCGCGGAAGCGCTTCGACTGCCGGACCATCACGCGCCACGCGCCGTCGGCGCGCGGCTCCAGGAACAGCCCCTCGGTCGCGCGGCCATCGCCGGCACGCTGCAGCACCACGCGCGCGCGCAGGACGCTTGTGCGGTTGACGGCCAGCACGTCCCCGGCGCGCAACCACCGCGGCAGGTCGCGCACGCGCGCATGCTCCACCGTCCCGGCGGCGCGGTCCACCACCATCAGTCGCGCGTCCTCGCGCGGCTCGGCGGGTTCCGTGGCCACGCAGCGCTCGTCGAACGGGTAGTCCAGCTCGTCGACCCGCAGGTCGAGCCCCGCGGTCACGGCACGCGCTCCACGCGCAGCAGGCCCTTCAGGCCGCGGCCGTTGCGCCAGGCGCCCCACTCCATCGCACGGCCGTTCGGCGGCTGCACCTCCAGGAGCCGCACGCCGAAGCCGTCGCCGCAGGCCAGCACCCCGGACTCGTCGACCATGCCGGCGTCGCGCGCGGGCACCACCAGCCCGCACTCCTCGACGCGCAGCAGCTTCAGCGGATGCCCCGCCACGTGCACCGCGCAGCCCGGCCACGGGGCCAGGCCGTTGACGCGCGCCCGCACCAGCCGCGCGGGCTGCGTGCAGTCCACCCACGCGTCGTCGCGCGAGAGCTTGCGCGCGCGCGTCGTGCGCGACTCGTCCTGCGGCATGCCGCGCAGCGATCCACCCATCCACGCGCGCAGCACGGCGTCGATCGCCTCCGGGCCCAGCGCGCTGAGCGCGTCGTGCAGCTCGCCCGAGGTCTGCCGCGCCCCCACCGCGAGCGTGCGCACCGCGTACACCAGGCCCGCGTCCATCCGCTCGGCCAGCGAGATCACCGTCACGCCGGCCTCGGCGTCGCCCTCCATCAGCGCGCGCTGGATCGGCGCCGCACCGCGCCACCGCGGCAGCACGCTGCCGTGCAGGTTCACCGCGAAGATCCCGTCGAGCAACGCATTCGAGAGCTTCTGCCCGTACGCGATCACGACGAACGCCGCCCCGGGCTGGGCGTGCGCGCCGCCCGCCCCGCCCTCCGCCGACGCGCGCGCCGCATCGCGGATCGCGGCCAGCGACTCCGGCTCGTTGCAGTCCTGCGGGCGCACCAGCGGCAGCCCACGCTCCAGCGCGAACGCGCTCACCGGCGTCGGCGTCAGCTGCTTGCCCCGCCCGGCCTCGCGGTCGGGCTGGCTCACCACCAGCGCCACGCGGCCGGCGTCGGCAAGCGCCCGGAGCACGGGAACCCCGAACTCGCCTGATCCGAAGAACACGACCATGGGAAGCCCGTCGCCCATCGCCGC
>JBEIFT010000354.1:0-2123 GCA_040382255.1 Phycisphaeraceae bacterium
CGGGAACTCGCCGCCGACCAGGAACGTCGCGGTCTCGCCGCTCATCGCCACCAGGTTCGGCTCGGCAAGCAGGCGGATGTAGCGGTTCTCGGTGAGCGCCTGCAGGAAGATCTCGAGGTCGGCGCCCGGCACGCCGCCGAACAGCGTGGTGGCGCTGCTGATGGGCGTGGAATTGAATCGGAAGTCGGGGTTGGCCACCTTCGCGAGCGGCGCGGGCGAGACTGAGACCTGCTGGAACGGCTGGCCGCCCGGGGCCTGGAAGCCGCCGAAGACGCTGCTGCCGCCCACGACGCCGCTGACGGCCAGTTCGCGGAGCGCCGTGCGGCCTGCCTCGGCGATGCGCACCCGCAGCTGCACCTGCTGTACGCCGGCGATCCGCGTGGCATCGACCCACTTCATCTTCGTGGTGTCCATGAACGCGTGGACCTGGGCGCCCGTGGCGATGTTCGGCATCCGGCCGCGAAGCACCACCGTGCCGTCCACCTCCTGGGCCTCCAGCTTCACGCCGAAGATCTGCTCCAGGTGCGACTCGAGCGCCTTGTTGTCCAGCGACACCTTCAGGCGGTGCGTGATCGACTGGCCGGACTCCAGGCGGAAGACGACGTCGGTCGTCCCCGGGGCGCGGCCCACGATCACCACTTGGTCGGGCGAGACCGGGCGCGTGTCGGCGACGTCCGGCTGGACGACGACGACGCGTTCGATCCTGCCGGGCACGTCCAGGATCCTGGACGACCCGACCGCCAGCTCGAGCGGCTTGCCCTCGATGGCCGGCAGCGACGGCGCCGACACCGGCGTCGGCGGGACCGGGGGCGTGGCCGGGGGCTGGGCCTCGGGTGCCGGAGCGGCCTGCGCGGGCTGCGGGTCCTGCTGCGCGACGGCCGGGCATGCCGCCATGAGGAGGAGGGAGCCGGCGAGGGCCACGGTGTTGCCGCGGAGCGTGCGGTTCATTCGGATGCTTGCCTCGATCTTCTTGGTTTGATGACCCTGCCCCGCGTGGCGGGGCGCCTGGTCACGGGGTCTTGGGCTTGCCGCCTGCGTCAAGGGGCAGGGAACGGGACGCGCTCGGTCTCCCTGCCGCGCTGGATGATGACTTCCCAGGTGCTGGGCTTGGCGGGCTGGACCGGAGCCGGCGGCGTGGTTGCCGTCTTGGGGCTCGCGACGGTGACCGGCTGCGTCGGCTTCGGCGCCGGCTTCGGCTCGGGCGCCGGCTTCGGCTCCGGGGTCGGCCGTCGGAGTGCCGCGTTCGCGTCGAGCGAGGTGCCCGTGTCCAGTTCGGAGCGGAGCGTCACGCTGATCGTTCCCTTGGTGCCCGCAAGTTCCACCTGCGCCGCCTGCTCGGGCGTCAGCGCCAGCGTGACCGTCGGCTTGCGCGGCATGTTGCGGCGCTCGTCGGCCTGTGGTTCCTGGGGCATCCGGACCGCGGTCTCGGTGTTGACCGCCAGGACCTTGGCGCGCTCGACCATGGTGCGCGTCGTCGTCTCGTGCTGGTTGCCGGTGCCGACCGGGACGTCCATCGTCGACAGCACGTCCACCAGTGCCCCGGGGTAGAGCGCAACCGTCGCCGTGCTCTCGCGCAGCGTCACGGTGACGGCGCGGTAGCCGGGCGCAAGCTGCCGGGCGATCACCTCGCCCGTCGAGCGCGGCACCAGGTCCTTGGAGTGGATCTTCTCGCCGACGGCGATCGAGCGGGCCAGGACGCGTCCGACGGCCGCGGGGATGGCGGGCTTGGCATCGGCGTTGCCGGGGGCCTTCTCGTCCTTGGCGTCCGTGGAGCTCGGGATCGGTTCGACGTCCTCCACCGTCACGCGCTGCCCTGCGGCCAGGTTGCGGGCCGCGATGCCGACCAACGAGCCCTGGTCGGGCTTGCCGCCGGTGAGCCCGGTCATCGGGAGCAGCAGGTCGGCCACCAGCCACGCCGCGATGGCGATGGTGATGCCCATCATGATCACTCGTCTTCGTTCCATGTTTCGGTCCTTGCCTGCGATCTGTGTTGCGTCCGGTCAGGCGTCCGGCTCGCGGACCATCGACGCGCTGCCGCGGATCGTCGACGGCATCGGCATCAGCCGCCCCAGGCCCAGCAGCTTGACGTTGGCGTACGACACCTCGATTTCGACCTTGACCAC
>JBEIFT010000355.1:0-2094 GCA_040382255.1 Phycisphaeraceae bacterium
CGCTCAGGTCCACCTCCAGCGCGCGGATCTTCGCGTCGACGGTGACGTCGTCCACGGTGCTGGTACGGAAGCTGTCGCGCGTGAGCTTGGCGACGGTGTAGTCCTCCAGCGTGAATGCCTGGTTCGTGTGCGCCACGATCGCGCTCTGGTCGCTGGCCACGACGTATTCGCCGTTGCCCACGCCCACCATCAGCGGGCTGCCCTTGCGCGCCACCACCAGCACGCCGGGCTCCTTCTCGCTGATGCACGCGATGGCGTACGCGCCGGTCACCTCGCGCAGCGCGGCCTGCACGGCGCGCTCCAGGTCGCCCTGGTAGAGCTCGCCGATCAGGTGCACCAGCACCTCGGTGTCGGTCTCGCTCTTGAAGACGTGGCCCTTCTCCTCCAGGTACTTCTTGAGCGAGGCGTAGTTCTCGATGATGCCGTTGTGCACCAGCGCGATGCCGTGGCCCTTCACCGGGTCGTCGCAGTGCGGGTGCGCGTTCGCCTCGGTGACGCCGCCGTGCGTGGCCCAGCGCGTGTGCGCGATGCCCGTGGTGCCGTCGAAGCCGCGGCGGTTCTCGATGAGCTCCTCCAGCACGCGGACGCGGCCGACCGACTTGGCCACCTGCACCTTGCCCGCGGCGTCGGTGACGGCGACGCCCGCCGAGTCGTACCCGCGGTACTCCAGGCGCTTCAGGCCCTCGAGCAGCAGGGTGGTGGCAGGCTTCTTCCCGATGTAGGCGACGATTCCGCACATGGTGGTCGGTGCTCCGTGGGGCGCGAAGGCCCCGTCTCCGTAGGTGCCCCTGACGGGCAGGGGTTCAGGACGAATCGGCTATTGTCGGCCGGGCCTCGTCACGAAAGGTGGATTCCCGGTCCCGAAAGGGTGGGGATTTCACCCCCAACCGGACGAAAACGACCGTGATGTCCAGCATGCAAGAGCCCGATCCGGACGCCCCGCCCCTGCCCCCGGCACCCCCGGCGGGCGCCCCCAAGGCCCAGTTCCGGGCCTGGGGCCGCATGCTGACCAAGGCCGAGGACCCCGCGACCGTCCGACGGGCCAGTGAGGCCATCTGCGACCATGTGGTGGCGTACTGCCGCGAATTCGCATCGATCTGCACCCCATCCACGGGTGGCGACCACCCGCCGACCCTGATGCTGTATGTGCCGATCCGCGGCGAAGTGGACCCCATCCGGCTGGCATCGTGGGCCTTCCAGAGCGGCTGGCGGGTGTGCGTGGGGTACGGGATCGACCGGGGATCCCCCCTGCAACCCGTCATGTTGCCGCCAGATGCCGTCACGAACGGCACATGGAACGTCCAGGGGTTCGAGGAAGACGCGTGGGGCGTCCCCGTCCCCCGCGACCGCACCCCCGTCCGCACGCAGGCGCTGGACATGGTGGTGGTGCCGGGCGTGGCATTCGACACCGCCTGCCACCGGCTGGGCCGGGGCGCCGGGGTCTACGACCGGTTCCTGAGCACGCTGGGCACGGCCACCCGCCGCGTGGGCGTGGCGATGGACGCACGCATCGTTCCCGCCCTGCCCACGGACCCGCACGACATCCCGATGCACCTGGTGGCCACCGAGCGGCGCGTGCTGCGGCCGTGAGTGCGCCGGCACCGCGCACCCGCGCGACATTCGCGCCCGCGCGCGCCTGCATTCCTGCGCCCGATTGTGGCACAATGCCGATGACTCCTCATCGCGCGGCATCGGACGCCGCGCGCATTCGCCGGGCATGCACGCCTTCGGCAACCTTCCAGACTCGAGGTCACGGATGACCCTCCCCAGCCAGTCGCCCCGTTCCAGCTCGCCTCTCTCCACCGGGACTCCGCGCCGCGCGGGCAACGGCATGCGCTCGCTGCTCATCGCCGTCGCCGCGATCGGCCTGGGCGGCGCCGGCGCCGGCTGGCTGCTGACGCACCGCAGCGAGACGCCCGACTCCGTGCCCGCCGCCGGCAGCGTGACCGACCCGCTGGCCGCGAACGCCGGCGCGCCCACCGACACCAACGCGCCCGTCGCGCTCGACACCGCCGGCACCAGCGCCGCGAACCCCGCCGCGCCGCTCGGCAGCCCGGCCGTCACCGGCACCACGACCACCGCCGCGGGTGCGGC
>JBEIFT010000356.1:0-2075 GCA_040382255.1 Phycisphaeraceae bacterium
CGCCCGCCACCGCCGCCACGCGCCGCGGGCCGCCGACGGTGCGCAGCGTGGGGTTCCGCCGCGCGCCCAGGCCGCGCGCCACCAGCAGCGCCGCCACCAGCAGCACGAGGCCCGAGACGAGCCACGACGGCCGCTCGACCTGCGCCGGGAACGACGCGCCGCGGCCGACCATCGAATCGATCACGCGAAGCGCCGGGCCCGAGCCCTGCAGCACCACGGCGACGAACGGTCCCAGCGACATCGCCAGCACCGCGGTCGACGCCGCGCGCGGCGACTCGGCGCGCGCAAGGCCCGCGGCGTCGGGATCGCCGCTCGCGACGACCGACGCCATCACCTCGAGCCCGCACTCCGGGCAGCGGCGCAGCACGTGCGCGCCGGCCAGGTCGTAGCGGCATCGCGCGCACGCAAGGTGCGCGTCCAGCACGGGGCCGTCGTCGGATGGATGCGTGCGCAGGGCCATGGGGAGCCGAACGATATACTTCGGCGCCGCTCCCGGCAGGAAATCACGCCCATGGCCGCACACGCCGCGCTCACGCGCCTCCGCGACAACATCGCCAGCGTCTACATGGGCAACCGCCAGGCGGTGGACCGGCTGGTGGCCTGCCTGCTGGCCCGCGGCCACGTGCTGATCGAGGACGTCCCGGGCGTCGGCAAGACCGTGCTGGCGAACGCGCTGGCGCGCAGCCTGGACTGCACGTTCAGCCGCATCCAGTGCACGCCGGACCTGCTGCCCTCGGACATCACCGGCGTCAGCGTCTACCACCGCGAACGCGACAGCTTCGACTTCAAGCGCGGCCCCGTCTTCGCGAACGTGGTCCTGGCGGACGAGATCAACCGCGCCACGCCGCGCACGCAGAGCGCGCTGCTCGAGGCGATGGCCGAGGGCACCGTCAGCGCCGACGGCCAGGTGCTGCCGCTGCCGGCGCCGTTCATCGTGGTGGCCACGCAGAACCCCTACGAATTCGAGGGCACGTACTTCCTGCCCGAGAACCAGCTGGACCGCTTCCTGATGCGCATCTCGCTGGGCTACCCCAGCCCCGACGACGAGAGCCGCATCCTCCACAAGCAGCCCGCGCGCACCACGCTGCGCGACCTGCGGCCGGTCACCACGGCGCAGGAGGTCGCGGACCTGCAGGCGGCGGTCGATGCGGTGCGCATGGACCAGTCGCTGGTCGACTACGTGATCGCGCTGGCCGCGGCGACGCGCAGCCACGAGGAGCTGCAGGTCGGCATCAGCCCGCGCGGGTCGCTGGCGCTGGCGCAGGCCGCGCGCGCCACCGCGCTGATGGCCGGCCGCGATCACTGCGTGCCCGAGGACATCGTCTCGAACGTGCTGCCAGTCTGCGCGCACCGCGTGATCAGCCGCACCTACATGCACCAGGGCGACACGCTGACCACGCGCCGCATCCTGCAGCAGGTGCTCGAGCAGGTGCCGAGCCCGTCATGAACCGCCGCGCCGTCGTCCTACTCTCGGGCGGCATGGACAGCGCCGTGGTGCTCGCGCACCTGGTGCGCGGCGGCTACGAGGCGCACGCGCTCAGCTTCGACTACGGCCAGCGCCACCGCCACGAGCTGGCGTGTGCCGCGCGCGTCGCGAGCCAGGTGGGCGCGGCCTCGCACCGCGTGGCGTCGATCGACCTGCGCGCGTTCGGCGCCAGCGCGCTGACCGCCGACATCGCGGTGCCCAAGGACCGCGACGTCGCGCACGCGCACGACATCCCCGTGACCTACGTCCCGGCGCGCAACACCGTGTTCCTCTCGCACGCGCTGGCGATGGCCGAGGCGATCGAGGCCTGCCACATCGGGATCGGCGTGAACGCGGTGGACTACTCGGGGTACCCCGACTGCCGGCCGGCGTTCGTCGAGGCGTTCGAGCGCCTGGCCAACCTGGCCACGCGCGCGGGCGTCGAGGCCACCGAGCGCGGCGGCCGCTGGATGACCGTGCACACGCCGCTCCTGGACCTGAGCAAGGCGCAGATCGTGCGTCGTGCGGTGGAGCTGGGCGTCGACCTCTCGCTGACCTCCAGCTGCTACGACCCGTCGCCCGAGGGCCGCGCCTGCGGCCGCTGCGACGC
>JBEIFT010000357.1:0-2047 GCA_040382255.1 Phycisphaeraceae bacterium
GCCGCGAACCGTCCCGGCGCGCGCGCCTCCACGCCGGCGTCCGCGCCGCTCACGCCTCGGCCTCGTCGGCGCGCTCGATCGACGCGGGCTCGGGCATCTCGATGGAGCCCGAGCTCGGCCGCAGCGCCAGCGGCTGCGTGGCGATCGGCTCGGCATGCCGCACGTCGCCGCGCACGGACCGCACGGCGCCCATCACCAGCAGGCGCAGCGCGGAGCTGGCGCCGAACATCCACATGTACGTCGCGTGCTCGTAGCCCCAGGCGCGCAGCATCCATGCGCCCACCAGCGATCCTGCCGCCGCCGCCAGCGAGTTCAGCAGCATGTACGTCGCCATCAGGCTGGTGCGTTCCTCCTCGCGGATCGTCTCGAGCGCCAGGAAGAAGAAGCCCAGCTCGAACGCGCCGAACATCGCGCCCGTCAGCGCCTGGATCCCCACCAGGTACCAGGCCGACGTGCTGAGCATCCACAGCGCACCCAGAGGCACCACGCCCAGCGCGCCCATCACGAAGAGCCGCCGCGCGCCGTGACGCTGCGCCAGCCGGCTCCAGAGCGGCGCGGTCAGGCTCTTGGCCGCGAAGCTGGCGGCGATCATGGCCAGCACCCACGCGTCGCCGAAGCCCAGCTGGCGGCTCATGTACGGCGTGTAGTAGGGTTGCGCCACCTGCACCGCGAAGGTCATCATCACGAACGCCGCCAGCAGGCGGCCGTCGCCACCGCGCTTCACGCGGCCCGCGAATTCGCGCGCGCGCACGTGTCGGTGGCTGCGCACGTCGAGCGCGGGCGGCTCGCCCTGGTGCTTCAGGTACCAGACGCTGCCCAGCCGGCTGAGCCCCGCCGCCGCGAACGCGGTGGCGAACGCCGCCATCAGGCCGATGTCGACCCCGGTGCTGAAGCCCAGCAGGCGCTCGGCCTTGCCGGGATCGCCCAGCGCCAGCACCACGCCGCCGACCACCAGCGATCCCAGGATCGAGAACTGGTACACGCGCGACCGCCAGCCGAAGTACCGCACGCGGATCCGGCGCGGGAAGAGCGCCCCCACCCACGTGTTCCACGCCGGCGCCGCGCCCAGGTTCAGGGCCCAGTACAGGCTGGCCACCGCGAACAGCCACCACGTGGGCATCGCGCCCAGGAGTGCGGCGATCACCATCGGCACGAAGCTCAGGCACTGCACCGTCGCGCACAGCATGATCCAGTGGCGCGGCGAGCCGATCCTGCGCACGCCCCACGGGGCGCAGAGCTGCAGCACCGCGCCGATGAGCTGCGGCACCGTGGCCACCAGGCCCGCGACCGCCTCGCCCTTGCCCAGCGCCAGCGCGAACAGCGGGAAGTTCGTCTCCCCCAGTCCCACCATGAATGCGTGCGTGACGCCGTCGCCCGTGCAGTTGACGAGGTCGGATCGGAGCGAGCGCGTTCGTGTGGGGATCGCGCCGGCCGGTCCGTCGGCCGCGCGCGCAGCAGGGGGCGAGGCGAGCGTCACGGCGTGGTCGTGCTGCCCTTCGTCGTGCCGCCGGTGCCGGTGGCGCTGCCCTTGCCATCGGCGGTGCCGCTCTTGGTGCCCGAAGCGCCGCCCGCGCCGGTGCCCGAGGCACCGCCAGTGCCACCCGAGGTGCCGCCCGCGCCGCCGCGGCTGCCGGAACCGCCCGTTCCGCCGCCGGCGCCGCCCCGGCTGCCGTTGCCTCCGCCGGCGTTGCCGCCGTTGCCGCCCGCCGCCCCCGTCACGGTGGCGGGGGTGAAGCCGTTGACCTGGTTGGCCGCGAAGGACCCGTTCATGTCGACGTAGCGGCCGGTGAACTGCCGGGGCGCGCCCGGTCCCAGCTCGCCGTAGCCGCCGATCTGCCGGTGCACGTAGTCGGGCGCGCGGATGATCAGGTTGCCGTCGAAGATGCGGATCGACGCGACGGTCTCGTCCAGCCACACGTCGGGCTCGACCATGCCGGTGATCAACTGGACCAGCGACTGCGTGCGCTCGTCCAGCGAGCGCCGCTCGGGGGGCTCGCCGGGGCTGCCGAAGATGCCGCCACCACCACCGCCACCGGAGCCGCCACCA
>JBEIFT010000358.1:0-2041 GCA_040382255.1 Phycisphaeraceae bacterium
ACGATTGCAATTGGAACGTCCACCGGCGAGCGCCCGCAGCGAGCATTGGCCCCCTCCGCAGCGACGTACGAGGCCGCGAGGCACGCGTACCACGGTCCGATTCGGCCCGGGTCGCCCCATGTGCCGAGCCAGCCGAACACGATGACGAGCGGAACCTGGTGGAGCGAGGAAGTTCGCGGAGGAGGGGGCCGCTGGTCGCGGAGGGCGCGGTGACAAGCCAGTGCCTCGAAGCACCGCGGAAATCGGTCGCGGGCTGCCCCGGACCCAATTTCCTATCCTGCGCGCCCATGACCCCCGCTCCGAACTGGCTCGCCCTGGCGATCGCGGCATTCCTCTGCGGCAGCATCCCGTTCGGGATCCTGGTCGCGCGCCTGAAGGGCGTCGACCTGCGCAAGGTCGGCAGCGGCAACATGGGCGCCACGAACGTCGGCCGCGCGCTTGGGCGGAAGTGGGGGATCCTCGTCTACGTGCTGGACGCCGCGAAGGGCGCGGCGCCGGTGCTGTGGGCGGGTCACCAGGCGGGCGCGCTGGGGCTGCAGCCGGAGTCGATCGCCGCCGGCGACCTGTGGCGCTGGATGGGCATCGCGGTGTGCGCGGTGCTGGGGCACATGTTCTCGCCGTGGGTCGGGTTCCGCGGCGGCAAGGGCGTTGCCACCGGCAGCGGGGCGCTGCTCGCGGTCTATCCGGTGCTGACGGGCCCGGTGCTCGTCGCGATCGGCCTCTGGGGCTGCGTGCTCGCGTCGACGCGCATCATGAGCATCGCCAGCATGGTGGCCGCGGTCTCGATCCCGCTGACGGTCGCGGCGTTCGCGCTGCTGCGCACCGGCGACGGCACGCCCGACGGCAACATGCCGCTGCAGCACGCGATGCCCGCGGTCATCGTCACAGCCGCGGTGGCGCTGCTGGTCGTGTGGGCGCACCGTGCGAACATCGCGCGCCTGCGCGCGGGCACCGAGTCCCGGCTGGGCGCGAAGAAGCCCTGACGCGCGCGTTCGGGCGGCGCCGCCCTCAGACGACGACCGACTGCGCCGGCGCGCCGTCGCGCGCGGGCTCCGGGGTCCGCCCGTCGCCGAAGCCGGTGCCGATCGCACGTGCCGCCTCGATCAGCGGGTTGTCGATGTTCACCAGGCGCTGCTTGCCGGCCGCGAAAAGCAGGTCGACGTCGCCGAAGACGTTGCCCTGGCGCACGACCATGCGGCCGCGCTTGCCTTCCATCAGCACCTTGATCGCGTGGTAGCCGAAGTGCGTCGCCAGGATGCGGTCGGCCGGGATCGGCCCGCCGCCGCGCTGGATGTGGCCCAGCGCGCTGCTACGCGTCTCGACGCCCGTGCGCTTGGCGATCTCGTCCGCGACCCAACGACCGATGCCGCCGAGGCGAATCGGGTCCGGCGAGGTCGGGTCGACGCGGTCCACGATCTGCTGGCCTTCCTTCGGGCGGGCGCCCTCGGCCGCGACGATGATGGCGAAGCCGGGGCCGCCCTTGCGCATCCGGAAGCGGATGTTCTCGCAGACGTGCTCGAGGTCGAACGGGATCTCCGGCAACAGGATGATGTCGCTGCCGCTGGCCACGCCGGCGGTGAGCGCGATCCAACCCGCGTTGCGCCCCATGACCTCGCACACCATCACGCGGTGGTGGCTGTCGGCCGTCGAGTGCAGCTTGTCGAGCGCGTCGGTCGCGGTGTTCACCGCGGTGAGGAAGCCGAAGGTGATCTCCGTCCCCACGATGTCGTTGTCGATCGTCTTCGGCACGCCGATGATGTTGACGCCGGCCTCGACGAGCGGGGCCGCGCTCGCCATCGTGCCGTCGCCGCCGATCACGATGATGGCGTCGAGCCCGTGCCGGCGCGCGGTGTCGACGCAGCGGTCGGTGACGTTCTCCCAGACCGGGCCGGTGACCGGGTCGACGCGCACGCAGTAGCGGCGCGGGTTGCACCGGTTGTTCGAGCCGAGGATCGTGCCGCCGCGGGTGAGGATGCCGCTCGCGTCGCGGGAGGTCAGCGGCCGGACGCGGTCCTCGATGAGGCCCTGGAAACCGTCCTCG
>JBEIFT010000359.1:0-2030 GCA_040382255.1 Phycisphaeraceae bacterium
GCCGGCGGGGCCGCGGCGGCGTGCGCGGCCGCGCGCTCCACCGCGCGCGATGCGACCACGCCCGGCGCCTTCGGCACGGGACCGAGCGCGGCCATCACGTCCGCCGGCGGCGCGTCGTGCGCGGCGAAGTCGCCGTCCAGGTCCATGCCGTAGGCCCAGCGCGTGCCGACCTGGACGTTGAACCCTCCGTCCGGCGACTGCAGCACCAGGAACGGCGTGTTGCGCGCGATGCGCCAGCCGGCCGTGCCCAGGTCGCGGAACATCGGCGCGCCGTCGAACTGGACGAGCACGGCCGGCCGGTCCAGCACGCGGATCGCGGGAACGTCCTCGCCGAGGTCGCGCTCGCCGGCGGTGCGCGCGTTCTGCAGCTGCATGTCGCGCAGCAGCGCGGTGCGCGGGATGCCGATCGTCTTGCCCGCGATCGCGGCCTGCAGCGCCGCGACCTCGGCGGGCGTGCCCGGGCCGTCCGCGAAGACGAGCGACTGCACGGTGAACGCGGTGACCTCGACGTCGCCCGGCTGGGCGCCCGGGGTCGCCTGCGCCAGGAGCGTCGCGAGGCCGAAGTTGACGGGGCCGGCGGGCTGCGCGGTCGCGGCCGCGGCCGCGGTGCCCTGCGGCAGCCGCTGGATGCCGACCTGGAGCCCGACCTCGTCGCCGGCCATCGAATTGAACAGCGGGTCGAAGACGCGGAAGGACAGGCCGTTGGCGGTCAGCACCTGCGGCCAGTCGGAGGCGGACTGCGCGCCGGTCGGGCCGCCGGGGGGCGGCGCAGGCGGCGCGGCGGGCGGCGATGCAGACGCGGGCGACTGCGCGCGAACCGCGATCGCGGGCAGCAACGCGCAGGCGACCGCCGCGGCGGCCGCCAGGCCGGCGAGCCGGTGTCGCGGAGGGATGCCGGGGCGCGCAATGCTCATCGGTGACGCTCAGCGCCGCGGGATCGGGTTCGCGCGCTCGAGCGGCGCCGCGAACGTCTTGCTGCGGGTCTCGCACGTGTCGCGTTCCACGCGGGCGTCCAGCGTGCGGTCGGTGACGCTGACCTGGTACGTGCCCAGGTCGTCGCCGCAGACGGGCGACTCGCGGCGAGTGGTCAGTTGCAGCGTGCCGGACTTCGGGTCGAACTCGAAGCTGCCGACGACCGGGCGCTGCTGGCCCTTCAGGACCATCGTGTAGAGGCCGGTCGCGGTGAACGAGACCATGGAGCCGTCCGACGGCACGCGCCAGCTGCCCAGCACGCTCGGCTCGGGCGCGTCGGACTTCGGCGTGGTCTCGCAGCCGGCAAGCGCCAGCAGCGAGAGCGCGATCGACGAGGCCGCGAGGTGCTGGGAGGGTCGACGCAGGAACGGCATGGCCATGCGCGCACGGTATCCGAACGGCGGCGCCCGCCCAGCACCTGCACGGCGTTCACCAGGCGGGGCGCGGCAGCCAGCGATCGCGATCCGCGGGCGGGTGGCCGCCGACGGGCTCGTCGCACCGGGGACCGCGGACGCCCGGGCCCGCGCCAGGTGCCCGATCGCCCGCACCCTGCTCCCCTGCCGAAAGCAGCCGTTCATGCAGCCGCTTGCCGACACCGCCGCAGTCGACGTCCAGCGGGTGCAGCGCGTCGATGAACTCGGCCGCGCCGACCTCGGCAGGCAGGCAGCGCGTCGGTTCGTCCAGGATGCGGTAGTACAGGCGCGCGTAGAGGTCGCGGTCGGTCAGGTGGTCGGTGTGCACCAGGTACACGCCGGACGCAGCCAGGCCCTCGATCACCGTCCAGAGCTCGTCGTGCAGGTCGGCGTCCGCGGGCATCTCCTGCGGCGGGAGCGGGACGATTCCCTGCTCGAGCAGCATCGCACGGCCCGTGGTCGGCGGCGCCATCTCGGCGACGCGGTCGCCCAGGCTCACTTGCGCGTCCACCTGCTCCAAGCCGAAGTCTTCGCGTTCCGCCGCCTCGTGGTCGACTTCCAGAAAGGGATTGGCCTCTAGCATTTGCTCGATTTCCTGGCTGAGCTCCAGCGTGGAGAGCTGCAGAAGTCGTATCGATTGCTGCA
>JBEIFT010000360.1:0-2023 GCA_040382255.1 Phycisphaeraceae bacterium
CGTCGGAGGAGTCCATGCGGGCAGTCTACGCGTCGCGCTCGTACGCGCGCGCGAGCGACGTGCGGACGGTGTCGTCGATCTCGTCGGGCGACGCGATGTCGACGCGATGCGTGAGCCGGTCCTTCTTCGCGGTGCCGCCGGGGTGGACGCGGTAGAGCGGCTGCGCGGGTGGCTTCCTGGCCATGCGGTGGTCACTCCCGGGTGAAGACGAACACGCCGTGCTTGTTGCCGACCACGATGTCGGGGCGGGCGTCGCCGTCGAGCGCGCCGGTCCAGAGCTGGGTGCCAACGCCACTGTCGGCGTCGACCTGGTGCTTGACGAAGCGCGCGCCGCCCGCGGCCGCGGGGTCGCGCACGAGCCTGAACCAGCAGAGGACGGGCGGGGCCATCGGGTCCTCGTCGCCCATCGGGCCGTGCGCCCAGCGGCGCTTGCCGGTGACGATGTCGGGCAGGCCGTCGCCGTCGATGTCGGCGATGCGCAGCGCGTGGAGCTGGCTGAAGCCCGCGCCATCGGCGTTGTCGGCTGCGGTGCGCCCGAGGATCACGCGCTCGGTGAACGAACCGTCGGCCTGCTGCTCGAACCACGAGAGCCCGTAGCCGTGGGCCTTGATGCTGGTGACGACATCGGCGCGGCCGTCGCCGTTGGCGTCGAGCGTGTACATCTGCGCGCCGCCCTCGCCGAAGTTCGCGGCGTGGAAGAGCCAGGGCTCGTCGGCCGGGACGGCGGCCGCGGCGCCGTCCGCACCCGCCGCGGCCCCATCCGCACCCGCCGCGGCGCGGGGCGTCGCAGGCTGCTCGTACCAGCCGCCGCTGGTGAGGATGTCGATGCGACCGTCGCCGTTCACATCGCCCGCGCCGTAGCCGTGGGTGTAGCGGTGGATGGCCTTGTCGCCCTCGTCGGACTTCGGCGTGATCGCGCGGAAGCGCGCCTTCGCGAGCGGATTCGCCCAGTCGATCTCGGCGAACCCGAACCGACCGCCGGTGTGGCAGAGGAGTTCGGGGCGGCCGTCGCCGGTCACATCGACGAGGTCGGGCGACTCGCCGTCGGCGACATCGAGGATGTCGTGGCGCGCCCAGCGTGCCTCGGCATCGCGCCTGCTGACGGCCGGGTTCACGAACACCGAGGCCGGCGTGCCGGGCAGGCCGTAGACGAGGATGTCGCTCCACCCGTCGCCGGTGAAGTCGTGGGCGAACTGCAGGAAGTAGTCGGAGTAGCCGGTGTCGGCGCGGTACGGCGTGCGCGACGGGCCGTCGGGATTGTCGCGCTCGGGCGTGTACGCCGCGCGCTCGGTGAAGCCGGGGCCGAACCAGATGAAGCGCCCGGCGCAGACATCGGCGTAGCTGTCGCGGTCGAAGTCGGCGACGGTGCAGCCCTCGGCGACGAAGTCCTTCGAGACGACGCGGCGGGCGAAGGCGGCGGCCGGCGGTGCATCGTGGACCGAGGAAGGCGCGGAAGCGGGCGTCGTGGCCGCGGCGGTCGTGACCGCGGGAAGCGTGGCCGCGGGATGGGTGGCCGCGGGATGGGTGTCCGCCGTCAAGCGGCCCACGGCGAGCAGGATCAGCGCGGCGGTCGTCATGCGCGGATCATCGTCGCCACGCCGCGGTGCAGCAAGTGCAGCGCGACAACCCGCTGTCGGGCTCGGGCATGGGGAGGTTCATGGTGCAGCACGGGCACTCGGCGTGGCGCAGGAAGCGGCGGCCCTGCGCGGCCCGGTGGCGCTGCGTGAGCAGTCCGCCGCACGCGGCGAGGCCGAGGGCGACGAGCACCAGCGCGATCGCGACTTCCACGCCGAAGGCCGCCGAGGCCAGCGCCGCGTCGGACCGGTCGATCGCCACGACCGCGTCGAGCATCCCGAACACGCAGGTGCCGGCGCAGCACAGCAGGACGCCGGCGACCACGACGCCCATCACCAGGGCGGCGAACGCGTCGAACAGGTCGCGCGCCAGCGCGAGCGCGCCGCGGCGATGGGCGCCGTCCATGTGGGCGATGTAGCGCGGCTCGCCCGCGTCGTCGCGCAGGAAG
>JBEIFT010000361.1:0-2000 GCA_040382255.1 Phycisphaeraceae bacterium
CGGCGTTCTGGTAGCGCGCGTCGGTGCCGCGGATGCCGCTGAACAGGTTGCCGGAGATGACCGTGCCCTGCGCGGTCCAGTCGCGGCCGACGTAGACGGCGCCGGCGTCGCCGGTCTCCTGCACCACGTCGTGGATGTCGTTGCCCGCGATCGCGTGGTCGTTGCCCGTGAAGAACACCGCGATGTGCGGGAGCTCCGCGATCTCGCAGCGCTCCAGGCGCTGCCCCACGCCGTCCATGCGGACCGCGGGGTTGTAGGTGCGCAGCGTGCGTCCGCAGCGCAGGAAGCGGCAGTCGCGCACCGCGTTGCTCGCCGGCACCAGCGCCTTGCGGTCGCCCCCGGACATCGCCACGCCGGTGCCGCCCACGTCGACAAACGCGCAGTTGGCAATCGAGCAGCCGGTGCCGTCGATCGACACCGCGCGCGCGCCGACATTTAGCACCAGGCAGTTGCGCAGCGCGAGCCCCTGCGCGGCCTGCGACGCGATCACCGTGGCGCGCGTGCATTCGAACGCCAGCCCGCGGAACTCGACGTCCGCCGCGCCGTCGACGGCGAACATCGGCTCGCCGAGCACCGACACCGCGACCTCGGCGCGCCACGCGTCGTCGCCCTCGAGCCACGCGTACACGGTGCCGCGCTCACGGTCGATCCAGCATTCGCCAGCGGCGTCGAGCTCCTCGGGAAGGTCGACGACGCGGAAGTTGCCGCGCTTCGCCAGCCCGTAGCGGTGCGGCATCCCCAGCTTCACGGTGCCGGCCTGCGCGTCCACCGCGTCCACGGGCAGCGTCTCCTCGCACCAGTCCCAGTTCCAGTAGCCCTGCATCCACGCGCCGGCCGCGCCGTTCCAGCGCGCCAGGCGGTCGCGGTCGCGCGGGGCGAACGTGCCGCCGCGCGCGGGGACGACCTTGCGATCGGCGGCCGGCACGTCGTCCGCCGCGTCGCGCGGCACCGAGCCGGCATCGACGACGCGCTCGATCGCCGCGAATCCCTCGTTCGGCCACCGCGCCGCGACCAGCGGCCGACCGCCCACGAAGACCTCGCTGGGCCCGGCGGGCACGTCCACGCCAAGGCCCGCGTGCACCGGCCCGGCAAGCCCGCCGGCGAACCGCGCGACCCACTCGGCCGGAAGGTCCAGCGCACGGACATGCGCGCGCGATTCCGCCGGGATGCGGGCCGCGGCACCGCCTTCCGGCGCATGCCACGCCGGCTCGGCGATCACCGGCCCGCCCACCACGCGCACGCCGGGCGCCTGCGCGCGCACGAACAGCCCGCCGAGCGACTTCGGCACGTGGATCGTCCGCTGCACCTCGTGCACGCCGGGCACCAGGATGATCTCGATGCGCGGCCCGCCGAAGCAGTGCTTGTTCGCCCACTCGACCGCGTCCGCGAGCGTCGGCACCACCGCGCCGACGCCGCCGACGTCCGCACCGGGGTGCAGCGGGTCCACCAGCACCTGCATCACCTGGCGCGGCGGGGCGGCAGGCGTTCGTGCCGTCGGCGCCTGTGCGGGCGCCGCGCCCGCCAACGCGCCCGCAAGCGCAACCGTTGCGAACGAGGCGATGCTGCGCATCACGCCCTCGCCGCCGCGCCCCGATGCACCACGAACGCGATCACCGCGCCCGCGATCGACCACCCGGCCACCTGCTCGATCAGCGTCGACGTCACCCACGACCACGGGTAGCCGTACCAGATCCACAGGGAAAGATCGTTCGAGAGCCAGCAAGCCAACGCGGCCAGGCCCGCGGCACGCGCGGCGGCGAACGGCCCCCACCCGATGCGCGAGAGCACCAACGCCGCGACCAGCGACGCCGCGAAGCCCGCGCCGAACTCCTTGAGCAACGTGCTCGGCGGCATCATCTCGGCCACGGTGCGGCGGTAGATCAGGATGCCGACCGGGCCCTTCCGGTACGCCTCGGCGTACTGGTCCATCGACGCTTCCTCGCCGTTGGGGCCGTCCGCCAGCATCGGGAACGTGTACATGCCGTCGTCGGGCGTCGTGC
>JBEIFT010000362.1:0-1977 GCA_040382255.1 Phycisphaeraceae bacterium
CGACGCATCGCGGCTTGCGCTCGACTTCGATGCAACGGCGGGCACCTACCACGCACTGGTGCAGTCGCGCGCGCTCGACCTGCCCCTCTACGAGCGTGCCGACACCCGGGCCGGCCGCGACGTGCTGGCGCTCGGCACGACCGCGGGCACCGGGAACGTGACGCTCGCGGGTGGTTTCGTGACGCTGCGCTTCACCTGCCTCGTGGACATCGACGGCGCCGCTGGCCTGGTGTCGTTCGGCTCCAGTGGGCGGTTCTCGTCGCTGGTGTCCAACGCCGCACAGCAGGCGGTTTCGCTGGGAGCTCCGGTGAACCTGGGCGCCATCACGCGCATCGGCAGCCAGCCGTCGCTGGTGTCCGTCCCCCCCACTGCCATGTGGTGGAGCGACGCGGACGGCAGCGCGCGGGCGACGGTGTCGGTCGTGCCGCCTACGGCCACCGACGCGCTCGGGCATGCCGCGACCGTGACCTACGCACGCACGGACGCCGCGCAGGACCTGACGAACTTCCCGGCCGGCTCCACGACCATTGCCTGGACGGCGACGGACTCGTGCGGCAACGCACGGACGGCGGCGACCACCGTCGACGTCTCGGCGGACAGCGTGGCGGTCGCGAGCCTGGCGATGGGCGGCGTGTTCGGCACGTCCAGCTTCACCCGCGGGATCGCGGTCGACTTCGGCAAGGGCGGGACGGCGGCCGACAGCGACCTGCAGACGGTGACCATGACGCAGGACAGCTCCGGCGGCCAGTACCGCGCGGCGACCGGCGCACGGTTCCGCCTGGCGGGCAACGTCAATTGGTCCGGTGGGTGCGCCAGCATGCGCGATCCGCTGCACACGCTGCGCCGCGCGATCCCGGTGGCCACTGGCGGCGGGGCGGGGACGTTCGGCGGCCGCACATATGCAAGTTCCTATGCGGTGGATGGCGGTGAGTCGGCGCGCTGGCTGCTCGTCGGCAACGCCAACGGCGATGCCAACATCGACATCCTGGACTTCGCGACGTTCGTCAACCAGCGCGGTTCGGCCCTGCCGATCGGGACGACCGCAGCCACCACGGGGCCGCACACGGACTTCAGCGCCAACGGCCTGGTGACGAACGCCGACCTCACCTTCCTCACCGCGAACTTCTTCACCAGCGACGAAGTGTGCAACGGGTTCACGACGGGCGGCAGGCCCATCCGCCGGATCAGCGTGCAGACGCTGCGCCGCATGGGCATGGGCGAGCTGGCCGGCGGCGACCTGAACGGCGACGCCTGGGTCGATGAAAGGGACCTGACGATTGCGCTGCAGGGCGGATCGGCACGGCGACCGGCGGGTGCGCCGGACCAGACGCTTCCGACCGCCGAGTGAGTTCGGCACGAAGCACCGCAAGGGATTGACAGGTCCACCTGGGCCCCTGAAATGGGGACAGGTGGACCTGTCCCCATTTTCGGTACAGTCCGCGCCATTGAGCGACCTCAGCCACCTGCTCCAGCAGAACCGCGAGTGGGCCGCACGGATGGAATCCGAGCGCCCCGGCTTCTTCCGCATGCTGCGGAAACAGCAGCAGCCGCGTTACCTGTGGATCGGCTGCAGCGACAGCCGCGTGCCGGCCAACGAGATCATCGGCCTGCCCCCCGGCGAGGTCTTCGTCCACCGCAACGTCGCGAACCTGGTCGTCCACAGCGACCTGAACGTGCTGGCGGTCATCGAATACGCGACCCACGTGCTGGGCGTGCGCGATGTCATCGTCTGCGGTCACTACGGCTGCGGCGGCGTCGCGGCGGCGCTCCAGCCGCCGCATGACCGCATGGTGGATCACTGGATCCGCAACATCCGCGACATCAGCAAGTTCTTCCGCCAGGAGCTCGAGCGCATCGATGACCCCGACCTGCGGGCGCGCCGGCTCTGCGAACTCAACGTCGCGATCCAGGTGGTGCACACGCAGGAATCGCCGATCCTGCAGGAGCTGCGCAACCAGGGCACCGAGGTCCGCGTCC
>JBEIFT010000363.1:0-1942 GCA_040382255.1 Phycisphaeraceae bacterium
GCCCGCACCCGCGCCACCCGCCGCACGGATCGCGCGCGCCGCGCTCGACCCGCTCACCGACCGCCCGCCGCCCGCATCGTCCTTCGCCTGGCGAATGCCGTCGGCGATCGTCATCGCCACGGGGCCCAGCACCACCTCGACGGGCAGGCCCGCGTCCGGCGCCACCAGCCCCTCGATCGCGTCGCTGCCGTCACGCCGCGCGATCGCGGCCGCGCCCGCCGCCGCGTCCACGATTCCCGTCTGCGCCAGCCGATCGGCCGTTGCGGTGGCCAGGGGCAGCTTGCCCATCTCGGCCACCAGCCGCTCGCCGCCGGGGCCCACGGGCAGGAGCCGCGCGACGGCCTCGTAGCCATCGCCTTCCCACAGCAGCAGTTCGTCGGGCAGCTCGGGCTCCTCGCACTCCAGCACCGCGCCGCGCTGCTGCGCCAGGAGCGCCGCCACCGCCTGCGCGCCGCTCCACGCGTTCGCGCGCTGCTGCGAACGGT
This sequence comes from Phycisphaeraceae bacterium, assembly GCA_040382255.1. Classification (GTDB taxonomy): domain Bacteria; phylum Planctomycetota; class Phycisphaerae; order Phycisphaerales; family SM1A02; genus UBA966. The sequence continues at coordinate 486 of JBEIFT010000363.1, forward strand.
CGTGCATCGCGGCCAGGCCCGCCTGCTCGGCCTCGCCCGCGGCCAGCAGCCCCGCGGCCACCAGCCCGGCCACGGCCAGCACCACCATGACGGCCAGCATGAGCACGCCGCGGCGCATGGGACGTCGCGCGCGCATCACGGCGCACCCCCGTTCCCCGCCGCCGCATCGGCCGCCATCGTCGCCGCGTCCGGCACCGCGAACACGCGCACGCGGTCGGGCGGGCCGAGGTCTTCCTCCGTCACGTCGGCGTCGGGCATGTCCGCACCGGCGTCCGCGCCCTGGCCCGCATCGCCGCCCGCGCCCGCCGCGCTTCCTTCGCCCTGCGCCGCCGGTTGCCCGAACCACAGCGAAACCTCGACCGCCAGCGGCAGCATGCCCGCCTGCATCGAATCGAACGACTCCTCCCAGCCCGCATCGCCCAGGTAGCGGATGCGCAGCGCGCGCACCTGCGCGGGCAGCGTGCTGCTGACGTTGCCGCGCTCCACGGTGACGCTGCCGCCGCCCCACGTCACGGCCGTGGCCGAAAGCGGCGAGAACGCCGCGCGCGCCAGCTGGTGCACGGTGCCGCTGCCCGCGTCGGTGCGCGAACTCAGGACGCGCATCCGCGTCGCGGCACCCTGCACGCCCGCGCCCTGGCGGCCGCCATCCACCACCGCGGTCATCAGCGCCGTCTCCACCGCGCCGTAGAGCGCGTCGGCCGAGCGCGTCCGCGCCGCCGTGCGCGCCGCCGCGGCGCGCGTCATCGTCAGGTCGTCCAGGAACAGCGAGAGCGCGCCCACCAGCAGGACCATCATGCCGATGGCCACCAGCGCCTCGAGCAGCGTGAACGCGCGGCGGTGCGTCACCCGCGCCACCACCCGCGCCGACCCATGCGCCGGCGCCCGCGTCATCGCTTCACCTCCGGGCGCGGCGCCGCGTCGCCTGCATCGCCGCGCACCAGCTGCCGCAGCACGGCCAGGCGCGGCGGGTCGGTGGCCGCCACGCGCGCCGCCAGGCCGGCGGGGGCTTCGTCGAAGACCTCGACCACCGCCAGCGAAAGCCCCGGGAAACTGCTCGGTTCCAGCCGGAAATCGACGCGCAGGCCCGGCACCGCGGGCAGCTCCAGGTCCGTGCCCGCCTCGGCCGCGGCCAGCCGCGAGCGCGCCAGGTCCATCGCCACCGCGCGCCGGTCCGCGCGCGCCGCGTCGGCCAGCGCCTCGTCCACGGTGCCCAGCACCACGACGCCCGCGAACGCGAAGATCGCCGTCGCCAGCAGCACCTCCAGCAGGATGGACGCACGCCGCATCACCGCGCGTCCCTCCGGATCTCGCCAAGCAGCGGGTCGATCGCGATGCGCTCGGCGCGCCCGCCCGCGCTCACCCACACGTCGCGCACCGCGGCCGCGCTGCCGTCCGGCAGGAAGAGCGCCAGGCGCACGTCGCCCTCGCTCGGCGCGAACTCGGGCCGCGCGTCCGCC
>JBEIFT010000364.1:0-1938 GCA_040382255.1 Phycisphaeraceae bacterium
CGCCGGTGCCCGCGGGCGTGCCGGCCACGCCGCCCGCAGCCGCCACCACGGCGCCGAAGCCTGCGACGGCCGAACCCGCCGCCACGACCCCGAAGGCCGCCGCACCGCGCGACCCCGCGGCGATCGACCTGGGCCTGGACAAGGTGATCCCGCACGCAAAGGTCGTCGCGGGCAGCATCGTGCGCCGCCCGGGCAGCGACGGGAAGACGGCGCTCTTCGCCGACGGCCGCTTCGAGATCCGCGGCGCCGGCACGCAGGCCGACCCGTACGTCGTCAGCTGGGGCTGCCTGGCCAGCGCGCAGGACACCTACGTGCCGCGCCTGCAGGAGAACGACCTTCCGCAGCGCATCGCGATGCTCGACGGCGCCTGGGTGCGCATCGAGGGCTACCTGGCGTTCCCGCTCATGGTGAGCGAGACGAAGGAGCTGCTCGTCATGCTGAACCAGTGGGACGGCTGCTGCATCGGCGTGCCGCCGACCCCGTACGACGCGATCGAGGTCAAGCTGCAGGAGCCCGCCAAGCGCGGCGGCAAGCACGCGACGTTCAACTTCGGCGCCGTCGAGGGCCGCCTGAAGGTCGAGCCCTACCTCGTCGAGAGCTGGCTCGTCGGCCTCTACCTGCTCGAGGATGCCCAGCTGAAGCCGGGCGCCCAGCCCGAACTCTGACCCACCGCCGCGAAGGCGGCCACCAACGACCATGATCACCGCCACGATCGTCATCGCCATCCTCTCGCAGGCCGCCCCGGCGGCCGAGGCGCCCGCGCAGCCGGCGCAGGCACCCGCCGCGCAGCCGCCCGCACCCCCCGCGGACGCCGTCGTCACCGCGGCCGAGCGCCGCACCTCGCGCGCCCTGGCCGACGCGATCGAGGCGCTGCGCGCCAAGTACCCGAAGCTCGTGAACGTCGCGCCGCTGGGCACCAGCGTCGGCAAGTTGCCCATCCCGATGCTGACGCTGACGGACGACGCCGCGAAGGCCGGCGGCCGTCCGGCGTTCCTGGTGGTCGCCGGCTTCGACGGCCCGCGCTGGTCGGCCGGCGAGGAAGCGCTCGTCGCCGCCGAGAAGCTGCTGCGCGACCACGCCGCGCTGCTCTCCGACGTGACCGTGATCGTCGTGCCGCGCGCCAACCCCGACGCGGCCGAGCGCTTCGCGACCGAGCTGCCGCGCGACTATTCGGGCAACGCGGCGATGCACGACAACGACCGCGACCACAAGATCGACGAGAACGGCCCGACCGACCTGAACGGCGACGGCTGGATCACCCAGATCCGCCTGGCCGGCAGCAAGCCGCCGTGGACGAAGCCCAGCCTGGTCGTGGATTCGGCCGACGCGCGCCTGATGAAGCGTCCCGACGCGACCAAGGGCGAACTGCCCGTCTACACCGTCTGGACCGAGGGCATCGACTCCGACGGCGACGGCCGGATTGCCGAGGACTGGAAGGGCGGCATCGCCGTCGACCGCAACTTCCCCCACCGCTGGCCCGAATTCGAGGACGAGGCCGGCGCGTACCCGCTGATCGCGCCGGAGGCGAAGGCGCTGGCGGACTTCGTGATCGCCAATCCGCGCATCTTCGCGGCGATCGTCATCGGCCGCCACGACACCGTCGTGAACGTGCCGGACGGCAAGGCCAAGGCCGAGGGCGGCATGCCGGCGATGATCGACGAGGCCGACGTGGGCGCGTACGGCGAGGCCGCGAAGTTGGTGCGCGAGGCGCTCGGCGTGAAGCGCGCGATGGGATCCGACACCGCCGGCAGCTTCGTGGCATGGATGAACGCGCAGCGCGGCGTGCCCACCTTCGCGACGCAGGCCTGGGGCCGCCCCGACGTGCCGGCGAAGGAGAAGGACGCGAAGGACGCGCCGAAGGCCGATGCACCGAAGGCCGACGCGCCGAAACAGGACGCCCCGGCAGACGCCCCCTCGGGCGGCGGCGCCCCCGCAGGA
>JBEIFT010000365.1:0-1936 GCA_040382255.1 Phycisphaeraceae bacterium
GCGGTCACCGCGACCGCGTCCGCTGACCTCGTCGTCGGCTGGACGATCCCCACCGCCTTCCCGACTGGCGCCGGCAACGTGCCGACCGGCCAGACGTACCTGCCCCCGGGCCCGAACGGCGCCGGCGTTGCCGATCAGGGCACGAACACGGCCGGCAGCCAGCTGAGCGCGTTCCACACGCTCGCGGCCGCGACGTACACCTCGCCCGCCGGCAACGGCAACATGTACGCGTTCAGCAGCAACAACTGGTCGGCCAACGACTACTACGAGGCGCGCTTCTCGACGGTCGGCGCCGGCACCTCCGGTCTGAGCGTGTCGTGGGACCAGACCCGCAGCGCGACCGGCCCCACGACCTTCAACCTGGTCATGAGCGTCGACGGCGGCAGCAACTGGACGACCCTGTCGGCCAGCTACACCGTGCTGCAGTCGGGCGGTGGCGGTGCTCCGGGGACCTGGTCGACCACGACCTACAACTCGATCTACACCAGCACCGTGTCGCTGGGTGCCGCCGCCGACGAGCAGTCGCTGGTCATCCTGCGCTGGGTCTCGACCCAGACGGCCGCGGCCGCCGGCTCGAACCGCATCGACAACATCTCCGTGAACAACGCGATCCCCGCCCCCGGCGCGCTCGCGCTGCTCGGCGTCGCCGGCCTGGTCGGCTCGCGCCGTCGCCGCGCCTGATCCCCGCGTCGCGTCCTTCGATTTGGAATCCGCGGGCCGGAGCACACGCTCCGGCCCGCGTTCGTTTTCAGTCGCGCACGTGCATCGCGAAGCCCGACGCCTTGCACTCGACGGGGCGCGCCTTGCGCATCGCGCGCTGCACGGCCCGCAGGCCCTTCGCGGTCAGCGGGTGCTTCTGCAGCTCGAGCAGCAGCGCCAGCTCGAAGAGCGTGCTTTCGGTCCAGTCGACCTCCTCGCGGAAGCCGCTGATGCCCACGGCGCCCGTGCGGCGCAGGAAGCGCTGCAGGCGCGCGCGCGGCAGCGCGATGGTCCGGCAGCCGCCGAAGTGGATGAACTTGTCGCGGCAGTGGCCGGTCAGGACCTCTTCCAGCCGGTCGATGCTGATGGTCTCGTCGGGGCGGCGCATGTCGCCGGGCAGCAGCAGGCCCTTGCGGGAATGCATGCTGAGCCACAGGATTCGGTACGCCGTGTGGCGCTCCTGCAGCCACTTGCGCAGGTAGTGCTCCAGCTCGGCGCGCGTGGCGACGTCGCGGTGGATGTAGTGGACGTGGTAGTCGCTGGTGGACAGGAACTCGAGCGCCGGGCGCACCGAGACCGTCGAGCGGAGGCCGAACCACTCCGATTCAAGGCAGAAGATGCCCTTGCGGTAGACGTCCACGTGCGCGGATCGTAACGCCGCGCGGTTCAGCCCGCCGTGACGCGCGCGAAGGCCCACCAGCACGCGACCGCGGCGATGGCGATCGAGCAGGGGATCTGCACGCGCGCGCGGTACCACGGACGGCTGCGCGTCCAGCCCAGGAGCAGGAACGCCGCGGCGATGACCGCAAGATGCCCCGCCTCGACGCCGATCGCGAAGCCACTGATCCCGGTGACCAGGCGACCGGCCGGGAGGCCGAGTTCCGCCAGGCCCGACGCGAAGCCCAGGCCGTGCAGCAGCCCGAAGAGGAACACGACCGCCAGGCGCCACGGCCCGACGCGCGTCGCGAACAGGTTCTCGATGGCGACGAAGGCGATGGAGCCGGCGATCGCGGGCTCGACCAGCCCGGCGGGGACGTGGACCCAGCCCAGGACGGCGAGCGTCAGCGTCAGCGTGTGGGCCGCGGTGAAGGCGGTGACCTGCTTCGCCAGCGGCAGCGCGCGCGGCGAGAGCAGGAAGAGGCCGAGCACGAACAGCGCGTGGTCGGCGCCCTCGGGGACGATGTGGCGGAACCCCAGGACGACGTAGCGCCACAGGACGGCCAGGGCGCCGGGATCC
>JBEIFT010000366.1:0-1932 GCA_040382255.1 Phycisphaeraceae bacterium
GCGCGCGGCACGCACCAGCGCCGCGTGGATCGCAGGCCATTCGTCGTGGGTGCCCTGCCCCTGCGCGATGCGCGCGGCCAGCGTGCCGGCGGCGGCGCCCGTCGCGAGCGCCCAGCCCATGCCTTCGCCGGTGAACGGTTCAACGTAGCCGGACGCGTCGCCCGCCAGCAGGATGCCGGGCGCAGCCAGCGTGCGACGGCGGCGCGTGAGCGTGGGCGTACCGCGCCAATCGGCGGCCGTGAACGCGGCGGGAAGAAGTACGCGGTCGCGCAGCGCGTGGAGGGCATAGGCGGCGGGACCGCCCATCGCACGCACGGCGCGCGGGTCCGCGGCGGAGGCGACGTCGATCGCGCCGTCCGGCAGCACGACCGCGCCGACGTAGCCGGTGGGCTCGACGTGCATGCACACCTCGCCCGGCGCGCAGCGGACCGCGCCCGCCGGGAGCAGCGCGCCGAAGCCCATGCGGCTGGCGGGGCTCACGGTCCATTCGAAGGCGGGCAGCGCATCCAGCGCGCGGCCGCCAAGGCCATCGGCCACGACGGCGCAACGTGCGTGCACGGTGGCGCCGCCCACGTCCCAGGTGCCGTCGTCGGAGCGGGCGGTCGTGGACGTGCCGAACCGGACGTCGACACCGGCGGCGCGGGCGTGCGCGGCAAGCCGCACGTCAAGCTCGTGGCGCCCGATCGCGACGCCGGCTTCGCGCGCGACGTGCACGGCACGGCCACCGCCCTGCAGCGCGAGCGTGTGCAGCGGAATGCCGTCGGCGACGGCGTCCAGCAGGCCGCAATCGCGCAGCACGGCCATGCCGGTGTCGGAGAGGCACGAACCGCAGACCTTCGCGCGGGGGAAGTGCGCGCGATCCACCAGCATGACGCGCGCAGCGCCGCGTGCCGCCGCGATCGCGGCGAGCGAACCGGCGGGACCGGCACCGATCACCAGGACATCCGGATCGCTCATGCATCCCCCCACGTCAGCACCCAGCGTTCGGGCCACGCGCGGCGCACGCGCGCATCGGCGATCCCGGCCTCGCGGGCCATCGCGAGCGCCTCAGCAGGCGTCCACGCGGCACGCACGCTGGCGAGCGCATCGAAGTGCACGACCGGCGAGCGCGAGAGCGCGCGGGAGGCGATCCATGCGAGTGCGTGGCCCGTGCGCGTGCGGTCCAGGTCGACGACCACGCCGCTCGGCGTGGCGGCGCGCATGGTGCGCAGGGCGCGCACGACGTCCGCATGGTCGAGGTGATGCAGGAACAGCGAGCACGTCACCAGGTCATGGCCACCCGGCAGGTCGCCCGCCAGCACGTCCGCGCGTTCCGTCCGGAGCACGACGCCGGCAGCCTGCGCCGCACGTGCGGACTCGGCAAGCGCGAACGCGCTGATGTCGCACGCGCACCAGTCGACGGCCACGCCCGCCACCCGGGCCCGCGCAGCCAGCCGCACCACCGCGTCCCCCGCGCCGCACGCCACGTCCAGCACCCGCGCGGCACGGCCGCCGCGCACGCACCGCATCGCCACGCGCTGCACCGAAGGCCACGCCAGCCGATCCGCCCGCGCCACGCGGTTCAGCCGCGCCAGGCCGGCGAGCGCGAGGCGATGATTCGCCGCGGGAAGCGCCGGATCGTCCATCAACTCTGAAACTCGGTGACGCTTCAAGCGCATGGTGGTGCCGATGCCGCGCGGCCAGGCGCACGAATGCTCCCATGGATTCGCGCGCGGCGCACATTGGATGCGATGCCCACGGGACACCGATGCCGCGACGGCGGGATTTGCGCTGCCGCGAAGCGGCAGCCACCCCACGCGCACCCGGCGGGATTTGCGCTGCCGCGAAGCGGCAGCCACCCCACGCGCCCCCGGCGGGATTTGCGCTGCCGCGAAGCGGCAGCCACCCCACGCGCCCCCGGCGGGATTTGCGCTGCCGCGAAGCGGCAGCCAC
>JBEIFT010000367.1:0-1921 GCA_040382255.1 Phycisphaeraceae bacterium
CTCCAGGCCGTCGATCACGTCGATCTTCGAGAGGTTCGCCACCAGCACCGCCAGCTGCTCGTCCGACATGCCCGCCGCGTTCACCGTCACGGTCGCGCTGGCGCAGGTCTTGCCCAGCACCGCCGACATGTTGCTCGCCGAGAGGGTCGAGGTGATGACCATCGAGCCGTAGATGCCGTTGTCCGCGACCCACTGCGACTGCAGGCCCAGCACCGACAGCTGGAAGCTGGTCATGCCGGTCGCGTTCGCGGTCACCAGCACGGCAGTGCCGGCGGCAGCGCCGTTCAGCGCGGCGTACATCTGCGTGGTCGTGCTCAGCGACGTCAAGTTGTTGGCGCCGGCGCTGCAGTCCGCCCACGCACTGGAGGTGCAGACCGCCAGCGTGGTGAAACCCAGGCCCATGGCCAGGGTCGCGGAGAGGGTGGCAGACGCGAAGGAGATCTTCGTGGTGCTCATGACGAGTTCCTTGACGGAAGGAGCGAGACGGGGGACGAGGGGCAGACGGGACACGGGGTTCGTTGCGCGGTGGGCGGCGGATCGCCGGACGTCACGTGTCGACGGTGACATTCCGTTCACACCTTGGACACTGTTGTTCAAGCGCATTCGGAACTCCGAGAAACGACGTACGGGTCCAGCGAACGGGCCTGCTGGCAGGCTCGGCGGGTCGGGGCGCGAATGCCCCGCAGGAGGAAAACAATCCTCCAAGAGAACCCGACGATTATGTGTCGAATCGCCCGGATGGCAAAGCAACTTTGGTGCCTCCAAGGATTTCCGCGCGGATCGCACGCCGATCATGCCGCCGACCACGCCACAACCGCTTGATAACGACCCCTAATGGCCGGATAACGCAGGGTTCTCGGCCCGGGCAAAAAGCACCGCTGCGCCGGGGTGAACCGGCGCAGCGGGAAGATTCGGATCAATGCTCGGGAGAACCCGGGGTCAGTTCTCCGCGCGGGCGGCCGCGTCGATCACCTCGTCGGTGGGATACCCCGCCGGACGGTGGCCCTGCATCCACAGGGTCACGTCCTTCGTGTCCACCCAGCCGTCGCCGTTGAGGTCGGCGATCGCCAGCTCGCCCAGGCCCGCGCGGCGCAGGTCGCGGACGCTGACGCGCTCGCGGGCCTGGTTGCCGTTGGCGTAGCCGCCGCCGCACTCCGCACCAACCTCGAGGAAGCCCGAGCTGATGAAGGTGAAGTCCTGCGTGCCGACGACGCCGTCGCGGTTGTAGTTGCTGCGGCTGGCCGAGGTCTTGCCTCCGCCGTAGTCGAACACGAACGCGCCGTAATCCAGGATGTCCCGGATGTTGTCGTCGTTCGCGTCGCCGCCGCCCAGCACGAAGGCCGACGGGGCGTACTTCGTGCCCACCACCGGCAGCGTGTTGACCGCCGCCAGGGTGTGCGCGGCATCCTTGACGCTGACGCAGGTGTAGCCCGTGCCCACCGGCACCTGGACGTCGGCGACCGTGCCGACACCGTAGCGCGAGAACGCCAGGGTGCGGGTCACGAACCGGCCGTCCGACACGCGGACGCGGACGTCCTGGCTGAACCCGGCGTTGTTGCCCGAGTTCACGCCGCTGAACGTCACGTCCAGGGTCGCCAGCTGGTAGTCACGGACGATGTACGTCTTGGTCGCCGTCGCCACGTTGTTGGCCGCGTCCTGCGCGCGCCACGTCACGGTCGACGTGCCGATCGGGAACATCGCCGGCCAGCTGCTCGTCGTGCCGCCACCCGGCAGGGTGATGGTCAGGCCGACCGGGACCGAGCCGCAGCTGTTGCCGGCGGTCACGCCCGGGTTGGCCAGGAAGGCGCCCGAGGTCACGCCGGCGTCGGCAGCGACGTCGATGTCGGAGGTCACGTTGGCCAGCTGCAGGGCGTTGAGCGCCGTGATGTTGACCAGGTTCGTGCCGACGAACGGCACCGGC
>JBEIFT010000368.1:0-1905 GCA_040382255.1 Phycisphaeraceae bacterium
CCATCAGCACGAAGAAGAAGTTCTGCAGCACCGCCGCCAGCGCCTTGAAGATGACCTCGGCGAAATCCGAGATCTTCCAGCCGTGCAGGCTGGCCATGATGCGGTCGACGTCCAGGTCGGCGCCGCGCGCCTTCGCGGCGTTCAGCGCCTCCAGGATCAGCTCGTTCAGGCGCGCCTCGTACTGCGGCAGCTCGGGGCCCAGCGTGCGCGCCGAGTTGCCCAGGTAATAGCCGATCCCCAGCGTGCCGCCGATCGTCACGCCGAGCACGACGACGAGCGCCAGCCAGCGCGGCAGGCGCAGCTTGTGCTGCAGCAGCGTCAGCGGAAGGATGGCGATCATGGCGATGAACGCCGCGGCCAGGATCGGCGTGATGACGCCCTGCGCGGCCTTGATGCCGTCGGCGATCAGGACGATCGATGCCGCGGTGAGCAGGATCGAGAGGCCCTTGCCCATCGTGCGCGGTGCGGCCTGTTCGGGGGCGGGAGCGGACGCGTTCTGCTGCTCAGGGGACATTCTTGTTCTCCGTCTTCGCCGGAAGCTCGCTGATGCGGATGTCGCGGTACCAGACGCGGTCGCCGTGGCCCAGGAAGCCGATGTGGCCGGTCGTGCGCTTCAGGCCCGGGTGGTCCTTCTGGCTCAGCATGCCGTCCTTCGTCGCCGCGTCGAGGTCGGCGTCCACCAGCACGGCGCCGTTCAGCGTCACCTTCACGTGCCGGCCGTCCACGACGATCTCCTCGTCGTTCCACTCGCCGCACGGCTTCAGCGCGGCGGTGCTGCCCTTCGATGCCACCACGCCGTAGACGCTGCCGTGGCGCTGCCAGTCCTTCAGCCAGCCCTTGTACTTCTCGTGCCCGTCGTCCAGCACCTGGATCTCCATGCCGGCGTAGGCCGCGTCGCCCTCGAGCGGCGCGCGCACGCCGATGCCGTTGTTGGCGCCGGGGCTCAGGCGGAAGCGGAAGCGCAGCACGAAGTTCGCGTACTCGCGCGCCGTGAAGAGGTTGGTTCCGTCCTTCAGGCAGGTGATGGCGCCGTCATCGACGCCGTAGCCCTTCGTGTCGCCGGTCCAGCCCGCCAGCGACGTGCCGTCGAAGAGGCTGGTGAAGCCCGGCTCGGCCGGCACGGGGGCCGGCGTGGCGGGCGCGGCAGGCGCCGGCGGCACGGCGTTCTGGAAGGCAACGAGGATCGCGATCGCGGCGAGCATGCGCGGACGCTACCACGCGGCCTACGCTGCCCGCATGGCACGGCGCGTGCGCAGCGACGACGGCGATGGCGGACTCTTCGGCACCACGCCGATGGACCGCGCGCTGGACGCGGTGCCGCCCGCGCCGGTGCCGGCGGACGTCCGCGACGTCGCCGCGCGGCTGCCGGCCGCGATCCACCTGGGCACCAGCAGCTGGGCGTACCCCGGCTGGCGCGGCATCGTGTTCGGCGCGCGCGCGCCGGCCGCGCGCCTGGCGTCCGACGGGCTTGCGGCCTACGCCGCGTGGCCGCTCCACCGCACCGTCGGGCTCGACCGCGCCTTCTACGCCGCACCGTCCGAGGACGGGTACCGCGACCTCGCGTCGCTGGTACCGGAAGGCTTCCGCTTCACCGTCAAGGCCGAACAGTCCGTCGTGCGGCCCGATGCCGACCGCGAGGGCAACACGTTCGGCAGCACCACGGCGCTGCGTGCGTCGGGCACCGGGAACCCGCGCTTCCTCGACGCGGCGTACGCGCTCGACCGTGTCGTGGCGCCGGCCGTCGCGGGGCTGCGTGCGGCGCTCGGCCCGATCGTGCTGCAGTTCCCGCCGCTCGACCTGGCGGCGCGCGGCCGGCTGGGCGGCGCCGAGGGCTTCCTCGATGCGCTGCATGCGTTCCTCGACGCGCTCGGCTGCGGCGCGCCGGGCGCGCCCGTGCTGGCCGTC
>JBEIFT010000369.1:0-1903 GCA_040382255.1 Phycisphaeraceae bacterium
CGGGCGGCACGGGGCTCCAGGTGATGTGGCAGAACCAGACGCTGGCCTCGTCCGCGCTGCCGCGGCTCTCGACGCGCGACAACCTGATCTACACGACCACGTACGACCCGGCGGGCACCGGCACGTACAGCTTCGTCGCGATCGACCCAGGGACGGGTGCGCCAGTAACGACCACAACCGTCGGTTCGTCGCTGGACGACAACACGCTGCAGATGGTCGGCACGCTGGGCCCGAGCGGCGTGCTCTACCAGGGCACCAAGCGCGGCCTGTTCAGCGTGACGGCGGTCACGCCGCCGCCGTGCCTGCCCAGCTGCGTCGACGCCGACTTCGTGCGCGACCACGTGGTGGACGGCGCGGACCTGGCGACGCTGCTTGCGCAATGGGGCACGGCGAACGGCGCGACGGTCGCGGACCTGAACGGGGACGGTGCCGTGAACGGCGCGGACCTGGGCATCCTGATCGGCTTCTGGGGCGCGTGCCCCTGATCCGGGCCGCGGCCGGCCTGCGCCGGCGTGCCTGCGTCACCGCACAAGCACCAGTTCGCCGACCAGCCCCGGACCGAAGGCCATGCCGACCCACGGGCGCGGCACGTCCGCGGCGTGCATGCGCTGCAGGATGAAGAGGAGCGTCGCGCTCGACATGTTGCCGTGCTCGCGCAGGACGGCGCGGCTGTGCAGGTCGGCGCCGGCGGGCAGCGCGAGCGCCTCGCACACGGCGTCGATCACGCGCGGGCCGCCGGGGTGGATGGCCCATCCACCGATGTCGGCGGGCGCCAGGCCGTGCGTCGCGCGGGCCTCGCGGACCCACGGCCCGACCTGCGCGCGCAGGATGTCGGGAACGCCGGCGCCGAGCGTCATCTCGAAGCCGTGGTCGCCGACGGTCCAGCGCATCTCGTCGGCAGTACCGGGAATGAGCACCGTGTGCGCGGCCGCGACTTGGGGGCATTCGCTGCCGGCCGCGACGACCGTGGCGGCGCATCCGTCGGCGAAGATCGTGTTGGCGACCAGGCGGTCCATGCGCGCCGAGCGCTGGAAGTGCGCGGAGGAGACCTCGGTGCAGCAGACCAGGACGCGCGCGCCGGGGTTCGCGAGCACCGCGTCGCGCGCGGAGGCCAGCGCGTTCACCGCGGCGTGGCAACCCATGTGGCCGACGTTCAGGCGGCGGCAGGTGCGCGGCAGGCCCAGGCGATCGATGAGCTGGGCGTCGATGCCGGGCGATTCGTAGCCGGTGCAGGAGGCCGTGATGCAGTGCGTGATCGTGTGTGCAGGCACGCCGGCGCGGGCGATCGCCTCGCGGGCGGCGCGCTCGGCCATGTCGAAGGCGGCCTCGCGCCAGAGCGCCATGCGCGCGGCGGTGCCGGGGTCGGCAGCGGCGGGCGAGCCTGCATCCGTGCCCGGGTAGAAGCAGCCGGCGCCTGGGGGCGTGGCCGCGCAGCCACGCGCGTCGATCCCGCTGCGGTCAGCCAGGCGCTCGATCACGGCCGGGCTGACGCCCTCGGGCGCGATGTGGAGGGCGAGCGTGGTCCACGTCCCGCGCGGGAGCGTGCCCGGAGGGTTGGCCGTGGCGATGGAGAGGAGACGCGGCGTCATGGCGCGGACCCCGCGAGGGTGGCGGTGACGGTGGTCCGCGCCGTGGCGCCGGGCGCGCGGCCGACGCGCGTGGCCACGCGCTGCGCGAGCCAGGGCACCGAACCGCCGAACGCAAGCGCGGCATGCACGGCCCGCGGCCAGCGCAGCGCCAGCGCGATCGCACGGCAGCGGACGCGCGCGGCACGCACCAGCGCCGCGTGGATCGCAGGCCATTCGTCGTGGGTGCCCTGCCCCTGCGCGATGCGCGCGGCCAGCGTGCCGGCGGCGGCGCCCGTCGCGAGCGCCCAGCCCATGCCTTCGCCGGTGAACGGTTC
>JBEIFT010000370.1:0-1878 GCA_040382255.1 Phycisphaeraceae bacterium
CGTCGATCCCGCGCTGCTGCGCGCGCGCGCGATGTGCGAGCGCCGCGCCCCGCGCGTGCCGGACATGGGCATCCGCGCGCTGGTGAACGAGGTCGCGCGCCAGGCCGAGCGTTCGTCGAAGGGCACGTCCGCCGCCGCGGAGGCGTGGGAGCGCGCGCTGCCGGCCGCACTGGTGGCGGAAACGTGGATCGAGAGCATGACGCCCGCGCTGCTCCTGGTGGGCGTGCCGAGCGCCGCGGTGGCCTACGCCGTGGACCGTGCGCTGGCCGGCGGCGCGCTGGCGGCGATCCGCGCGGAATTGCGGGCGCCCGGGCTGCGCGTGCGGACGCGGCAGGGGCGGATGCCGCGAAATTGATCCTGCCACAGTAGTTCCACTTTCGCCGGTGAAATTGGAACTACTGTGGCAGGATCAATTTAGGTGGTCAGGAACCCCTCGGGCATCGCGCGCGCGCGGCCCTCGCGGTCCAGGCACGCCAGCGTGGTCGCGCCGGTGACCAGCAGGTCCTCGCCGCGCCACAGTTCGTACGTGTGCTCGACCTTCACGGCGCCCACCTTCGCGAGCGTCGTGCGCAGCTGCACGACGTCGTCGTACCGCGCGGGGCGCTTGTAGCTGGCCTCCAGCCGGACGACAGCCAGCAAGATCCCGGCCTCCTCGAACTCCCGGTACGTGCGCCCGGTCTGCCGCAGCAGCTCCGTGCGGCCCATCTCGAACCACACGGGGTAGACGGTGTGGTGCACGACGCCCATGGGGTCGCACTCGCAGTAGCGCACGCGGATGTCGATGGAGCCTTGCACGGATGCAGGGTAGCGGGCGGGCAGACGCGCGCGGCGACGCATGACGGCCTCCTGCAGACACCGACAGGCGCCTGCGCCGCACGCTCACTTGCCGATGCAGAAGCTGCTGAACAGCCGTCCGAGTACGTCGTCCGGCGGGATCGCGCCGGATACCTCGCCCAGGCGGTCGAGTGCCGTCCGCAGCGACGCCGCGACGAGTTCCGGGTGTGCGAGGCGCGCGGGAAGCGGCTGGTCGGGGCGGTGGTTCCCCCGCACGATGTCCCGCGCGTGATCGAGCGCCATGACGGCCTCGACCAGCAGCGCCGCCTGCGCGGTGCCGAGTGAAGACTCCTCCGACTGACGGTGGCCGCGAAGCGCGTCGACGGCCGTGGCGATCGCCGTGCCCAATTCGTCCAGCCCGCGGCCGGTGCGCGCGCTCGTGCAGATGGCGTCGGGCGGTGGGGCGTGGCCGTCGGCGTCGGCCTTGGTCACGACGCGCACGATGCTGCCGCTCACTCCACGGAAATTGGAACTACTGTGGCAGGACGAATTTACGGGGCTGCACTCCACCACCACGTCCGCCCGCTCGATTGCCGCACGTGCACGCGCCTGCATCAGGTGGTCGATCGCCTCGACGGCCTCGTCCAGGCCGGGCGCGTCGACCAGCAGCACCTCGACGCCGGGCGCGACCTCGAGCGCTTCCTCCACCGCGTCGCGCGTCGTGCCGCGCTCGGGCGACTCCACCGCGCGCGTCCGCCCCAGCAACGCGTTGAACAGCGAGCTCTTTCCCGCGTTCGGCGGCCCCGCCAGCACCACCCGCGCCGCGCGCCGCGCGTGCTCGGCGCCGCCGGCGCGCGCGACCATCGCGCCGATCGCCGCGTGCACCGCCGCGAGCCTGGCCTCCAGCTCCGCAGGCGCGATCGCCTGCACGTCCTCCTGGTCCGTGAAGTCGATCCCCGCCTCCACCAGCGCCAGCGCATCGGCCACGCTCCCCGCCAGGTCGGCTGCCCGCTCGCCGCCCGCGTTCCGCCGCAGCGCCGCCGCCGCGTCCAGCTGCGCGTCGGTCTCCGCGGCGATCGCCGCCGCCACGCGCTCGGCCTCGGC
>JBEIFT010000371.1:0-1847 GCA_040382255.1 Phycisphaeraceae bacterium
CACCGCGGCGGCCAGGGCGCGCGCGTCGCGTTCGCGCAGGCCGGTCACCATGCGCATGCCAAGGCGGAGCGCGGGGCCGAGTGCAGCCGCCGCGGCTGCGCCGTCCGCGGCGGCGCCCGCACCGCCCTCCCCCGCATCGTCCTCCAGCGTGCAGTCCCATGCGCTGCGCAGCACGCACACCGGCCGCACCTCGACACCGTGATCGCGCGCGTCGCGCACCAGCTGCGCCGGCGCGTAGAAGCCCATCGGCTGGCTGTTCAGGAGCGCCGCAGTGAAGGCCGCCGGGTGGTGCCGCTTGAGCCACGCCGAGACGTACACCAGCAGCGCGAAGCTGGCCGCGTGGCTCTCCGGGAAGCCGTAGCCGCTGAAGCCCTGGATCTGCCGGAAGACCTGCTCGGCGAACGCGTGCGCGTAGCCGCGCGCCTGCATGCCGTCGACCAGCTTCGCTCCGAACCGCGCGATCTGGTTCCCCTTGCGCTTCCACGCCGCGATCGCACGACGCAGCTCGTCGGCCTGGCCCGGCGTGAAACCGGCCGCGACCACCGCCAGCGACATCGCCTGCTCCTGGAAGAGCGGCACGCCGAGCGTCTTGCCAAGCACGCGGCGGATGTCCTCGTTGGGGTATGCGACCGGCTCCTCGCCGTTGCGGCGGCACAGGTACGGGTGCACCATGTCGCCTTGGATCGGTCCCGGGCGGACGATCGCCACCTCGATCACCAGGTCGTAGAAGCACTTCGGCCGCAGGCGCGGCAGCATGCTCATCTGTGCGCGGCTCTCGATCTGGAAGACGCCAACCGTGTCGGCGCGCGAGACCATCGCGTACACGGCCGGGTCCTCGGCTGGCACCGTGCGGTATGCAAGCCCCGCGGGCCAGCCGGGCACGGGGTGCGCGTTGCCCAGGTCGATCGCCTTGCGGATGGCGGTCAGCATGCCCAGCGCCAGCAGGTCCACCTTGAGCATGCCCATCGCGTCGATGTCGTCCTTGTCCCATTCGATGATGGTGCGGTCGTCCATCGTGGCGTTGCGGACGGGGACGATCTCGCAGAGCGGGCCGTCGGTGATGACGAAGCCCCCCACGTGCTGCGACAGGTGGCGCGGGAAGCCGCGCAGCTCGCCGGCAAGCGCGAAGAGGCGGCGGATCGCGGGGTCATCGGGGTCCAGTCCCAGGTCGCGCGCGCGCTCGATGCGCGGCTCGGCGGCGCCGGCGCGGACGCCCTCGATGCCGAGGCCCTCGTTCCACCAGTCCAGGCCGCCGGCCAGCGCGGCCACCGTGTCGGCGGGCAGCCCCAGCGCGAAGCCGACGTCGCGGATCGCGCTGCGGCCGCGGTAGCTGACGACCTCGGCGCAGAGCGCGGCGCGGCCGCGGCCGTAGGTGGCGTAGACGTGCTGGATGACCTCCTCGCGGCGCTCGTGCTCGAAGTCGACGTCGATGTCGGGCGGTTCGCTGCGCTCGCGGCTGATGAAGCGCTCGAAGAGCATGTCGCTGCGCGCGGGGTCGACGGCAGTGATGCCCAGGCAGAAGCAGACCGCGCTGTTGGCCGCGGCGCCGCGGCCCTGGCACAGGATGCCGCGCCCCCGCGCGAAGGCGACGATCGCGTGCACCGTCAGGAAGTAGCACGGGTAGTCCAGGTCCGCGATGATCGCCAGCTCGTGCTCGAGCTGCGCGCGCACCTTGGCGGGCACGCCGCCGGCCGCGTCGGGCCAGCGCGCGGCGGCGCCCTCCTCGACCAGCGCGCGCAGGTGCGCCATGGGCGTGCGCCCGGCGGGGACGACCTCGGCCGGGTAGCGGTAGCGCAGCTCGTCCAGCGTGAATCGCGCGCACCGCCGTGCGATGGCCGCGGTGCGCG
>JBEIFT010000372.1:0-1827 GCA_040382255.1 Phycisphaeraceae bacterium
GCCGCTGCGCCCGCGGACGCCGCCAAGCCCGCGGACGCCGCCAAGCCCGCGGACGCCGCCAAGCCCGCGGACGCCGCCAAGCCCGCCACCGCCGCGCCGACCCGCTTCGTGGCCGGGTGGTTCCGCGCCGCCGGGTCCGACGGCTCCGTCGTCCTGCGCACCGACACGGGCATGGAGAAGACGCCCAGCTACCTGGTGCCGAAGGCGAACTGGGAGCAGCGTTCGCAGGCCGAGCTGATCGTCACCGAGCCCTCCGAGTCCGAGGGGCAGCTGCTGGTCGAGTATGCGTGCCCGATCATCGCAGGCGGGAAGTTCTACGGCGTCCTGAAGATCGACCGCCGGCTCATGGACCTTCGCGCCGACCTGGACGGGCTTGCCAAGGGCGGGCGCCTGGACATCTACGTGATCTCGCCGCAGGGCAACGTGGTCCTGGCCTGTGCCGGCACGTCGCGATCGTTCGCTTCGGATCCGGCGGGCTGGACGGCAAAGCCGCTCGATGCGGTCGGCGCCGCGTCCACCCTGCGCCGCGTCATCGCCATGGGGCCGTCGGCCAGCGCGGCCCCGCTGGACGATGCGGCCACGCGCAGCCGGACCTTCTACTCGTCGGCGACGGTGCCGATGGGAGGCTGGACCGTGGTCGTCGGCGTGGACGAGTCCACCGTCATGGGCCCCATCCACCGCGAGATCCTGCGCACCGCCGGCATCGCGCTGGCGGGCATCGCGGCGATCGCCGTGATGGTGTACGTGCCCACCAGGCGGCTGGTCCGCCGCATCAACACCGCGGCGCTGGCCGCCCAGCGGGTTGCGTCGGGCGACCTGACGGCGGCGCCGAGCGCCACGTACCTGGCCGACGAGACCGGCGACCTGCAGCGCGCGCTGGACAGCATGACGGCGGACCTCAACACGCTGGTCGGGCAGGTGCATTCGGCGACGATGGCGCTTGCGGGCACCGCTGCGCACCTGTCCTCCAGCAGCGTGCAGCAGGACCGGGCCGTGGCGACCTTCGGCTCCAGCAGCATGGAAGTCGCCGCGGCGGTGCAGGAGATCACGGCCACCGGCCACGAGCTTTCCCGCGAGATGGAGCAGGTCAACCGGCGGGCGGTCGGCACGGTGACACAGGCCCAGGATGGTCGCGGCCAGCTGGAGGGCATGGAAGGCCGCATGCAGTCCCTGGACGACGCGACCGTCGGCGTCTCCGACCGCCTGGGCACCATCAACGAGCGCGCCGGCAACATCGGCGGCGTGATCACGACCATCTCGAAGGTCGCCGAGCAGACGAACCTGCTCTCGGTGAACGCCGCGATCGAGGCCGAGAAGGCCGGCGAGTACGGCCGCGGCTTCCTGGTGGTGGCGCGCGAGATCCGGCGCCTGGCCGACCAGACCGCGCAGGCGACGCTCGACATCGAGCGCATCGTGCGCGAGATGCAGGCCGCGGTCTCGAGCGGCGTCATGGAGATGGACCGCTTCAGCGAGCAGGTCCGCCGGAACGTGGCCGAGGCGCGCGCCCTGCGCCGCAGCATGTCCGAGATCATCGGCAGCATCGAGGAGTCCACGCACAGCTTCGGCACCGTGCGCGAGGGCATGAGCCAGCAGGCGATCGGGGCGGGCCAGATCTCCGAGGCCATGACGGCGCTGCGCGCCAACGCCGAGTCGTCGGCCGAGGCTGTCCGGGAATCGAGCCGGGCGGCCGAGGCGCTCCAGCGGTCGATCCGGATGCTGGACACGGCCGTGGCCGCCTTCCGGCTGCGTGACTGACGGAACCGGCGAAGCCCCGACATCCCGAAAAGGACCGCGGCCCCGTCCGGAGACGGGGCCGCGGGATTGACC
>JBEIFT010000373.1:0-1804 GCA_040382255.1 Phycisphaeraceae bacterium
CAGAAGGAGACCTCGCCCTGGGAGGAGATCGAGAAGAAGTACCCGGTCAACAGCCGCGTCAAGGGCAAGGTCGTCAGCCTCATGTCCTACGGTGCCTTCGTGGCGCTGGAAGAGGGCATCGAGGGCCTGGTGCACGTCAGCGAGATGAGCTGGACGCGCCGCGTGAACCACCCGAGCGAGCTGGTCCAGGTGGGCGACGAGGTCGACGTTGTCGTCCTCGACATCAACAAGGAGAAGCTCGAGATCTCGCTGGGCATGAAGCAGACCGAGGTCAACCCCTGGGAGCTGGTCGCCGACAAGTACCCGCGCGGCTCCGTCATCGAGGGCAAGGTCCGCAACCTGTCGAACTACGGCGCGTTCATCGAGATCGAGCCGGGCATCGACGGCCTGCTGCACGTCAGCGACATCAGCTGGACCAAGAAGGTCGCGCACCCGAACGAGCTCTTCAAGAAGGGCGACGTCGTCAAGTGCGTCATCCTCGAGGTCGACCAGGAGAAGCAGCGCATCGGCCTGGGCGTCAAGCAGCTCACCGAGGATCCGTGGCTCGAGGCGATCCCGAGCGCCTACCGCCCGGGCATGATCGTCAAGGGCAAGGTCACGAAGATCGCCAACTTCGGCGTCTTCGTGGAGCTCGAGGACGGCCTCGAGGGCCTGCTCCACATCAGCGAGCTCTCCGACCAGAAGGTCGAGAACCCGCAGGACGTGGTCAAGCCCGGCCAGGAGGTCGAGGTCAAGATCCTGCGCGTCGACACCGACGACCGCAAGATCGGCCTCAGCCTCAAGCGCGCCCAGTGGGGCGCGTCGATGGCCGAGGAGGAGTCGGGCGCCCGCCGCAACCGCGACATCGGGCCGCGCCCGACCCGCGGCGGCATGGACGACCACGGCTCGCTCGGCACCAGCAAGATCAAGTTCTGATCGCGCGACCGCCGGCAACAACGCAACACTCCACGCAGGCGCCCTTCACGGGGCGCCTGCGGTGTTTTTGCGAACTTCCGACGCCGGATGATCCATTTCCGACGGAAATTGCGCCTCCAAGGGCAGCGAGCACTGCCGCCGTGGCGGGCTCACTTTCGAGGGACGCCGGGATTCCGGCATGCACACAGGAACGGGGAACAGACAGATGAAGGCAAGCAAGGGATTGGGGATCGGTGTCGTCACGACGTTCGTTGTATTGGCAGGCAACGCCTCCGCGGGCCTCGACCTCACGCAATGGCGTGTGGAAGACGGTGGAAACGGGCACTGGTACGGCCTCACCGCCACCACCGGAAGCTGGGAGGAGATGGAAGCTGCGGCCGTGGCCGCCGGCGGGCATCTTGCGTCGATCCACGACACCGGCGAGAACGCATACATCTATTCGCTCATCAGCCAGCCTGGCAATGGCGCCACCTTTGCGTGCTGGCTGGGAATGACTCGTGATCCCAGCGGCCCGTGGTACTGGTCCGACGGATCCGAGTCGAACTACTTCAACTGGGCCGGCGGCGAACCGAACAACGCGCAGGGCAACGAACGCTGGGTGTGGATGTATTCGACCGGCGGTGGCGTGTGGAACGACCACTGGCCGCAGTACTCGCTCACCGGCGTCATCGAAGTGGTGCCGGCACCGGCAGGCGCAGCGATCTTCGCAGCAGCGGGACTCGCGAGCCGGCGGCGTCGGCGTTGAGATCATCAGTGGAGATTCAGGAAGTTTCGATCTGACCGACCGGTCGACCAACCAACGCGCAGGCGCCCTTCACCGGGCGCCTGCGGTGCCTTTGGAAACCGGAGTCATTCACGGTCGAACGCACGCACACACAGCGTGAACATC
>JBEIFT010000374.1:0-1790 GCA_040382255.1 Phycisphaeraceae bacterium
CGCCGGCCAGCTTGCGCTGGGCCTCGGTGGCGCCGGCGGAACCGGCCTCGCCGGCCAGCGCGCGCAGCTCCTTGGCGGCGTCGGCAGGGGCCAGCACGGGCGACTTCACGTCGCGGGCCTCGGTGCCCTCGCCGGCGGGGATCTGCGTGGCCACGGCCTCCTGCGCGTGCGCGATGCGCGCGCTCAGGGCGCGGGCCTTCGCGGAGACCGCGGCGATCTTGCGCTCGCCCTGCTCGGCGGCGGTCGGCTTGCCGACCTCGCCGCAGGCGGCCAGGGCGACGAGTGCGAGGAGGGAGCCGGTGCGAAGGATGGTCGCGCGGTTCATGGGGGTCTCACGATACACGGGGCGGACGGGGAAACGGGGTGCCGCGGCGCCCCGGCGCGGGGGCGGCGGGCGGGGTCAGCGGTCGGGGCCGTCGACGGTGCGGACGGGCTTGTCCGGCGCGTCCAGCTTCGGCGGGGTCCAGTCGACCGGGTAGGTGGGCCGCGGCTGGTACATGCTGCGGATCCACTCGACGGTGTCCTGGTGCAGCTGCGGCGTGTATTGGGTGAAGACGGGGCGGTAGCCCTTCACGTCCGGGTGCGGGAAGCGCGCCTGGTTGCGCGCCGTCGCGTACTGGATCAGGAGCGACGACTCGGGGTCCTCGAAGTTGACCATCGGTCGCCCGTCGACCTTGAAGGCCAGGAGCTCCAGCAGGTTCGTGTATCGCAGGCGGTCTTCCTTGGCGTGCTTCGTGTACAGGAAGAACCGCCCGGCCTTGACGCCGCCGTGGCACTGGCTGGTGCCGCAGTTGGGGATCAGCCAGCTGTTGTGGACGCGCGTGCGGAACTTGGCCAGCGACGGCGGGTCGCCCTCGACCTCGATGTAGCGGTAGAGGTCGCGCGCGCGCAGGTCGAAGAAGAGCCGCGCCAGCTCCAGGCCGGAGCGCTGGTAGAGCTGGTTGCGTTCCTGCGTGGTCGCCGGGATCAGGCTGCTGGACCCGTAGCGCAGGATCAGCTGGCGGATGCCCTCGTTCGAGACGTTGATCTTCGGCGGGTCGTTGAAGTTGACCTCGTAGACCCGGATGATGTTCACGTCGTCCGACGAGAGCACGTTCTTCGGCAGCAGCTCCTCGGGGCGCGGCGCGGCGCCGGGGTTCGAGGGCTCGGCGGGCGCGTCCGCGTCGGAGTCGTCGTCCGGCTTCTTGCCGCCTTCGGCCTTGCCCGCGCCCGACGTGCGCAGCGCGACCTCGACCGCGTCCAGCAGCGTCTGCGCGGCGTCCATGTTCGAGTCCTGCACCAGCGCCTTCAGCTCGGTGCGGGCCAGCTCGAACTGCTTCTCGTTCACCAGCCAGCGCGCCAGTGCCAGGCGCCGGTCGTAGTCGTCCTTCGCGATGCCCGCACGGATCTGCTCGTACTGCTCGCGGAACTCGGGTAGCAGCGTGACCCGGTAGACCTGCTTGCGCGCCAGCTTCGCCTTGGCGACGTCCACCTGGAACTCGACGCCGTCCACCGTGTCCGTCAGGACCTTCACCTTGCGGCGGCTGCCGTCGCGCAGCTCGATCATCGCCAGCTGCCCGCCCTCGCGGGGGTCGACCAGGTCGATGATCTCCAGCACCTGCGTCTTGCGCAGCGTGCGGCGGTCGTTGCCGTTGACGACGGTGATCTCCAGGTCGTCCTCGGACTCGACGGTGCCGCCGAATTCCTTCCAGCGGTCGATGAACACCCAGACGCGGCGCGGCGGCGCCTTGGCGGCGGGGGCGGCCGGGGCGGCGGGTGCGGTCTCGCTCTGCGCGGGCGCGGGCGCGGGC
>JBEIFT010000375.1:0-1780 GCA_040382255.1 Phycisphaeraceae bacterium
GGCCCAGGTCTCCGACCCGCGGCGGATGCGGCCCAGCCCGGAAACGGCGATCGCAATGGAAGGCGTTCTCATCCTGTCAGTTCGTCCACCGGTGGAGTCATCCAGGAGGTGAGTATCCCGGTCCGCGAACGCGGCGGCAACGTCCTCGTTGCCTTCTCAGGCCCTTTCCCAAGGCGACGGGGACGTTGCCACCCCGATCCTGTTCTCAAACGGGGCAGCGTCGGGATGCGCCCGCAGCGCGGTTGTTCTGCACGCTCCTTGAAGCGGTGGGCGGACACGGGCGAGGAAGGCGTGGCCGTCACGTGCGCGGTGCCGCACGGCGACCCCGAGTTCCTGGCGATGGCCAGCGCGGTGGCCGCGGCGCAGGCGATCGCGGGCTTCGGCGGTGCGCTCTCGCGCGCCGGCATCAAGTGGCCGAACGACGTGGTGATCGCCGGACGCAAGCTGTGCGGCATCCTGGTGGAGCAGGATGCGCACGTCGCGCTCGTCGGCATCGGCATCAACGTGCGGCAGCAGGCCTTCCGGGCGCCGCTCGACGCGATCGCCACCAGCATGGCCATCGAGGGCCGCCCGGCCGACCGGCTGGAGGTGCTGTGCGAGCTCCTTCGCCGGCTGGACGCCGCGCTGCGGGCCGACCCTGCCGCGATCGAGCGCGATTACCGGGACCTTGACCGCCTGAGCGGTGCCCGGGCCCGCTTCCGGACGCCCGGGGGCGAGGTCGAGGGCGAGGTCCGCTCGGTCGACCCCCGCCGCGGGCTGCACGTCCGGACGGCGGCCGGCGACGTGTTTCTGCCCGCCGCCACCACGTCGGTCGTGCCCCCGGACGGCGCGCGCCGATATGGTGATGATGATGGCACGCCCGACCGCTGACGCCCGCCGAGCCGCCCGCGCCGCCGCCCTGGCGGCCGCGTGCCTGGCGTCCGCCGCGGGTGCGCAGCAGCAGGGGGGCGCAGCCGCACCGCCACCGCCGCCCACCGCGTCGCAGTTGCCCGAACGCGTCGACGCGGGCGTTGCCGACCGGCACTCGATGGGCCACTCGCTGCGCGTGCATCCGGTCGACCTCTCGCCGCACGGCTTCCGCTACGTCTACAAGGTGCCCGGCCGCGACGACCTGCTGATGCGCACGGACGGCGCGCTGTACGCCGTGTTCGACCAATCGGTCTACGTGCGCGACCCGAACGCGAAGACGCCGTCGCTGAAGGCGATGATCCCCGCGGCAACGGTCTTCTACATCGGCAAGCCGAACTTCCGGATGATCCGCAGCTCGGGCATCCGCGACCTGAGCTTCCGGCGCGAGGACTCGCCGCCGGCGCAGGAGCAGCGCGCGCCCCTGCCGGTGGGCGGCGTCACGCGGCTCGAGCCCGAGGCGTGTGCGCCCGGCGCCACGCGCTTGGAACCGACGCGGCTCTCCGGCAAGCAGCCCGAGCACGTGGACGAGCACGCGACCTACCCCGCGAAGCCGCCACAGGCCCCGGACCGACCGGCCGCGCCCGCCGCCGAGCCGGCCACGCCCACCCGCGCGGATCGGCCCGGCTTCGACCGCCGCATCGACGAACTGATGGATCGCGCCAAGAAGGCGCAGCCGGGCACGCCGTGACGCGTCGGCTGCTTGCGCCGGTCCTGGCCGCCTGCGCTGCCGTTGCGGCATGCACTGGCCGGCACGCGGCCGCGGACGTCGCGCCGACGGTCGACTCGGTCGCGTGCACGCCCGGCGGCGTGGCCGCGATCCCGCTTGCGCGCGGCGCGGGCGAACCGTGGCCGGCGCGCGTGGCCGCCGCGA
>JBEIFT010000376.1:0-1746 GCA_040382255.1 Phycisphaeraceae bacterium
CCTACCGAACCGCTCGGTCCGCACCGAGCATCCGGTCCGCGACCCGCTCTGGAGCAGCCCGCTGGCGCTGGCGCTCGTCCTGACGCTCCTTGCCGCGGAATGGGTGCTCCGGCGCACCGTGCGGCTGATCTGAACCATGGAACACGGCACGCCATCCCCGAACGAGATGCCGCAGGAGCGCGTGATCGATGCGCTGCGCGCGATGCGGGCACGCATCCGCAGGCTGCTGGTCGCCGAGCGGATGGCGCAGGCGGTGACGTTTGGGCTCGCGGCGGCGCTTGCGGCGGCCCTGCTCGACTGGTCGGTGCGGCTGCCGTCGGCGATCCGCTGCGTCGAGCTGGCCGCGCTGCTTGTCGGCGGCGCGTGGTGGTCGTGGACGCGCGTGATCCCTGCGTGGCGGTTCCGGCCGCCGCTCGTCGAGGTCGCGCTGCGCGTCGAGCGTGCGGCGTCGGGCGTGGACCGTGGGCGCATCGCGTCGGGCGTGGACTTCGCACAGGACCATGCGTCGGGCGCCGGAGCGCACGGCCCGCTCGGCGACGAGGTGATCCGCCGCGCCGCCGGGGCGCTGCCGGACCAGGCACCGGTGGACGCGCGGCCCGCGCGGCGCGCGGCGTTCACCGCGTTCGCCGTGGTGCTGCTGGCATGCGGTGCGGCGTTCCTGTGGCCGAACACCGCGCGCACCGCCGCGCTGCGGTTCCTGACGCCGTTCGCCGACGTCCAGTGGCCGGCGCGCACGATGGTCGAGCCGGCGATGGACCGCGACGTCCACCCGCGCGGCACCGCGCTCGCGCTGCGCGCTAGGCCAGTGCGCGGCGATGCACGCGAGATGCACGTTTCGGCGCGCTACCGCCTGCTGCGCGACGGCCGCGGCGAGTGGCGCGACGTGACCCTGAGCCTGCAGCCGGGCGGCACGTTCGAGCGCCTGGTCGAGACGGACGGCGACGCGCTCGAGGTGCAGTTCGCGACCGACGACATGGAGACGCTGCCGGTGCGCGTGGCGCTGCTGGCGCCGCCCTCGGTCGAGCGTGCGCAGGCATCGGTCGTGCCGCCGGCGTACGCGGCCGGCATGGTCGACCCCCGCACGGTCGACCTTGGCAACGGCACCGATCGCCGTGCGACGTTGAGCCCGCCCGTGCTGGCCGGTTCCGACGTGACGATCGACCTGCGCATGCGCGGCGCGACGCCTGCGCCGGCGGCACCTGCCGACCGGGACGCGTGGCTCGGCCGCACGATCGCGATCCACGCGGATGCCGGGACGGCGATCGTGCCGACGTTCACCGCCGACCCCGCGGACCCCGCGCACTGGCGCTTCACGTGGAAGGCCGCGGGGCGCGGCACCGTCGAACTGACGCCCGCAGGTGAACGCGGCATCCTGCCTGCCGACCGCATCGCGTTCGAGGTGCCGGCCGTCGAGGACGCGCCGCCGACGATCGCGATCACCGAGCCGGCTGCCGACGAAGCCGTGACGCCCGACGCGACACCGCTGGTGGTGGCCGAGGGGCGCGACGACCTGCGCGTGGCACGCGCGTGGATGACCGTCGCCGGCGCGAAGGAACCCGCCACGATCGAGGGCACGCCCGGCCTGGCCGCGCGCGTCGAGGCCACGCTGCAGCTGGCGAAGCTCGGCGTGCAGCCCGGCGACCGCGTGACGGTCGTCGCACATGCCGTGGACGCGTTCGAGTCGGGCGGCAAGCCGCGCGATCCGGTCGCCAGCTCGCCGCGGACGTTCCGCATCATCGCGCCCAC
>JBEIFT010000377.1:0-1730 GCA_040382255.1 Phycisphaeraceae bacterium
CGCGGCCGGCGCGGTCGCGGCGGTGCCGGCGGGGGCCGCGGCGGCGGGCTGCTTGGGCGCCGCGTCGTCGGCGGGCTGCAGGGCGGAAGCGAGGAACGCGAGCGTGGCGATCAGCATGTGGGTGGACTCCTGCGTTGGGCTTCGCGCGGGCGCGCCGTGCCGATTCAGCGGAACCGCCATACGGCCCGGGGCCGAGAATCCCCGCGGGTACGATCGCCCGCATGGCCTCCACGCCCGCCCACCCCGACGGCGCCGTGCATCCGGGCGCCCCCACGGACGCCCCGCGCTGGGACTACAGCCCCGCGCCCGAGACGGTCCCCGTCACCATCCCCGAGCGCACGCAGCTCCTGATCGGCGGCAAGTTCGTCGACCCCGCGTCGCGCAAGCGCTTCGCGACCGTGAACCCCGCCACCGAGGCGGTCCTGAGCCAGGTGGCCGAGGCCGGCGAGGCCGACGTCGCCGCCGCCGTGGCCGCCGCGCGCAAGGCGCTGAAGCCGTGGTCGAAGCTGCGCGCCGGCGAGCGCGCGAAGTACCTGTACCGCATCGCGCGCCGCATCCAGGAGCGCGCGCGCGAGCTGGCCGTGCTGGAGACGATGGACGGCGGCAAGCCGATCAAGGAGAGCCGCGACGTCGACGTGCCGCTGGCCGCGCAGCACTTCTTCTACCACGCTGGCTGGTGCGACAAGCTGCGCTACGCGGTGCCGGGCGGCGGCGACCCGCAGCCCGTCGGCGTGTGCGGGCAGATCATCCCGTGGAACTTCCCGCTGCTGATGGCGGCATGGAAGCTGGCGCCCGCGCTCGCGTGCGGCAACACCGTCGTCCTGAAGCCCGCCGAGACGACGTCGCTCACCGCGATGCGCCTGGCCGAGATCCTGCAGGAGTGCGACCTCCCGCCCGGCGTCGTGAACGTCGTCACCGGCGCCGGCGCCACCGG
Source organism: Phycisphaeraceae bacterium (assembly GCA_040382255.1). GTDB lineage: Bacteria > Planctomycetota > Phycisphaerae > Phycisphaerales > SM1A02 > UBA966. The sequence goes on from JBEIFT010000377.1 coordinate 935, forward strand.
ACGCGCGATCGTCGAGCACAAGGGGATCGACAAGCTCGCCTTCACCGGCAGCACCGAGGTCGGCAAGCTGATCGCCAAGGCCTGCGCCGCGCGCGGCACGCGGCTCACGCTCGAACTCGGCGGCAAGAGCCCGAACATCATCTTCGCAGACGCCGCCATCGACCAGGCGATCGAGGGCATCGTGCAGGGCATCTGGTTCAACCAGGGCCACGTCTGCTGCGCGGGCAGCCGGCTGTTCGTCGAGGAGAGCGTGCTGCCCGAGGTGCTGGCGAAACTCGACATCCGCATGCGCAGCCTGCGCGTGGGCGACCCGCTGGACAAGAACACCGACGTCGGCGCGATCAACTCGCGCCAGCAGCTGGCGACCATCGCGAAGTACATCGAGGAAGGCGGCCGCGAGGGCTGCACGGTGTGCCAGCCCGGCGCGCAGGCGCTGCCCACGAAGGGCTTCTGGTGCCGGCCGACGTACATGACCGGCGTGCAGCCGAGCCACGTGGTGGCCCGCGAGGAGATCTTCGGGCCGGTGCTGGCCGTGATGAGCTTCCGCACGCCCGAGGAGGCGATCCAGCGCGCCAACAACACGCCGTACGGCCTGGCCGCCGGCATCTGGACCGAGAAGGGCAGCAAGGTGTTCGACGTCGCGCGCCGCCTGCAGGCGGGCGTGGTGTGGTGCAACACCTACAACCAGTTCGACGCGACGAGCCCGTTCGGCGGGTTCAAGGAGAGCGGCTTCGGCCGCGAGGGCGGCCGCCACGGGCTGGCCGCGTACCTGGCCGACTGACCGCACCCGCTGCAC
>JBEIFT010000378.1:0-1728 GCA_040382255.1 Phycisphaeraceae bacterium
AGCAGCGACCGCGTGCTGCAACATGCATGAGCGAAGCGAACGAAATCACGCCACGCGCGGACAGCGCAGCGGCGGGGCGCACGGCGCCATCGGCCACGGTCGCAGCAGTGCTTGCACATCGCGCACTCGACGGCGCGGTGGCGATCGACTGGGCGCACCTGCTGCGCTGGCTGCAACGGATCACGCGCACGTCGTGTCGCAGCGCCGACGACTGGGACGAGGTGTCGCAGGAAGCCGCGGTCCGGGCTTGGCAGGTATTGAGGGGGGGGGGCGTCGGAGCGCGGCTTGGAGGGCTTGCTCGGTCCAACCCGGGTACATGGGTGACACCCTTGTCCGGGCACATGGGTGACAGTCGGCGCTGGCCTCGTGGCCGCCACCGGCTTCCGTGGCCGGATGCCATGGATCCAGACCGAGCCCGAGATGGAGCGACGAAAGTTCGTGCAGGCCGCCCTGCGCCGTGAGGTCCCGATGAGCGAGCTGTGCGCGCGCTTCGGGATCAGCCGGAAGACCGGCTACAAGATGCTGCAGCGGCACGCGGAAGCGGGCCTCCCAGGGCTTCGCGATGCCTCGCGGGCGCCGAAGACGCACCCCAACCAGACGCCGCCTGAGCAGGAGGCGGCGATCCTCAAGGTGCGGAAGGCGTTCCCGACGTGGGGCTCGAAGAAGATCCTCTGGAAGCTCGACCGCGAGCGCCCCAGCGACGACTGGCCTGCGCGCAGCACCGTTGACGAGATCCTGCGGCGCGCCGGTGTCGTGACTCCGCGCGGCAAGAGGCCACGCCGGCAGCCGACGTCGCCGCCGCGGGTCGAAGCGCTGGCGCCCAACGACGTCTGGTCGATGGACTACAAGGGCTGCTTCCGCGTCGGTGACGGCACGCGCTGCGACCCGCTGACGATCAACGACGTGCACAGCCGCGCCTCGCTGGTCTGCCAAGCGATGGTGCAGCCACGGTCCAACGACGTACGGCGTCGGCTGGAAGAGGCCTTCGGGGCCTTCGGGCTGCCGAAGTACATGCTGAGCGACGGCGGGCCGCCGTTCGGCTCCAACGGCCTTGGCAGGCTGTCGCGGCTCGGAGTCTGGCTCGTGCGGCTTGGCGTGACGCCGGTGCTCATCGAGCCGGGACGGCCCGATCAGAATGGCCGGCACGAGCGCTTCCACGAGACGTTGAAGGCCGAGACGGCGATGCCGCCGCGGTCGTCGATCCGGGCGCAGCAGCAGGCGTTCGATCGCTTCCAGGAGACCTACAACCACGAGCGGCCGCACGAGGCGCTCGGCATGAAGCCGCCCGGCGAGGTCTACGAGCTGTCGACGCGGTCGCTGCCGAGCAGCTTGCCGGAGCATCAGTACGCGGACGGTCTCGAGCAGCGCAGCGTGCGCACCGACGGCAGCATCAAGTGGGACGGCGGAATGGTGTTCGTCGGCGAGGCGTTCGCTGGCGAGACGGTCGGGCTGCAGGCCTGCGACGAGGGACTCTGGCACGTGCAGCTCGGGTCGCTGCGCCTGGGCATCCTGCACGAGCGCTCGCGCACGATCACGCCGATGGCAGGCGGTGTCACCCATGTGTCCGGACACGGGGAGGCATGACGATTCGCCGTCTGGCAGCGACCGGCCGTGCGGCGGCCACCCCGGGCGCCCCGCTGGGGTCGGGGGCCGCGCCCAGCGCGGGGCGTGGGTGCGCGGATTGCCCGGCCCCCGCAACCCCCGGGGGCGGGGGGCCCGGGCCGCGGG
>JBEIFT010000379.1:0-1705 GCA_040382255.1 Phycisphaeraceae bacterium
CGAAGGCCGGCACCGGCGGGAAGAGCGCCAGCTGCTGCGTGGCGTTCTGCGCGACGTCGGTGCGGCGCGGCAGGGTGTACAGGTGATAGTCCAGGAGCTCCTTCTCCTCGAAGCCCGCGGAGCGGTCGGCCATGGCCATGGCGCGCGGCCCCGCGCTCCCGAATGCTCCGCCGGCGCTTTCCGGCGGCGTGATCTTGCGCACCTTGCCGGCCACCAGCTTCAGTTCGGTGTCGGGGTACGAGGCGCCCGAGAGGTTGAGCAGCGTCACCCACGCGTTCATGCCGGCGCCGGTGTCGGTGGCGTCGAGCACCAGGTTGTAGTCCGCGCGCCACGTCAGGCCGGCGGTCTGGTAGGTCGTGCGCACCAGGTGCTCGCCGCCGTTGCCGGCCAGCTTCCAGACCAGCGTGGGCTTCGTGAGCAGGCCGCCGGGCAGCGCGCCCAGCTCCACCTGCGCGTCGGCTGCCGGCAGGATGCGGACGCCGTCCTCCGTCTGCAGCACCAGCTGGCCCTGGTTCGCGCTGAGGAGCGTGCCCTTGGCGTGGCCGGCCGAATCGCCCATGGGGATCGTGAGCGAGATGGGCTGCCCGACATAGCGCTCGAGCAGCTTGGACGGGCTGACCAGGTCGAACTGGAAGTTCTGCTCCAGCACCGTGGTCGCCGGGTCCTGCAGGTCGACGAACGAGACGGTGGTGGGGTCGATCCACGCCGCGACGTCGGTGAACGCGACGTCGCCCGTGCCCTTCGGCACGTTCACGACGCGGACGGCCTTCACGACGCCGAACCCCGGCACGCCCCACGGCGCGTCCTGGCCGCTGGCGCGCTGCTGCTGCACGAACTGCCGCGGGTCGAACAGCCCGGGTTCCGCGGACGAGTAGACGGTGAGCGACGTGCCGGGCTTCGGCAGGTCGGCGGCGGGTGCGGTGGCGGCGATGGCGAGCAGGGCGGCGGCGATGTGCATGGTGGGTTCCTCCGGGCGGTGGAGCGTACGGCCGGGCGGCGGGCGCGGTTGCCCGCGTTTAGACTGACCCCCGCCCATGTGGATGATCCGCCTGTCCGTCCGCAACCCGTACGTCGTGGCGGCCCTCGCCCTGGTGCTTGCGATCCTGGGCGTGCTCTGCCTGAAGCGCATCCCCATCGACATCCTGCCGGTCTTCAAGGCCCCCGCGGTCCAGGTGCTGACCTACTACCCGGGCATGCCGGCGCAGTCGATCGAGAAGACGATCACGAACCGCATCGAGCGCTGGGTGAACCAGGCGCCGGGCGCGCGGCTGGTCGAGAGCCGCTCCGTGCCGGGCGTCAGCATCGTCAAGATCTACTTCCGCGACGACATCGACCCGAACGAGGCGCTGACGCTGGTGAACTCGCTGGCGCTGGGCGCGCTGCCCAACCTGCCGCCGAACACGCTGCCGCCGGTGGCCATGCCGTTCGACGCGACGGGCACGCTGCCGGTGGGCATCCTGACCGTCACCAACCGCGCGATGGACGACGCGCGCCAGAAGGACGTGGCGCGCATCGACGTGCGCAACATGCTGGGCGCGGTGCCGGGGTGCATCGCGCCGGTCGTGGTGGGCGGCCAGGACCGCGCGGTGATGGTCTACCTGGACCCCGCGAAGATGGACGCGCGCAACTTCGCGCCGATGGACGTCGTGGGCGCGCTGCGCCGCGGCAACCTGATGGTGACGCCCGGCACCGCGTACTTCGGGAA
>JBEIFT010000380.1:0-1674 GCA_040382255.1 Phycisphaeraceae bacterium
CGAGCTCCAGTTGGTCGCGGCCGGCGGCCAGGTCCGCGGGCGTCGCACGCAGCGCGGTGGCGGCGGCGTCGAGTTGCTCCGCGGCGTGCGCCACCGCCGAGGCCGTCGCACGCAACGGCGCCCCGCCGGCCGCGGCTTCCTGCGCAATGCCCGCCGCGTTCCGCGCCAGCTGCAGCACCGCGCCGCCCTGCTCCGCGGCGCCGGGTGCGTCGCCCTCGGCCAGCGCCTGGACCGGCAGCGCCGTCCGCTCGATGCCCGCGAGCAGCGCGCGCAGCGAATCCACCACCGACGTGATGCGGCGCTTCAGTTCCTCGTTGCGCGCATCCTGCTGGTTGCGCATCGCGCGGCGCATCGCCTCCACCGCCTCCTGCGCGGCCTGCTGGCTCTGCTGCGCGCCCTGCAGCTGGTTCTGCTGCGTCTGCTGCGCCGCCTGGTCCAGCTGCCGGGCCAGGCCACGGTCCTGCGCCTCCTTCGCGGCGTCGCGCATTGCCTTGGCGACCGCTGGGTCCGGCTGCTTCTGCGCCTCGGCCTCGCGTGCGCGGCGCTCCATCGCGTCGGCCAGCGAGCGCGCCTCGTTCGCGGCCTCGCGCTGCGCCTGGGCGGCGCGGTCCAGCTGGCCGCGCGTGGCCTCGTCCAGCTGCTCGCGCGACTTGCCGACGGTCTTCGATTCGGCGTCCTTCACCGCGCGCTTCGCCTCGTCGATGCGCTCGCCCAGCTTGTCGATGCGCCGCGAGATCTCCGCCGTCTCGCGGTCGCGAGAGAGCGCGGCCTCGAGGTCGGCGAGTGCCTGCTCGGCCTCGCCGGCGCGCTCGGACGCTTCCTTCGCACCAGCGGCGTCCGGCACCGTGGTCGCGGCGTCCTGTGCCTTGCGCGCGGCGCCGGTCGCGGTGGACTGTGCCTCGGTGATCGACTGCCGCAGGCCTTCGCCATCCGTCTTGTTGCGGTCCAGACGGCCACCGAGCTCCGCCAGCGCCCGCTCGAACGCGGCCACGCGGTCGGAGAGGCGGGCCTCGGTGCCGGCCAGCTGCGTGCGTTCCTGCTGCGTGGCGTCGGCGCCGTCCTTCGAGGTGCGTTCGGCGGCGTCGCGCATCGCCCGTGCGATCCCGGCCTGCTCCTCGCGCAGGCGGCCGGCGGCGTCGCGCAGCTGCCCCAGGCGCGCGCGGACCTGCTCGGTCAGCTCGGTGGGCGCGATGATGCGGAACGTCCGCGGCGAGCTGGCGACCGGATCGCGCGGCTTGCCGCCCGACTCGAACGCGTCCACGGCATGTGCGACGACCGTCACGCGGTCGCCGGGCTGCACTCCGAGCTTCGCCAGCTGCAGCGTGGCCTCGACGCGCGCGGCCAGGCCGGGCGTGCCCTCGATCGTGGCGGGTTCCTTCGCACCGGCGACGGTCATCCACGCGCGCGCCACGCGCAGGTCGTCGCGCCCCTCGGCCACCACCAGCGGTGTCGCGTCGGGTGTCACGGCTTCGTCGGCGGCCGGCTCGGTGATCGCGATCGTCGGCGGCGCGTCCTCGACGGCCGGCACCTCGAACGCGATGCGGTCGGCAGGCAGGATGCCGCGTTCGCCTGCGGGCGTCAGTTCGACGGTGCCGCGCCCCGCGGCCTTCCACGTGAAGCGCCAGTGCGCGGGGTCCGCGGGGTCGGCGGTGAACGTCGGCACGATCGCCGTCC
>JBEIFT010000381.1:0-1662 GCA_040382255.1 Phycisphaeraceae bacterium
GCCCCCACCGCGGCGCGGTTGCCGGGCGCCTCGCGGTCCGCGAGCACCAGCGCCAGCGAGCGGCCGTGCGCGCCGGTGCCGCGCAGCACGCGCGGCCGGCCAGTGACCGGAACCAGCACCAGGTCCAGCGCGCCGTCGCGATCCAGGTCGGCCCACGCCAGCCCGCGGCCGACCGCGGGCGATGCGAGCGCGCCGAGCGCGGCGGCCGGCACCTCGGCCCAGGCCGCGCCCTCGGCGCGGCCGGTGTTCCAGAAGACCTGCGCCGTCTGCGGGTGGCGCTGCGAGGGCTGCACCTCGGCGATCCGGTCCTCGATGTGGCCGTTGGCCTGCACCAGTTCCTCGCGCCCGTCGGCGTCCAGGTCGGCGAAGAGCAGCCCGAAGGTCAGCGGGCGGCGCGTGGCGGCGGCCAGTCCCTCCAGGATCGCGTCGTCGTCGAAATGCCGGCCGTCGCGCGTGACGTAGAAGCTGGTCGGCTGGTTGGCGAAGTTCCCCATCGCGACCGCCAGCGCCGCGTCGTTGCGGTGGTGCCCGGCGTCGATGCCCATCGCCCCGGTCGCGGCGCCGCTGCGATCGAAGGCGATGCCGGACGCGACGCCCGACTCCGAGAAGCGCCCGCGGCCGTCGTTCACGAAGAGGAAGTGCTGGACGGTGTCGTTCGCCACTGCGACGTCCAGGTCGCCGTCGCCGTCCATGTCCTCGACGCACAGGCCGAGCGCCTTCGCGACCGGCGCCTGCGTGGCGGGGTTGCGAACGGCCAGGCCGCGTGCGGCGGTCGCGTCGGCGAACCGCCGCGGCCCGACCTGCTCCCACAGCCGGACGTCGGTGCCCGCGAACCCGGTCGGCGGGCCATAGGCGCGGCCGATGCCCGTGAGCGTGTAGTTCACGCGCATGTCGATCGCGGGCGACCACTCGACGTAGTGCGCGACCAGCAGGTCCAGGTCACCGTCCCGGTCGAGGTCCGCCAGCGCGACGGCGGTCGACCAGCCCGTGTCGGCCAGGCCGCTCTCGGCGGTGGCGTCGCGCCAGTGCGGCGCGGCACCCGCGGGCCCGTCGGGAACGTACAGGCGCACGCCGTCGACGCCGGTCGACAGGATCTCGGGCCGGCCGTCGCCGTCCAGGTCCACCGACGCGACCGCCATCAGCTGGCCGGGGCGCTCGAGGCCGGTGTTCGCCAGGCGCACGAAGCGCGGCCCCGGCGCACCGGGCGCGGACTGCGCGAACACCACGATCCCCTGCCCGCGCGGCGTGCCCGCGGGCGCATCCGGCCATGCGTCGCCGTCGGCGAAGAGCAGGTCGGCACGACCATCGCCGGTGACGTCGGCAATGCAGGTGCCGCCGCCCATCGTCTCGGGAAGCAGGCGCCGGCCGTCGGCGCCGTTCGTGCGCACGAAGTCGATGCCCCACGCCGCGGTGACGTCCTCGAACGGCATCGCGGGTGCGCTGGGCGGGCGGGGCGCACGGGCCGGGCCCTGGCTTGCGGCGGGTGCGGGTGCGGCGGGCGCGGTCCCTTCGCGCGGCCACCAGCGCCATGCGGCAAGGGCGGCCGCACCGATCGCGGCGACCGCAAGCGAGCGCCGGAACGCGAGGCCGATCACGCGGTCGTCGCCGGGCGTTGCGCCACGGGCCATCAGGCGCCCCCTCCGCGGATCGCCGGGGCGGCGC
>JBEIFT010000382.1:0-1654 GCA_040382255.1 Phycisphaeraceae bacterium
GGGTGCGCGCTCGACCCCGCGGTGAACCACACCGGGGCCCAGAGGATCGAGTCCGGCGCCGAGGCCACCGCGGTCGAGGTCAAGCTGGTCCTTGACAACCCCAACGACGCGCCGCTCGAACTGATCACGTGGGAGTACTCCCTGCAGATCGACGGCCGGACCGCCTACTCGGGCACGTGGATGGCGTCGCTGACGCTGCCGCCGAAGGTGCCCATGACCACCGAGCTTCCCGCGGTGGTGCCCGCATCGTTCGGCGACCTCTCGAATGTCCCGTGGCGCATCGAGGGATCCTTCGCCTACCGGGCCACGCGGCAGATCGACCGGCTGCTGTACCAGCTGGGCATCACGCGGCTCCACGGCACGTTCTCGGCATCGGGGACCGGATTCGCGGAGCCCCCGCCGAAGCCGGCCGCGAAGCCGGGGGGGGCCGCCGCGGCAGAGCCGCCTTCCCCGAAGCCGCCCTCGAAGTGACCGTCCGAACCGGGGTTCAGCGCTGCGGCAGCGCGGCCGCACGCGCCGCCGCACGGGCCGCATGCCAGCGGATGAGCCGCTCGTGGACGCCCAGCGCACGCGGGTCGTCCGCGGCCAGGCCCTCGCACGAGAGCCGGCGGTACATGCCGTCGGGGAGCATCTCCCACGAGGACCGCCGATCGTCGAGCGTGATCCGCAGGATCTCCCACAGCTCGGCGCGCGCATGCGGGTCCAGCACCGGCGCCGCGGCCTCGACGCGCGTCTGCAGGTTGCGGTACATCCAGTCGGCGCTGCCGATGAGGAAGTCGCCCTTCAGCGGGTCGTCCTGGCCGTTCCCGAACCAGAAGATGCGGCTGTGCTCGAGGAAGCGCCCCACCACGGACCGGATGCGGATGTTCTCGCTGAGGCCGGACACGCCGGGCCGCAGGCAGCAGAAGCCGCGCACGACCAGGTCGACCGAGACGCCCGACTGGCTGGCGCGGTACAGCGCGTCCATCACGCCGCGGTCCTCCAGCTGGTTCATCTTGGCGATGATCCGTCCCTGCCCGCCGGCGCGCGCGATCTGCGTCTCGCGCTCGATCAGGTCCAGGAAGCGGCGCTTCATGGTGACCGGCGCGACCAGCAGCTGCGCGTACTCCTTCTGGCGCGACCGGCCGGTCATGTAGTTGAACAGGTTGACCAGGTCCTCGGTGATCTCGGGGTTCGCCGTCAGGATCCCGACGTCCTCGTAGGCGCGCGCGGTGCGGCTGTTGTAGTTGCCGGTGCCGATGTGCGCGTAGGAGCGGAGCATGCCATCCTCCTCGCGGACCACCAGCGCGGTCTTGGTGTGCGTCTTGTAGCCGACGACGCCGTACGCGACGTGCACGCCGGCGTCCTCCAGCTTGCGCGCCCAGAGGATGTTGCGGGCCTCGTCGAAGCGCGCACGGAGCTCGACCAGCACCGCGACCTGCTTGCCGCTCTCGGCGGCGCGGATCAGGCTGGAGACGAAGGAGCTGTCGCCCGACGTCCGGTACAGGCTCTGCTTGATGCACAGCACCTTCGGGTCGGCGGCCGCATCCTCGATGAACTTCTCGACGGACCGGTCGAACGACTCGTACGGGTGGTGCAGCAGGATGTCGCCCTGCCGGATCGCGGCGAAGATGTCGTCGTCGTCGCGGTCGATGCGCTCGGGCGCGAGCGGCAC
>JBEIFT010000383.1:0-1630 GCA_040382255.1 Phycisphaeraceae bacterium
CACCGTCGGCGACGCAGCCGGCGACGCCGGGCTGCGGACGGCCGCGGCCGTCGCGGTCGCCGCCGGCGCGGCGGCGTGGGCGGTGCGCTCCGTGGTGCTTGCCGCCACCTACCGTGCCGCGCAGTTCCCCGTCTGGAGCGCGCTGTTCTGGTCGCCCGCCTCCATCGCGGTGGCCGGCTTCTTCCTGCGCGGCGCGGCCGAGCTCCGCGCGCGCACCCCGGTCCGCTGGGGCGGTCGCGAGTACGTGCTCGAGCCCGCCGACGACTGACGCCTTCCCCACGCGCCCGCCGCACGCGGGCCCTCCACCCATGCGCATCCTCCTCACCAACGACGACGGCATCGACGCACCCGGCATCGAGGCGCTCTTCGACGCGATCCAGGGCCTGGGCGAGATCCGCGTGGTCGCGCCCGCGGACGTCCAGAGCGCGTCCAGCCACGGCATCACGTTCCACCACCCGCTGATGGTCGCCGAGAAGCGCGTGAACCCGCGCATGGCGGGCGTCGCGGTCGAGGGCCGGCCCGCCGACTGCGTGAAGCTGGGCATGCGCGCGCTGTGGCAGGAGTGGTACGGCCCGGGCACGCGCCCCGACCTGGTGATCAGCGGCATGAACGCCGGCGCGAACGTCGGCATCAACTGCATCTACTCGGGCACCGTCGCGGCCGCGGTCGAGGGCGCGTTCCTGGGCGTCCCGGCGATCGCGGTCAGCCTGCACCTGGGCAAGAACCGCAAGGAGACGCAGTACGCGCGCGCCGCGCAGATCGCGCGCGCCGCGATCGACCGCGTGCTGCAGCACCCGCTGGACGCGCACCGCGTCATCAACATCAACGTCCCGGTGACCGAGCGCGCCGACGCGCCGGTGCCACCGATCCGCGTGGTGCGCATGAACGTCGCCGCGGGCATCGACGGCTACGAGCGCCGCGTGGCGCCGGACGGCCGCCCGTACTACTGGCCCAACGGCAACGGCATGGCGTTCTTCCACACGGCCGAGGACACGGACGTCGAGGCGCTGTCCGAGCGCTGCATCACCGTGACGCCGCTTTTCTACGACCTGACCGATGCGTCGCTGGGCGCGTGGCACGCGCGGCTCGACGGGCGCTGAGCGCCGGCCGGGGCGCGTTCGCGTTCAGAGGATCAGCTGCAGCGTGACGGTCACCGTCTCGCCGGGCTTCAGGTCGTCGATCTGCTTGCCCGACGCGCGCCAGCCGCAGAGCGCGTCGATGATGCGCTCGTCCAGCGACGGGTTGCCCGTCGAGCGCAGGATGCGCGGCAGCTTGGCGGGCGACCCGGGCGTGGCGGGCGGGACGGCACCGGTGTGGTCGAACGTGATCGCCACCACGGGATCCGCGGCGCCGCCCAGCTCGTTCACCTGCTGCAGCAGCGTGAAGTTCGCGCGGCGCGGCTTCAGCTGGATGCCGCGTGCGGCGATCAGGCGGCCGTTCTTCCAGTCCTTCGGGTCGCACTTCACCAGGCCGGTCGCGGGGCTCTCCAGGTCGCTGAGCGCGCCCTTGCCGCCCGCGCCGGGCACGGGCGATGCGCCTTGGCCTCCCGCCTTGCCGGCGTCGCCGGGCGCTTGGTCCGCGGCACCGCCGGCCTTTGGCTTCTCGGTGGACGCGACGCCGCCGCCGGCCG
>JBEIFT010000384.1:0-1619 GCA_040382255.1 Phycisphaeraceae bacterium
ACCGCGCCGCCGCCGCGCTCGGGCTGCTGGCCATCGACACGCTGCGCGCGAGCGGCGAGCCGTGCGACGCGGGGCTCGAGCCGCGGCTTGCGAAGGCCGTGACCGACGCACTCGCGCCCGCGCAGCTGGAGGTCGAGCGACCGCACGTGGCGGCGGCGCTGCTGGCCGCGGCCGCCGCGCGCGAACGCGCAGGCACCCCGCTGCTGCCGCGCACCGCGCTCGAGCAGGCACTGGCCGCGCAGTGGGACCGCACCTCGTCCGCGCAACTCGTCGGCAACGGGGCGTTCCTGCTGGCGGCGGAGCGCGCGCTGGCGGCCGACGACGCCGCGTTGGCCGCGCGCCTGGCACCGCGGCGCGCGTCGATCGACGCGGCGCTGAAGGTGCTCCTGGGCACGCAGCAGCGGCCCCTGGCCGCCGACGCGCCCGCCACGCTCGCCGACGGTGTCGGCGCCTTCCCCGTCACCGGCGCGCCCGCGGGCCGCGCGTCCAGCCAGTCGGCGCGCGCACAGCTCTTCGTGGCGCTGGCCACCACCCTGCCGGGCGGGGACTCGACGCGCCCGCCCGCGTTCACGCGCGCCCTGCGCGCCGGCAGCCGCTTCCTTGCGCAGCTGACCGCCGGCCCCGAGATCCGTGCCTTCGCGCCCCAGCCCACCGCGGCGCAGGGCGGCGTGCTTGCCTCGACCGTGGAACTCACGCAGCCGCTGGCCGCGCAGGCCATGGCGATCTGGGCCCTGTCCGAATCGGAACGGGCGCAGGACGCCCTCGAACGCGCCCGCTGAGCCCGGCAATGGCCCGCAGACGTCGCCCGAAGCCCCCAACCCGGGCCCGCGGACCCCGTTCGCCGCCGTTTCCCGCATCGGGTCCGCCGGGCCCAACCGTACACTCGCCCCAGAGGAGACCCTTCCATGGGCACGCGCCACCCGTCGATCGTCATCCGCCACGCCGGCATCGGGATTGCCGCGGTGCTTGCCGCGTCCTCCGCGGCACACGCGCAGAGCCTCTCCGACCGGATCAACGAGGTGATGCGCCAGCGTGCCGCCGAGCAGGCGGCCGAGTACGAGCGCACCCGCGGCGGCATGCTGCGCGCGCTGCTGCGCACGGGCATCACGGTGGATTTCGCCGGCATGCCGGCCAAGCAGGCATTCGGCGTCGTGAAGCAGATGCTGAAGATCGACCTCGAGGGCCGCTGGGCGAGCGACAACGGAGCGACCGGCGGGCTGGATCCCGAAGCGCCGATCACGCTGAGCACGACGGGCGTGGCGCTCGACGTCATCGAGCGCATGCTGGAGCAGTGCTCCAACGGCGAGCCCGCGACGTGGCAGCTTCGCAAGGGCTATGTCGAGTACGGCACCAAGGCGCGCCTGAACTCGAAGGGCGCGCAGGACATGCGGATCTACCCGATCCGCGACCTGCTGTTCGAGGCGCCGATGTTCGACAACGCGCCCGAGTTCAACCTGAACCAGTCGATCTCGCAGGGCGGCGGCGGTGGCGGCGGCACCGGCGGCGGTGGCTCCGGCGGCGGCGGCATGGGAGGCGGCGGCTTCGGCGGCGGTGGCGGTGGTGGTGGCGGCTCCGGTGGCGGTGGTGGTGGCGGCATCTTCGGCAGCCCCGGCGAGCCC
>JBEIFT010000385.1:0-1605 GCA_040382255.1 Phycisphaeraceae bacterium
ATCCGCGGGCGCCTCGGCGGCGGGCGGCGCTGCGTCGGGCGCCTCGGCCTTCGCCGCGACGGCGGGCGCGGCCTCGCCCTGCGACTCGGCTGCCTTCGAGCCCCCGCCGCCCTTCGGCATCAGCAGGAACGCGACCACCAGCGCCAGCGGCGCCAGCATGAGCCAGGGGAACGAGCGGTCCTTCTTCATGCGGTCCTCGTCGGTGTGGCGGCCGTGGCCGCGCCTCTCGCGGTGCTTGCTCATGCGTGGCCCTTCTCCGGCTCGGCCAGCGGCGCGGCCAGCTCGGCGTCCAGGTCGATCATCGGGCGGACGCGCTTCACCAGCAGCACGTACATGACGGGCACCATGAAGAGCGTCAGGAACGTGCTGCTGATCATGCCGCCCACCACCGCGCGCGCCAGCGGGATGTTGGCCTCGTGGCCGCGGCCGATGCCGATCGCCATCGGCGTCAGCGCCAGCACCGTGGCCAGGAACGTCATCAGGATCGGGCGGAAGCGCGTGGACGCGGCCTCGCGGATCGCGGTGGCGGCGTCGGCGCCCTCCAGGCGCCGCGCGTTGGCGAAGTCGACCAGCAGCACGCCGTTGTTCACGGCCACGCCCACCAGGAAGATCGTGCCCATCAGGCTCTGCACGTTGAGCGTGGTGCCCGTCAGGAACAGCATCCACAGCACGCCGATGAAGGCGAGCGGCACCGTCAGCATGATCACGCCGGGCCCGACCCAGCTGCGGAAAAGCGTCACCTGCAGCAGGTAGACCAGCACCGCGGCAAGCGCCAGGCCCAGCGCCAGCTGCCCGAACGCCTCGTTCATGCGGCCGTACTCGCCCTTGAAGGTCATGCGCATGCCCTCGGGCATCTTCAGCCCGGCCAGCGCGCGCTCGATGTCGCCGGCCACCGACGCCAGGTCGCGGCCCTCGACGTTCACCATCACGTTCGCCACCCGGCGCAGGCCGCTGTGGTTGATCTCGACGGCGCCGGCCGTGCGCCGGGGCGCGACCACGCTGCCCAGGTTCACGCCCGAGGGCTGCCCCACGCCCTTCACGGGCAGCGAGAGCACGTCGTCCAGCGTGCGGTCCACGTCCTCGGGGAACTGCACGCCCACGAAGTACTGGTTGCCCGAGCGCGAGTCGATCCAGAAGTTGCGGTTGACGCTGACGCTGCTGTTCATCGCCACCACCACCTGCAGCACGACGTCCTCGGCGCTCAGGCCGAGCTCGGCGGCCTTCGTGCGGTCGACGTCCAGTACCAGGTACGGCGCGTCGGCGCGCTGCTGCACGCGCACGTCCGCCGTGCCCGCGACGCCAGCCACGCGGTCGCGCACCTGACGCGCGGTCTCCAGCGACTGCGCGGCGGTGCCGCCCTCGAGCTCGATGTCGATCGGGCTGGACGCGCCCATGTTCAGCGCGGTGGTGATCATGCCGCCCGTGTCGAAGTCGGCGCGCAGGTCGGCGAAGCGCGCGTCCGCGGCGAAGCGGTGCCGCAGTTCCGACGCCCACTCCTGCGAGCTGCGCGTCCGCGCCTTGGTCAGCTGCAGGCGGATCACCGCGTCCTGCTGGCCGGAGTTCGTCGTGTAGGCCGCGGACCAGTCGGGGTTCAGGCCCAGTTCG
>JBEIFT010000386.1:0-1573 GCA_040382255.1 Phycisphaeraceae bacterium
ACGCGGTCCGCGAAGCGCGCCAGCCACGCGTCGATGAACGCCATGACGCGCTCCTCGTGCCCCGCGGCGGTGGGGATCTGCGTGAGTTCGAGCAGCAGCGCCTCGCGCGCGTGGCGACGTTCGGGGGTGGCGGGGCCGAGGATGGACAGGGGTCCGTGTGCGTTCATGGGCGGGGTCCGTGGCTCCGGATGCTCCATGCTATTGGCCTTGCCGCCCCGGCGATGGGCCAACGCGTGCGGCTTCGCCTACCCTTCACCCTCCGCATGCCCCTCAGCCCGATTCCCGAGATCCTGGAAGACCTCCGCGCCGGCAAGGTCATCGTGCTCGTCGACGACGAGGACCGCGAGAACGAGGGCGACTTCGTCGTCGCGGCCGAGTTCGTCACGCCCGAGACCGTGAACTTCCTGACGCGCGTGGGCGGCGGCTACCTGTGCGTGGCGCTGGACGGCGCGACCTGCGACCGGCTGGAGCTTCATCCGCAGGTCGCCTCGAACACCAGCGTGCGCGGCACGCCGTTCACGGTGACGATCGACGGCCACCCGCGCCACGGCGTGGGCACCGGCATCAGCGCCAAGGACCGCGCGAAGACGATCCAGATGCTGGTGGACCCCGCGATCCGCGCCGACGACTTCGTGCGCCCGGGCCACATCAACCCGCTGCGCGCGCGCGACGGCGGCGTGCTGGTCCGCACCGGCCAGACCGAGGGCAGCGTCGACCTCTGCCGCATGGCCGGCCTGCACCCGGCGGCCGCGATCATCGAGATCGTGAAGCCCGACGGCGAGATGGCCCGCATCCCCGACCTGGAGCGCATGTGCGCCGAGCACGGCATCCGCATGTGCAGCGTCGAGCAGATCATCCGGCACCGCCTGGCGCGCGAGGCCCTGGTGCGCCGCGTCGAGCCGCTCGACGGCACCGAGATCGAGCTGCCCGAGGGTCGTTTCCGCCTGTTCGCGTGGGAGAGCCCGATCGACGCGATGCCGCACATCGCCATCACCGCGGGCGGCGTGGGCACCCGCGATGCGAGCGGCCGCGCGAAGACCTGGGTCGAGCCCGTCCTCGTCCGCATGCAGCGGCGCGAGATCCTCTCCGACGTCTTCGGCGCGCGCTGGAACGCGGGCGAACCCGCCGGTCAGGACACCGTGCGCGCCAGCCTGCGCGCGATCGCGCGCGCCGGCGAAGGCGCGCTGGTCTATCTGCGCACCGAGGGCACCGGCTTCGACCTGCCCAGCCGCCTGGCGCAGATCCGCCGCCCCGAGCGCGACGACGTCAATGCGCCGGACCTGACGCGCGTCGATGGACTGGGCTCCGGCGGCCAGCCGATGGACGCGCGGCTCTTCGGCGTCGGCGGCCAGATCCTGCGCGACCTGGGCCTGACCCGGCTGCGCATCCTGACGAACCACCCCAAGCCGATGCCCGGCCTGCACGGGTTCGGGCTGGACATCGTGGAAAGCGTGCCGATCCAGGCATGAGACCGCCGCGTACCGGAGGCGTGATGAACGTGAACCCGATCCTGGTCGCCCTGGCGCTTGCATCCGCTGCGTGCGCCGCAGTGCCGCGCGTGGATGGCGAGCGG
>JBEIFT010000387.1:0-1568 GCA_040382255.1 Phycisphaeraceae bacterium
CGCGCTGCCCGACCGCGCGGCCGCCGCGCCCCGCACGCCGACGCGTGCCGCGACGCCGACCACGAAGCCCGCCGCGCCGCGCAAGGGTGCCGCCAAGAAGACGCGCTCGCGCCGCTGAACACGCGCCACCGCACGCCGCACCGCGCCCCGTCGGCCTACGATCCGCGCCGATGACGAGCGCCGCCCCCACGTCCGACGACAGGCGCCCGGGCTTCACCGCCACGGGCGATTTCGTCAATCCGTCCAACCGGATCGGCATGGACTACCGCGCGGAAGCGCAGGCCTTCGCGCGCCTGCCCCACCCGATCATCGACGCGCACGCGCACGTGCACGGCGAGCGCGCCGCTGCGCTCCTGGCCGAATCGATGGACCTCTACGGCATCCGGCGCATCCACTCGATGACGCGGCTCGAGGACATCCCCACGATCCGCCGCGTGATGGGGGACCGCGTGCAGTTCATCGCGGTGCCCGACTTCAGCAATCCCGACCGCATCGCGGCGCACGGGCGCCAGTTCCTGGAGCGCATCCGGCACTTCCATGCCGAGGGCGCGCGCCTCTGCAAGTTCTGGGCGGCGCCGCGCGGCATCGACTTCGGCGCCGAGGCCGGCGACCCCGCGCTGCTGCGGCTCGACGCGCCGCACCTCCTGGCCGCGATGGACGAGGCCGCCTCGCTCGGCATGGTGATGATGGCGCACGTGGCGGACCCCGACACCTGGTTCGCGACGAAGTACGCCGATGCCTCGCGCTACGGCACCAAGCGCCAGCACTACGAGCCGCTCGAGCGCCTGCTGGACCGCTACCCGAACCCGTGGATGGTCGCGCACCTGGGCGGCTTCCCCGAGGACCTTGCGTTCCTCTCGGGCCTGCTGGAGCGCCACCCGAACCTGCACCTGGACGCCAGCGCCACCAAGTGGATCGTGCGCGAGATCAGCCGCCACCCGCGCGAGGACGTCGTCGCGTTCCTGGAGCGGTGGCGGGGCCGCATCCTCTTCGGCAGCGACATCGTCACCAGCGAGGACCACCTGCGCACCGGCGACAACAAGACCGAGATGGCCGCCAAGGCCAGCGACCAGGAGAGCGCGTTCGACCTCTACGCGAGCCGCTACTGGGCGCTGCGCACGCTCTGGGAGGGCGACTGGGACGCGGAGAGCCCGATCTCGGACCCCGACCTGGCGATGGTCGACCCGGCCCGCCACCCGCACGACGCACCGCCGCTGCGCGGCAAGCGACTGTCCCCCGACCTGCTGCGCGTCCTCTACCACGACGCCGCCGCGGCGCTGCTCGGCCCCGTTCAGGCCGCGTCGACTCCCGCGGCCGCGCGCTGACGGGCCAGCACGTCGGCACGCAACGCCGGATCGTCGAGCATCCGCACCGCCGCACGGCAACCCGCGGACGGATCGCCCACGGCGAAGGCCCACTCGGGCACGGTGCCGCCGAGCAGCGCCGCCGCCGGGCTCGACTGCCCCACCACCAACGGGATGCCCGCGCGCAGCGCCACGCGCGCGCCCGACACATCGCCGGGCGCCGGCTCGCCCACGATGCCGTGCGCCAGGTCCGCGGACCAGCGC
>JBEIFT010000388.1:0-1554 GCA_040382255.1 Phycisphaeraceae bacterium
ACCGCGGCGGGGGCGGGGTGCGCCGCCGTGCGGGTGGGGGTGCGGCGTCCGTCGATCGCGGCGCGCACGGTGCGGGCGATCGTGGCCGTGTCCAGGCCCGACTCGACCAGCTGCTCCTTGCGCGCGCCGTGGTGGATCCAGTGGTCGGGGATCGCCATGCGGGTGACCAGGCGCGTGTCCAGGCCGTGCTCGTTGCAGGCCTCGAGCACGCAGGCGCCGAAGCCGCCGCGGATCGAGTGGTCCTCGATGGTGATCACCGGGATGCCGCGGCCCAGGAGGTCCTTGAGCAGCGCGGCGTCGACGGGCTTCGCGAAGCGCGCGTCGTACAGGTTGACCTTGTATTCGCCCAGGTCCTTCATCGCCTCGGCGGCGTCGATCGCCATCGTGCCGAAGGCCAGGATCGCGACGTCCGGCTGCGCGTGCTCGACCAGTGCGCGCGCCTTGCCCAGGACGAACGGCGGGCAGGCGCGGTCGGCGAACATCGGGCTGACGCCGTCGCGCGGGTAGCGGACGCTGCTCAGGCCCGCGTCGTAGCCGGCCATGAAGTCGAGCGCGGCCTTGAGGCTGGGCTCGTCCATCGCGGCCAGGATCGCCGCGTTCGGCAGGACCGACAGGATGCTGATGTCGCAGAAGCCGTGGTGCACGGCGCCGTCGCCGCCGACCAGGCCGGCGCGGTCCAGGCACAGGCGCAGGGGCAGGCCCTGCAGCGCGCTCTCCTGGAAGCACTGGTCGAAGGCGCGCTGGAGGAACGTGCTGTAGACGGCGAAGAAGGGCTTCCAGCCGGTCTTCGCCATGCCGCACATCATGTCGGCGGCGTGGCTCTCGCAGATGCCGGTGTCCCAGATGCGGTCGGGGAACTTCGACGCGACCTTGGAGATGCCCGTGCCGTCCGGCATCGCGGCGGTGCAGGCGACCACCTTCGGGTCGCGCGCCATCAGGTCGGCCATCGCCTCGCCGAACGCGGCAGTGAAGCTGCGGCCGCTCTTCTTCATCTCGACGCGGCAGCCCTCGTTCTCCATGTCCTGGAGCACGCTGAACGCGCTGGGCGAGTGGAAGGTGCAGCTGTCCTTCTCGGCGAACTCGAAGCCCTTGCCCTTGACGGTCTTCACGTGCAGGACCATCGGGCGGTCGAATTCCTTGGCCTCGGTCAGGACCTCGACCAGCGTGCGGATGTCGTGGCCGTCGACGGGGCCGACGGTGACGATTCCGAAGTGCTCGAACCAGCCGTTCTCGTGGACCAGGTTCTTCGAGATCTCGCCCAGGCGGTGGTAGAGCTCGACCAGGCGGCTGCCGCCCCACATGTGCTTGGCCAGCTCGCGCGCGGTCTTCTTGAACTCGCCGTAGCCGTGGCTCAGGCGGACCTTGTCGAAGTACGCCGCGACCGCGCCCTGCGGCTTGGCGATGCTCATGCCGTTGTCGTTCAGGATCACCAGGAACTGGCGGTGGAGGGTGCCCGCGTTGTTCAGGCCCTCCATCGCGACGCCGTTCACGATGCTGGCGTCACCGATGATGGTGACCGCGCGGCGGCCGTCCGCGTTCTCCGGGGACCAGCCC
>JBEIFT010000389.1:0-1535 GCA_040382255.1 Phycisphaeraceae bacterium
CCGACGCGCGCGCCGCATCGCGGATCGCGGCCAGCGACTCCGGCTCGTTGCAGTCCTGCGGGCGCACCAGCGGCAGCCCGCGCTCCAGCGCGAACGCGCTCACCGGCGTCGGCGTCAGCTGCTTGCCCCGCCCGGCCTCTCGGTCGGGCTGGCTGACCACCAGCGCCACGCGGCCGGCATCGGCAAGCGCCCGGAGCACGGGAACCCCGAACTCGCCTGATCCGAAGAACACGACCATGGGAAGCCCGTCGCCCATCGCCGCAGCCACCCCGTCAGTCATCGGCGGACCGCTTGAGGTCGTTCAGCGCGCGCCGGACGCGCAGCCGGTCCAGGGGGCTCATCTTGTCGATGATGAGCACCCCCTCCAGGTGGTCAAACTCGTGCTGCCAGACGCGCGCGGTGAAGTCGTCGCTCGTCTCGATGAACTCGCGGCCCTCCAGGTCCAGCGCGCGGATGGTCACCTTGGTCGGGCGCCGGATCGCGCCGCGGATGTTCGGCAGGCTGAGGCAGCCCTCGTCGTGGGGCGCCAGTTCGGCGTCCTCCTCGACGGTGATCACCGGGTTGATGAACGCCTTGTGCGGCACCCCGCGCTCCGGGGCGCCGGTCACGAAGATCCGCAGGCACTCGCCCACCTGGGGCGCGGCCAGGCCGGCGCCGTCCTCCAGGTCCATGACGACGAACATGTCCTCGACCAGCTCGCGGACGGAATCATCGACGCGGGCCACGGGAAGGGCCTTTTTCCGGAGAACCGGGTCCGGGTACAGGACCACCCGGCGCTTCGGCTGGCGGGCGTTCGGGACGCGTTCGGGCATCGCGCAAGGATGCTACGCTAATCCATCCCCAGGAGGCCCCTGAACCGTGATCTTCGGATGGCGAAAGAGTGAGTCGGATGCGGGCGCGAAGCCCTTCGAGCCGCAGCCCGAGAAGGCGCGCAAGTTCTTCGAGCATGCGCGCACCGCCGGCGACACCGGCCAGCTCGACTACGCCCTGAAGCTCTACGCGCAGGGCCTCAAGTTCGACCCGGGCAACATGGTCGCGCACCAGGGGATGTACGAGGTCGGCATCAAGTTCTTCCAGGCCGACGGCAAGCCCGCCGCCTCGAAGGACCTGAAGGAGATCGAGGGCCCCACCGCGATCGACAAGATGGTCGTCGCCGAGTACGCGTGGGTCCGCGACCTGAACAACGTCAGCGCCGCGATGCGCCTGCTCGAGGCCACGGGCAAGGCCGGCCAGTCGGGCTTCGGCCAGTGGCTGGCCCCCAAGCTGATGAACATGCTGCGCAAGGCGCTCGAGAAGAAGCCGCAGAAGAAGGTCTGGATGCAGGGCGTCGACCTCTTCAGCGCCGTGGATGCGTGGAACGAGGCGTTCGCGTGCGGCGAGGAAGCCAAGCGCCTGGACCCCACCGACATGGACCTGGAGCAGCGCCTGCGCCAGCTGACCGCGGCGCGCGCCATCCAGCAGGGCGGCTACCAGCAGAACTTCGGCCAGTCCGGCGGCTTCCGCGCGCAGGTGCGCGACACCGACAAGCAGAAGGC
>JBEIFT010000390.1:0-1532 GCA_040382255.1 Phycisphaeraceae bacterium
CTCTCGACCAGCCCGTCGCGCAGGCGGAAGACGCGCTCGCAGCGGTCGGCGATGCGGTCGTCGTGGGTGACCATGATGATCGTCAGGCCCGCGTCGTGCAGGCCGTCGATGGCCTCCAGGATCGCCTCGCCGGTGGCGCTGTCCAGGTTGCCGGTCGGCTCGTCGGCCATCAGGATGCTCGGCTCGGCGACCAGCGCGCGCGCGATCGCCACGCGCTGCTGCTGCCCGCCCGAGAGTTCCGCGGGACGGTGCCCCAGGCGGTCGGCCAGCCCGACGACGCCCAGCTTCTCGATGGCGCGCGCACGCCGGTCGGCGGCGGGGATGCCCTGGTAGAAGAGCGGTACCTCGACGTTCTCGACGATCGTCAGCTCGGGGATCAGGTTGAACGACTGGAAGATGAAGCCGATCTTGCGGCCGCGGACGCGCGAGAGCGTCTCGTCGTCCATGCGGCTGACGTCCTCGCCGTCCAGCAGGTAGCTGCCGCTGGTCGGGCGGTCCAGGCAGCCCAGCATGTTCATCAGCGTGCTCTTGCCGCTGCCCGAGGCGCCCATCACCGCCAGGTACTGCCCGCGCGGGACCACCAGGTCGACGCCGCAAAGGGCCTCGACCAGGATGGAACCGTCGGGCTTGTAGTACGCCTTGCGGACGGCGCGCAGCTCGGCGGCGGCGGGTGCGGCGGGCGTGCTGGGGGCGGACGCGTCCATTGCGTGAACCGAAGTCTATCGGTCGCGGTGCACGCGGATCACGAGGACCGCGGGCGTTCCGGCCGGCGGCATGGCGCCGGCGCGGGCCTGCCAGCTGGCGGCGTCGATCTCGGTCCGGTCCGCGAAGACGTCGGCGCAGCCGATGACCTCGTCGCCGAAGGTCACGATGCCCACCACGCTGCCGGTGCGGTCGGCCATGTAGTGCTCGCCCGGCTCGGGCGCGCGGTTCGGGCGCATGAGGCTGCCGCCGAAGACCCAGGGCTGCGCGGGGAAGTCGCGGTTCGCGACGGGGTCGTGGATCCAGCGGTCGAGCGGCGCGTCGGGCCGCCCGGCCACGCGGACCAGGAGGTCAACGCGCGGCCCGCGGGGCGGCACGCGCTCGATCGCGAACGAATCGCCCTTCGGCACCTCGCGCCAGCTACCGGGCGCGCCCGGCTGCAGCCCCAGCAGCAGGAGCGCCGCATGCAGGCGGCTGGGAACGACCTCGGTGGCCAGGAGCGATTCGTGCTCGCGGGTGCCGGCCAGGCAGACCGCCTGCTCCAGCCAGCCGTGCTCGATGGCGACCTGGCATTCCATCCGGACCTCGCCGGCGGCGCGGTCGACGGTCAGGCCCTTGCCCAGCACGATCGGCGCGTCGGTGGTCGCGGCGGGTGCTGAGGCGCCCGATTCGGGCGCGCGCCCGGGCTGGGCGCATGCGCCCACGAGCGCGGTCACCAGGAGCAGGAGCGTGCGACGGGCGGTCATGGTGGGGTTCATCGGCGTTCGTCCACGGGCGGCGCGACCCGCGGCGGGACCGGCCGCGTCTACAGTAGGGACTGCCCGATGCCC
>JBEIFT010000391.1:0-1530 GCA_040382255.1 Phycisphaeraceae bacterium
CCCTGGCGCCCCTGCCACCGACCGCCCCACCGCGAGCCCGGCCCACGCCGCGGACTCCGCGCTCGGCCGCACGATCCGCCTGCTCGCGGCGCCCTTCGTGGCGTCGGGCGCGTATTCCTCGCCGGCCGCGCGTGCCGCGCTCGAGCGCATCGCGGTGGCCAGCGCCGCGCCGCAGCGCCTGCTGCGCCCGGGCGCCATGGCCGCGGGCATCCGCCCCGAGGAGATCGGCGCCGGACTGGTCGAGGGCCTGGACGAGCACGCGCGCCACGAGATGCTCGGCATCCTCGAGGCGTGGGAACGCACCGGCGCCGACGACCCCACCGCCTTCGCGGAGATCGTCGAGATGTCCCGCGCCGTCCGCGCGGCCGTGCCGGAATCCGGCGGCCGCGGCGCGGGACTGGCGCTGGCACGCGGCGGCAGCGCGCCCGACTACTCCGGCGACCTCCTGGCCCAGAGCGAGGCCTACGCGCGCTTCGTCGTCGAGAGCTGCCGCGGCCGCGATTTCGACGTCATCCATGCGCACGACTGGCTGACCTACCCCGCGGGCATCGCGCTCGCGCGCGTCACCGGCCGCCCGCTCGTCGTGCACGTCCACAGCACGGAATTCGACCGCTCCGGCGAGCACGTCAACCAGCCCGTCTACAACATCGAGCGCCGCGGCATGCACGCGGCCGTGCGCGTGATCACCGTCAGCATGCTGACGCGCAACATCTGCGCCAACCGCTACGCCGTGAACCCCGCCAAGTGCGACGTGGTCTACAACGGCGTCGACCTGGACCCCAAGGCCCTCGGCCTGCGCACGATCGAGAAGCAGGACCGCATCGTCCTCTACTTCGGCCGCATCACCATGCAGAAGGGCCCGGAGTACTTCGTGCACGCCGCCAAGCGCGTGCTGGAGGTGATCGATGACGTGAAGTTCGTCGTCGCCGGCAGTGGCGACCAGGCGCAGCGCATGATCGAGCTGGCCGCGCAGCTCGGCATCGGCCACAAGATGCTCTTCACGGGCTTCCTGCGCGGCAAGGACATCAGCCGCGTCTTCAGCATGGCCGACCTCTACGTCATGCCCAGCGTCAGCGAGCCGTTCGGCATCGCACCGCTCGAGGCGCTCGGCCACAAGGTGCCGGTCCTCATCAGCCGCCAGTCCGGCGTCAGCGAGATCCTGCAGAACGCGCTCAAGTGCGATTTCTGGGATGTGGACGACATGGCCAACAAGATCGCCGCGGTCCTGAAGTACGCCCCGCTCCGCCGCACCCTCCGCGACGAGGGCTTCGACGAGGTCCGCGGCATCAACTGGGAAGGCGCGGCCCGGCAGGTGCAGGCGACGTACCGCCGCGCAATCGACGCGGTCGGGCGGCGCTGAACGTCCACGGGCGAGCGCCCGCAGCGAGCATTGGCCCCCTCCGCAGCGACGTACGAGGCCATGAGGCACGCGTACCACGGTCCGATTGCAACTCGGGTCGTGCCACGTGCCGAATCGGCCGAACACGATGACGAGCGGAACCTGGTGGAGCGAGGAAGTTCGCGGAGGAG
>JBEIFT010000392.1:0-1526 GCA_040382255.1 Phycisphaeraceae bacterium
CACCGCGGCCGCGCCCACGACCGCCGCCAGCATCGTGAGCCCCGTGGGCGCCGCGATCCCCGCGCCGCGCAGCATCGCGGCCAGCTCGCGTCCCATCAGCGGTGCCAGCGCCAGGATGCCGATCGCCGCGATGACGATGCCGTCGCGCCCGCCGATCCACCACGGCAGGGCGTCCGCCGGGATCGCGCGCGACGCCGGGCCATCGGCCCACAGCGCCAGCAGCAGGCTGGCGATCAGGATCGAACCGGTCAGCAGTCGCTGGTGCAGCACGCGGGTCAGTAGACGGGCACCGAGGGGTCGATGTCGAACGACCACAGGTGGATGCCGCCGGCCAGCGAGTGGACTTCGTCGAAGCCGGCCTCGCGCAGCGTCGCGGTCACCTGCAGGCTGCGTGCGCCGTGGTGGCAGTAGACGACGATCGGCGTGCCCTCGTGGGCGCGCAGCTCGGGCAGGCGGGCCATCAGAAGGTTCATCGGCACGTGCACCGAATCCGCGATCGTCGCGATCCCGCGCTCGGCGTCGGTGCGGCAGTCGAGCAGGACCATCGGCTGGTGCGCGTCGCGGCGCCGGACGAATTCGCGCGGCGTGATCTCCCAGTCCGCGTTGAACGGGTATCCGCGCGGCAGTCCCTTGTCGTCCAGTCCGTTCATCGCGTCACCGTGCGGTCGTGGCCTTGGGTGCGGGCAGCCACTCGACCTCGCGGTCGGGCGCGCGCACCGTTTCGAGGGGCGGCAGCACCAGCACCTGCGCAGGGGTGGCGGCGATCCAGAACACGCCGATCGCGGGCGCGGCGGCCCACTCCTGCACCACGCTGCCGGCACCGTCGCGCGTGCCGAGCGCGGTGGCGACGGTGGGGTACGCGCCGGTGGTGCGCGGGCCGGTGCCGTAGCCCTCGAAGCGCTGGTAGTACCAAGGCTGCACCTCGACCTGGCCGCGCGGCTGGTTGACCGCGAGGGTGGTCCAGCCGGAACGGTCGAGCGTGGTGGTCGTGCCCGACGCGGGCCCGGTCACGGGGCGGCCGTCCAGGTCAACGGGGCCCGAGGCCGCCATCGCCGCGTCGGACGAGGCCGTCGCCGCGCGCAGGTCGGGCAGGGCGCCCGGCTCTGCGTTCGTCAGCGAGTTGGTCTCGTTCTGGCACGCGGCCAGCGTCGCAAGCACGGCAAGGACGGGGATGTGGGCGATGGCGCGCATGCGGTCAGTCATCCAAGGGGTAGCCGGAGGTCTCCAGCACCTCGCGGATGGTATCCGGGTCGAATCCGCGGCGAGCCAGCCGCCCGGCCATGCGGGTGGCGCCGACGCCTGTCCGCCGCGCCGCACGGCACTCGGCGACCAGGGCGGGGCGGGGGTCGGTGTCGGTTGCGTCGCGCGCGGCGGCTGCGGCATCGCGGGGCCGGACGCCCTCGGCTTCCAGGCGCGCGGCGATGGCGTCGGCCGCGACCGGACCGCGCCGCTGAAGCGCCGCCGCGCGGTCCGCGGCGAACGCGCGATCGTCCAGCCAGCCGTCGGCGGCCAGCAGGTCCAGGGCG
>JBEIFT010000393.1:0-1520 GCA_040382255.1 Phycisphaeraceae bacterium
CGCGCGCGGCCACGGCCTCGACGCGCCGCTCCATCTCGCGGCGCAGCTTCTGCGCGGCCTTCGTGCCCCGCAGCGCGCCTTCCATGCCGTCCGCGCCGCGCACGCCGCCGGCAGCACCCGCACCGCCGCTGCCGCCCTCGGGCGCCGCGGCCAGCAAGTCCACCGTGCGCGCCTCGATGCGCGCGCCGTCGTCCAGCGCCACCAGTTCCACCACGACGCCCTCGCGCTGCGCGTACGCGCGCGCGCTGGCCGCCTGCGAGACCACGCGCTCCACCGCGGCGTCGAACGCCTGGCGCTCGGCCATCCCCGTGACGTACGGCAGCGCGATCGCGGAGAGCGCCACCAGCACGCCCACCACGATGAGCAACTCGATCAGCGTGAATGCGCGGCGCCCGCGCACGGCGTCACTTCGCCCCGCTGCCGGACGACGAGCTGGACGAGCCCGACGACGAATCCATGTCGCCCTCGGCGTTGCCCTTGCCCTTCGCCAGCGAGATGTCGTCGTCGGTGCCTTCCTGGCCGTCCGGCCCGACGGAGACGATGTCGAAGCCGACCGTGGTGCCTTCCGCGTCGGTCACGTAGACCCACTCGTGGCCCCACATGTCCTTCGGGATGGCCTGCTCCAGGTACGGGCCCGCCCAGCGGCCGGCGATCTCGTCGGAGAGCACGCCCTTGTCCCACAGCGCGGGGATGCCCTCTTCCTGCGTGGGCAGGCGCTTGCAGTCGTTCTTGAACATCAGCATGGCCTTCTTGATGGCCTGCATCTGCACCGTCTGCGTGCCCTCGTAGGCCTTGTCGGCCTGGCCGCTCAGGTTGTAGAGGACGATCCCGCCCAAGGCGAGCAGGATGCCGATCACGATCAGCAGCTCCAGGATGGTGAAGCCACGGCGGGTGCGGGCGCGCGAACGGTACGTCTTGGGGGTCTGCATGCGGTCTCCGGTGCCCCGCTGCTACCGCCCGGGCGGGAGGGGGTTGCAGCGCGGAGGGGGCCCCGGGGGTCGGCGGCGTACCCGGGGAAAGGCGCCGCGCCCGCTGGTTCACTCCATCCGCTGCCGCAGGTCGTCCAGCAAACCCTGCCACTCTTTCCGGCTTTCCGCGTCCGGGGCCATGCCAACGGCGCGCTCCAAATCCGCGACGCCCGCGGAGGGTTCCCCCATCTCGGCCCGTGCCAGCCCGCGCACCAGGAGCGCGATGCCCAGTTCGGCGGGGTCCGCGGGTTCGCCGGCTTCGCCACCCGCGCGCGCCAGCGCCTCGAGCAACGCCACCGCGCGGTCCGCCAGCACACGCGCGCGCTCGGGCTCGCCCTCGTCCAGCCACAGCCCCGCCACCGCGGCCTGCATCCCGGGCGCGATCGGCAGCCCCGCCTCCAGCGCGCTGCACAGGACGCGGTCCGCCTCGGCCGTGCCGCCGGCCTCGATCGATTGCTGCAGCGCGACGGTCGCGTGCAGGAGCTTCGCCTCCGCGGAATCGGGGTGCCGCGCGAGCAACTCGTCGGCCAGCTGCTGCGCGCGCTCCAGGTC